>NZ_JAVWJB010000033.1:0-21128 GCF_036639235.1 Clostridium sp.
GTTCCAAGAATCTTCTCCGCATCCTTATTCTTTCCTTTACCCATTTTAATAGCAGCTCTTGGTGCACCACCCATTCCAACTAAAGAACTAAAAGCTGATATTAAAATAATTATAGGAAATGTAATTCCAACTCCTGTTAGTGCAGCCGCTCCTACCCCTTCAATATGACCTATAAACATTCTATCTATAATACTATATAAAGCGTTTATAATTTGGGCTGCAATAGCAGGTACTGATAATTTTAAAAGTAAACTAGGTATGCTCCCCTGTCCTAGTATATTTTGATTACTACTCACCAGATCATCTCCCTATTATTTTTTTGCAATAATACTATACTACTACAAGAAAAATAATAATAAAAGTCGTTTCTATTAATTTTCCCTATTTTTCGACTTCTGTTAGATTGCTCCAATATCTTTTAGGCATCATACCTCTTTGATGCTTTAGATTTTCCCTTTCTTTAATATTAGTAGCCTTAAAATATCCCCTCCAAAGAGATTCATAAACATCATCTATTTTAATTTCTACATTAATATTAAAGTCCTCACTTATTCGAAGACTACTACCATCATATATAATAGCCCTTTCACGGATAGCATCATGAATAATGAATTTTTCATTACTAAACCTATCCTTAAAATGAGATGCTATAAGTTCTAATATATTATTATCAGGTTCTATTTTCGAATATAAAACCCCCTGAATATCCTTAAACCTAACAAAGCCAGTAAATCTATGTGCTTCCTTTTTAACCCTTGCGTATATTTTATCTACATATATAATAGTAGGGTTTTGTTTGTGATAATTAATAGAGTTTCCATATTTAAATAATAACCCTATATAATTAAGTAGGTTTTTCTCCTTATTATCACAGGAAGATAGAAATACTGTATAAATTATTTTATATGTTGTATGTGATAATTTATCTTTAATTGACTTTTTCACTTTATTAGCCTTTTCTTTGTTTGCTACAATGTATTTTTCCTCATCTACAAAACTTACTATATATTTTTCATGGCAAGTAATATTATCCGGCCACTTATTATAGTAAGATTCATATACACAGGTTAAAAATCCATCAAAACTTCCATCATAGGTATAAACCATTATAATTCACCTACTACTGAAGCTAATCTATTAGACATATAATCTACACTTTCATCTAAAAAACTTAATTGATTAACGTTAATACTTTCAATTAGATTTAAGTCACTTCTTGGAGCTAAGGCCCCTTTTATATAGTCCCTATCAAACTTAACACTTCCATAGTATTTTCCCTTTATAGTTATAAAATGGCCTGCCCTTTTAAGTGAAATACCCATTTTTTTAATATCCTTTATTGAAAGAAAACTTACCCTTCTTGCTGTAACAATTTTCATAGCACCTTTAACTCCTATACCAGGCACCCTTAAAAGAGTATTATAATCTGCTGTATTTATTTCAACAGGAAACTCATTAAAATTATTAAGTGCCCATTGAGTTTTAGGGTCATAGTTAAGATCAAAATTCTCTCCATCCCTAAGTAGCTCCTCAGCACTAAACCCATAAAACCTCAGTAGCCAATCTGCTTGATAAAGCCTATTCTCCCTAATTCTTGGGGGAGAAGTTGTGCTTGGAAGAATACTGCTTCTGTTAACTGGTATATATCCTGAATAATATACTCTTTTAAGATTTAGGCTATTATAAAGCCCCTGTGATAATCTAATAATTTTACTATCACTTTCATTTGTTGCACCAACTATTAGCTGGGTACTCTGTCCCCCTGGTAGAAACTTCTCCTTAGTTTTGTTAATTTTTCTATCCTTAATAGATAATGCTATATCCTTCATAGGCTTAATAATTGAATGCTTAGTCTTATCAGGTGCAAGTAATTTCAAGCTCTCCTCTGATGGAAGTTCTATATTAACGCTCATTCTATCTACTAACTTTCCAGCCATATCTATAAGTGATTTTTCTGCACCTGGAATAGCCTTTAAGTGAATATATCCATGGAAATTATATTCGTGTCTTAATATATAAACAGTGTTATAAAGCATTTCCATTGTATGACTTGGACTCTTTATGATACCCGAACTTAGAAAAAGCCCTTCTATATAATTTCTTCTATAAAAATTAATCGTTAAATCCGCAATTTCCCTTGGAGTAAATGTTGCCCTCTCAGTACTTGAACTTCTTCTATTTATGCAGTATTCACAGTCATAAATACATGCGTTGCTCATTAATATTTTAAGTAGGGATATACATCTTCCATCTGGGGTAAAGCTATGGCATATACCTGCACTACTAGCGCTACCAAGTCCTTTTTTATTCTTTCTATTAACTCCACTTGAAGAACATGAAACATCATACTTAGCACTACTTGATAGTATTTCAAGCTTTTTCATTATATCCATGCTATCACCTCCATAGAAAATTATACAGAACATTTGTTCGCTTGTAAACTAGAAAAATACCCCTAATCTATATGATTAGAGGTATTTTATAGGGGGTAAATAATATTTTTTATCTTATTGTAACAAATCTATCAGGTAGATTGATTCCAGCTTTTTTTCTAATATTATCTGCAAGTTCTATGGCCTTGTCTAGTATAGCTTCCTCATCAACCATTGTTACCTTTCTATCTCTCATAACCCATTTACCATTACACATTGATGATTCAACATTTGTTGAGTGCATTGCATAAACGATATTTGAAACTGGGTCATGTAGTGGCATACTACCAATCCCTCTTGGGTTAAGAACAATTAGGTCAGCCTTTTTACCAACTTCAAGACTTCCAATTTCGTCATCTCTAAGTATTGTTTTAGCTCCATTAATTGTTGCCATTTCAATAATCTTCTCAGCAGGTACTACCTTAGGGTCAAGTGTTCTTCCCTTATGAATAAGTGCTGTTAGATACATTTCATCCATCATGTCCATTCTATTATTACATGGTGCGCCATCAGTACCAATTGATACAACTACGCCCTTATTAAGCATTTCTGGAACCTTAGCAAACCCAAGTACCTTCATAGCAGCTGCTGGGTTATGTGATGCCTTAACATCATATAGTCTAAATAGGTCTACTTCCCTATCAGTTAGCCATACATGGTGGGCTGCTAATATATTTTTATCAAGGAATCCTATACTTGCTAGGTATTCAACAGTTGACTTTCCTGTTCTTTCCTTAGCATAATCAATTTCCTCAGGAATCTCAGCTATATGCATATGAATACCAGTGTTATATTCATCAGCAAGCTTCTTAGTTCTAATAAGTAGCTCTTCAGTAGCATTAAATATGGTTCTTACTGCGAACCAGTATTTAATTCTTCCATCTCCCTTATCATTCCACTTTTCAAATGCTTCAATTTGCTTATTTAATGTATAATCTGTACTTTCAACCCAGTTTGCTGGAAGTCCAACTCCATCATCCATTGTTGAACGGGCAAGGGCACATCTAATACCTGTATCCTCTACTGCCTTTCCAAGTGCATCAACATGGAATCCACCTGACTCTGCAAATGCAGTAACCCCTGACTTTATCATTTCAATGCAGCAAGCTGTTCCTGCTATATATTGCTCTTCTTCGCTCATACTACTTTCATATGGCCATGTTCTTTCTCTTAGCCATGTTAATAAATCAACATCATCAGCAAGGCCTCGTCCTAATTGCTGTGACATATGTACATGGGTATTAATAAGTCCTGGCATTATTATCTTTCCTGTACAATCAATAACTTCAGCTTCACTAAACTTACCCTCATCAACTTTACCTATTTCAGTTATCTTGTCATTTTCTATTAAAATATCACCCTTCTCATAGGCTCTTTTAGCCCCATCCATTGTGATTATAAAAGCGTTTTTAAGTATTGTTTGTGTCATCTTTTTCTCCTCCTTAATGTTGTCTAGAATTATTAATTAAGCTCCATGTGTATTTGAAGCATTATCAACTATAACTTCATCATTTTCCTTTGGTAAAACTATGTTAAGAACTACTGCTGCTACTGCACCTAGTGCCATACCTGCATTAATTAGGTACTGTAGTAATACTGGCATCATTCCAACAACTTCCTTTGGTGTAACTACACAAGCGATTGTTAGAAGAACTGGTATACCAATTACAAGCATGTTTCTTTCGTTTAGGCTAACACTCTTTAAGACTCTAAACCCGTTCATCGCAATTATTACAGTAACTATTGCAAATACACCCATTATAACTACTTCTGGAATACATCCAATTAAAGTTGTAAACTTAGGCATAAGTCCTAGTGCAATTAGGATTCCACCACCTGCTATTATAGCACGTCTACTAGCCACTCCTGTAATGGCAATAATTCCTGCATTTGTTGAGTAACCAGTAACTGGCATACTTCCTAGTACTGAACCTATTGCACATCCAAGACCTTCTCCTGCTGAACCTCCATCGATTTTCTTTTCATCGATTTCCTTCCCAGTAACAGATCCTATTGCAAACCATGTTCCTGTACTTTCTATAAGAATTACAAAGTAAATAAATATCATAACTAGTACTGAGTTTAAATCAAACTCTGGCATACCAAATGGCATAAGCTTTGGAAGTGCAAACCATGCAGCATCAGCTACTGGAGCAAAATTAACCATTTCATACATTGCAGCTACTATTGTACCTCCAACTAATGCAATAATTACTGAACAAAGTTTAAAGAACTTAAACTTACCGTTTGCTCTTGCACCTATTATTAGGAATACTACAAGTAAAACTGCTGATATTCCAGCTACTATCATATTATCTATTGGTCTATCTCCATGATAAAGATTAGTAATTGCAACTGGCATTAATGCAATACCTATTACTAAAATTACAGTTCCCGCTACTATTGGTGGAATAATCTTCTTCATTATCTTACCAAGTAACTTAAAGTATCCAAGTACTGCTATTAGTATAGCTCCTGGAATCATACTACCTATCATTGTAGCAAGTCCAAGTTTACCTCCGATTGCAGCTAGTGCTCCAATTGGTATGTATGATGGCCCCTGCATTACAGGAAGCTTAAGTCCGATTGTTGCCTGTATTATTGTTGCAATACCTGCTGCCATAAATGTCATTTGTATAAGGAATGATTTCTCTCCAATTCCCATTGCAAGTGCTCCTGCTAGGATAATTGGTACAATGTAAATGTCCATTGCTAGAACATGCTGAATTCCTAGAAAGATAGATTGACTTACTGGAATCTTATCATCTACATCAGCAATTAACTTAACTTCTCTTTGGTCTTTTACCTCTGCCATAGTTTATTCCTCCTTAGTTTCCTTTAGGAAACACCTTAATTAATTTTCATTATAGTGGCTATTTTCAGAATATTCAACACTTATTTTCAATTTTGTAATAAATAAAAAGAGGTTTCTTAAAAGAAACCTCTTAGTTATCTAACAAAATTAAAATGTGCAGGAGATGCTACAACCATTATTCTACTATCCCTATCTTCAAGTAGGTTAACCCATTTATGTCCTATACTACAAGGATAATAAAGGCTATCTCCCTTTTCTAAAACATATGTATCTACTCCTTCAAGTATACAAGCTATTTTTCCTTCTAAAACATACACAAACTCTTCACCCTTATGTGTAATTCCTTCTCCAGAATTACTACCAGGTGTAAAGGTTAATATACAAGGCTGCATATGAAGGTCCTTTCCTGTTGTAAGCATAGATTCAACAACTTGACCAGTTTCTGTACTATTTCTAATAAATACAGGACTTTGATCCTTTTTCGTATGTTGAATAAGTTCTTCCTCATTATCAATAAAAAAATATGATACCGAAACTCCCATTGCACTTGCAATGCTTTTAATAGTTATAACATTTGGGATTGTCTTTCCATTTTCTATTTTACTAATAGCCCCTGGAGATAATCCTGTCATAGCTGCTAGTTCCCTAACCGATAAATTTTTAATCATTCTTTGCGTTTTAACAGCTTTTCCAATGTCCATACTATCACCTTCAATCAAAAATTTAATCAAACAAATAATTACCCATAAAATTAGAATATCACAATTTTCGACTGTATAATAATAATTTGTAAAAATTTCAGAATTTATTTGCTAAATGCTAATACTTTACATATTCATAAATGTATAATATCTTTAAAATATAAAGTTATTGTAGGAGGAGCTTATGCTTATTAAATCAGTTGTAATAGATGGAAAAACCAAACTTGTTAGAATAGATTCTATGACCTTTGATGAATATATTCTAGACAAATATAAACTAAGAGAAAAAGATTTTAGTGAGGCTCTTAAGCAAAGTGGTTTTAAGCCTCAACAGATTGTCAAAGAACTAGATAAACTTAAAAAGGATTATAAAAAGTTCTGCATCGAATATGAACTTCCTATAACTTTCTAAGAAAAGGGTATACAGATTTTTACTGTATACCCTTTTTATCTTAATACATATTTTTCTTTTTTTCTAGTTATTTTTTGAATTTTATTAAATTTTTTACTTAAATTCCTATTTTTTTACGTTTTATTAGTATTAATCTATGCTATATCTACTTTCTTTCCAAAGAATCTAACAGTTACAAATATAGCAAGTATAGCCATAGGTAGGCATAGGTAAATACTTACCCCAAGTCCTGCTGGAATATAACCAAATACTACTGTTATTGCAGCTACAACCAGTGCATATACAATCTGTGTTTTAGTATGGTCAATATGGTCACATGCTCCTCCCATAGAAGACATAATAGTTGTATCTGATATAGGAGAACAATGATCTCCAAATATAGCACCTGTTAATACTGCACTTGTACATAATATTACAAAATCCATTGATGGATTAATTGAGAATCCTAGGGGAATTGCAAGTGGCATAATTATACCCATTGTTCCATATGCTGTTCCTGTTGAGAAACTCATAATAGCTCCTAGAATAAATATTAAACTTGGAAGAATAAATGCTGGAATATGTCCTGATAAAATCTGTACTAAATAATTAGCTGTGCCAATATCCTTTATAACCCCTGCTAAAGACCACGCTAGTATTAATATTACCCCTGTCATAATAAGTGATTTCATACCACATACCCATGTTTCTATTGCTTCAGTAAACGTAAATATTTTCTTTGATATCCCCATGAAAATTGCTACTATTGAAGCAAGAAGTGCTGCCTGGAATAATACTACAGATGCATCCCCATTACCAAATGCAGTATAAATTCCCTCTAGTGAAAATGGTGAATTGTTTAAAATTTCTATAGATGCTGCGTCATCACTTCCCATAACAATGTTGTAACCGCTATAATAGAAACCTACAAATGCACCTATAATTAATGTTCCTATTGGAATAATAGCATTCCAAATAGAATTTTTAGAATCATCCTCTGGTACAAACTCATTTGAATCCTCTGATACAAGAGGTGTTGCTCCATCTCTTAAAAGCTTACCCTCACGTCTTGCACGTATCTCAGCCTTATACATTGGCCCAAATTCCCTCATTAAAACCGCAGTTAAAGCAACAAATATTAGCATTAAAATATTATAGAATCTATATGGAATTGTCTCTATAAATATGTTCATAGCATTAAAGTTTCCTGTAGGATCTATTGCCATAAAGCTGTCCTTAATAACGCTTAATTCATATCCAACCCATGTTGAAACTATTGCAATACCAGCTATTGGAGCTGCTGTTGCGTCTAATATAAAAGAAAACTTTTCACGTGATATTTTCATTTTGTCTGATACAGGTCTCATAACAGGACCTACAATAAGTGAATTTGCATAATCATCGAAGAATACAAATATTCCAAGTAGCCATGTTATAAGCTGTGAACTTCTTGGTGACTTAGCTCTTTTTGATAGTGATATTGCTACTGCCTTAGCTCCACCCATTCTACCAACAAGTGCTATAACTCCTCCGATAACTAAAACTTGAAGAACTATACCTGCATTCCATGGATCTGCAAGTGCATTTAAAGCTCTTTGTGATATGTCTAAAAATGAATTAACAATTGCTAAAAATACGTTATTATCAATTATGCTATATAGGAAACACCCACTTAACACTCCAACAAATAATGATATAACAACATTCTTAGTAATAAAAGCAAGTACAATTGCTGCAATTGGTGGAATTAAAGTAAACACACCAAGTGTTCCCTCTACCCCTTCCTTCTCTGCTGCAAATACTGGACTTTGAAGTAACACCATAAGTCCTAAAACAAACAATAAACCAGTTAAAATTCCCTTAATTTTTCTCATAAAAAAAACCTCCTCTTTCTTAGAGGAAGGTACTAAAGTATTGGTTATGTACTACTACAAATAAACCCGTAACGATAGCCCTCCACAAATTTCTTTGCGACAATCATATACATATTCTGCATATGACCAGCATATAACCTTAAAGCAATTAGCTATACACTTCGGCGTGATTTCCTTTCACATAGACTAAATGCTTAACCATCTATGTTACTAATAAATAACGCTCCTCTATCACAATATTTAATTAAACCTTGTTTATATTTATACACCCTATTTAATATTATGTCAACCTTTTTTAAACATTTTTTATAAAAAAGTATAAATAAATAAAAAAAATAGGATTAAAACTAATTAATCCCAAACTGCAAAAATCTCTCTATATTGTTTTTATATATATATTATAGAGTTTATATAAAAGCCTAAGCCCTACATACAAAAATAAAAGGTCTTAGAGAGTTACTCTAAGACCTAATTTCACTTAACGTAAAAGTAAGTTAAGAAGTAGCACTCCACAAATTTCTTTGTGACAATTATATACATATTCTGTATACAACCAGCACTATGACATTAAAGCTATAATCATAATACTTCGGCGATGCTTCCTTTCATGTTACTTCACTGTGCTTAACTCCATAACACTACTCTTAAGAACCGCGCCTCTACTGTTCTATTAATTTACCACTATCTCTACTTATACACTAATTTTTGTACTAAGTCAATATATTTAGTCTACTTTAGTAATTTTTTAATATCAACTGTAGGCTCGTTTGGATAGTCCATAACCTCGCCTTCCCATGTTCTTATCTTAACATGGTCCTTCCCCCTTGATATTAGATATTGAGGAAGTATTGGTGTTTTACCCTTACCATTTGGTGCATTAACAATGTAAGTTGGTACTGCAAGACCTGATGTATATCCTCTTAGATATTCCATGATCTCTAATCCATCATCAACTGATGTATTAAAGTGGGTTGTCCCCTTAACGTGCTTAGCATGGAAAATATAATAAGGTCTAACTCTACACTTAAGTAATTCTTGATTCATAACCCTCATAACATACTTATCGTTATTAATACCGTTTAGTAATACTGCTTGGTTTCCTAGAGGAATCCCTGCATTAGCAAGTTTTTCACATGCCTTCTTGCTTTCTTCAGTTATCTCTAATGGGTGATTAAAATGAGTATTTATATAAATTGGGTGATATTTCTTAAGAATATTAACAAGATCATCTGTAATTCTTTGAGGTACAGTAACTAAAGTTCTAGAACCTAGTCTAATAATTTCAACATGTTCTATACTTCTTAGTTCACTAATAATCCACTCAAGATTATTATCTGATAAGGCAAGTGAATCTCCACCTGTTATTAATACGTCTCTAATTTCTTTATTATTTCTAACATATTCAATAGATTCTTTAATAGCATTCTTAGTTGAATGATTATCTTCTGATCCTATTTTTCTTCTTCTTTGACAATGTCTACAGTACATTGCACACTCATTTGTAACGTAAATAATAAGTCTATCCGGGTATCTTCTTGTTATTGTTCCTGCTGGGTTAGTGAATTCTTCTCCCATTGGATCAATTTCCCCATCTCCATCAAGTTCAATTCCACATGGAATAGCTTGAAGTCTTACTGGATTAAACTTATCTTCATCAATAAGTGAAAGGTAGTATGGTGATATAGCCCATCTATACTCTCCCTCTACTTTTTTAATTTCTTCTTTTTCTCTATCAGATAAATCTATAAGTTTACTTAGAGTTTCAGCGTCGCATATTCTATTAGAGAATTGCCACTTCCAATCGTCCCACTGCTCTTCAGTTGCATTAAAATATTTCATTATCTTTTCTTTTTGAGATTCTATTCTTGATGCGATATTTTTATCTAATCCTTTTTTTATACTATCTTTAGCATTAAGGAAATCATCGATTCTTGATTTTAATGTGCTAGCTCTTTCTAGTGATATTTCTCTACTTGATTGCTTTTTCATAATTGTTACCTCCTCGAAATTTAAGTAGTGTAACACTGAAGTGTATCGATTAACTTTTTATTTTTTCAACAGGTCAAAGTATATCACAAAATAGCTATACTTGTCTAAATAAATAAAAGGGATAAATGTAATAATACCAATGTTTTCACAAATAATTGGATATTTTTTTGTATAATTATTGAAAAAATAGTATTGATTTTTAATTGTATCTATGTATAATAATTGTAACAAAACATTTATATAATTGTATGAGTACAATTTAGGAGGTTAATTATGAGTGCAAATTTAAGATTTACAGATGTAACAGGAAATTTCAATGGTGGAGTTATTATGGATGTTACAACTAAAGAGGAAGCTATTATCGCTGAAAGAGCTGGTGCTTGTGCGGTTATGGCTCTTGAAAGAGTTCCTTCTGATATAAGAAAAGAAGGTGGGGTTTCAAGAATGTCAGACCCTAAAATGATTAAGGAAATTATGGATGCTGTATCAATCCCTGTTATGGCTAAGGTTAGAATAGGTCATATTGTTGAAGCTCAGGTTCTTGAATCTTTAAACATTGACTATATAGATGAAAGCGAAGTGCTTACTCCTGCTGATGAAAACTACCATATAGACAAAGCAGCCTATTCAGTTCCATTTGTTTGTGGTGCTAAAAATCTTGGTGAGGCATTAAGACGTATTGGTGAAGGTGCTGCTATGATTAGAACTAAGGGGGAAGCAGGTACTGGTAATGTTGTTGAAGCTGTTAGACATATGAGAAGCATTACCTCTGATATTAATAGAGTTGTATCAGCCTCAAAGGAAGAACTTATGAGCATTGCACGTGATATGAGATGCCCATACGATTTAATCGAGTATGTACATACAACAGGTAAACTTCCAGTTGCTAACTTTGCAGCTGGTGGAATAGCAACTCCTGCTGATGCTGCATTAATGATGCAGCTAGGATGTGATGGTGTATTTGTAGGTTCAGGAATTTTTAAGTCAAGTGACCCAGAATCAAGAGCAAAGGCTATTGTAACAGCTGTTAAAAACTATAAAGATGCAAGTGTTATAGCTAAGGTTTCAGCTGGAATAGGTTCTCCTATGTTCGGAATAGATATTAAAGAACTTCCAGAAACTCAAAAAATGGCAACTAGAGGCTGGTAATTACATATATTTCTTATTAAAAAGAGGGCTAACCCCCTCTTTTTTTATGTCTATAATTATTTTTTCATTATCACATTATGTAATACATGCATAGAATATAATATGTTGAATAGTGTAGAGAACTGCACTTTTTTCAATAATCTTCGACTTATGTAAGGAGTGTTTATATGAGAAGTTTATGTAGTGCTAACATCGGTGAAATGGTTGTCGTAAAAAATCTCCATGCTCAAAATGAACTTAAGGAAAGGTTTCTAGCCCTTGGTATTACTAAGGGAGCTATACTTGAGGTTTTAAGGCGTGGCCCTTATAACAACTTAACAGTATATAAAATTCGTGGGGCTATGATTGCCCTTAGAAAAGAGGAATCTAACCTTATAAGCATAAACTGATAGCATTTTAAAAGGAGTGTAATATGGGCTTAACTTACAAATCTATTGAAAAATCATCTCTTAAGGATATGTTTAATATATCTGCTGAGGAAAGTGACTATATTGTAGGACTTGCGGGTAACCCAAACACCGGCAAAAGCACTTTATTTAATGCACTAACAGGACTCCATCAACATACAGGTAATTGGCCTGGTAAAACTGTTGTAAATGCCCGTGGTGAATTTTCATATAAGGGAAAAAACTATTCTTTAATAGACCTTCCTGGGGTCTACTCTATTTTTTCCTCATCTGTTGAGGAAACAGTAGCTAGAGACTTTATATGTTATGGTAATCACGATGCAATGATTGTGGTTTGTGATGCAACCTGCCTTGAGAGAAATTTACTACTGCTTTTTCAGATAATGGAAACAACTGAAAATGTTATACTTTGTATAAATCTTATTGATGAAGCAAAGAAAAAAAATATACTTATAGACAAAAAAGGAATTGAAAAAGAACTTGGAATTCCTGTTGTACTTACCTCTGCAAGGGATAAGTATGGACTTGATGAGCTGCAAGAAAAAGTTAAGGAAGTTGTTACAGGGAAATGGAAAAACAAACAGAAACCTCTACTCTTTAACGACGATATAGAATCTAAGATTCTTTCAATAAAATCAATGGTAGAAAGTCAGGATACTGGAATTAACACTAGGTGGCTTTCACTTAGATTACTTGATAGCGATAAGAACTTATTCGAATCTATGAAAAACTATATTGATAAGGAATCTGCTACTAAGGTAGCCCTTATACGCTCTAGAATAACACCTAAAAATCAGGATGTTATTCGTGAAACTATAATGGAGGAAAGTTATGCAAGGTGTGAATATATAAAGGCCAATTATGTTAAAGAAGATAACCTTAAACTTCAAAGAGATAAAAAAATTGATGATATTGTAACCTCAAAGGTTTTCGGTATACCAATAATGCTTATGCTTCTTGCCACTATTTTATGGGTTACAATTACCGGTGCTAATATTCCATCCCAGCTATTAGCTGATTTTTTATTTTCTATTGAATCTAAATTAACCTATATATTTAATTATTTTAATGCACCTAGTTGGCTTCATGGAGCATTAGTTCTAGGACTATACCGAACACTTGCCTGGGTAGTTTCAGTTATGCTACCACCTATGGCTATTTTCTTCCCACTTTTCACCCTACTTGAAGACCTTGGATATCTTCCACGTGTTGCCTTTAATATGGATCATATGTTTAAAAAAGCATGTGCACATGGTAAGCAATGCCTTACAATGTGTATGGGGTTTGGATGTAATGCTGCTGGTGTTATTGGATGTAGAATAATAGAATCTCCACGTGAGAGACTTATAGCTATTATTACTAATAACTTTGTTCCATGTAATGGACGTTTTCCAACTCTTATAGCTATAGCTACTATATTCTTTTCAGGTACAATGGCATCTGAAGGTTCTATAATTCCAGCTATAATAGTTACAGGTTTTATACTGCTAGGCATTATGGTTACATTAATATGCTCTTATCTTTTATCTAAAACTCTTTTAAAGGGTATGCCCTCTAGCTTTACACTAGAACTTCCCCCTTATAGAGTTCCTAAAATAGGAAGAGTTCTATATTCATCATTAATAGATAGAACGATTTTCGTACTAAAAAGGGCAGTTATTGTTGCAGCACCTGCTGGTCTTGTAACCTATATATGTGCAAACGTATATATAGGAGATTTAAGTATACTTTCACATATATCATCATTTTTAGATCCATTTGCTAAGGTTATAGGCCTTGATGGATTTATATTACTAGCATTTTTATTCGGTCTTCCAGCTAACGAAATTGTACTTCCTGTATTATTAATGTCCTATTTATCTACAGGTTACATGGTTGAATTTGAAAGTTTATCCTCACTTTCAAAAATTCTTATTGATAATGGATGGACTGCACTTACAGCGTTTAATACAATGTTATTTTGTCTACTACACTTTCCATGTTCAACAACACTTTGGACAATAAAAAAAGAAACAGGTAGCATTAAATGGACCCTTGTATCCTTCTTAATGCCAACTGTTATTGGAATTTCACTTTGCTTTATAACAACAACTATATATAATTTAGTATTCTAAAAATAAAAGGCTGTTAAAAAACAGCCTTTATTGATTATTTATTATCTTACATATAGTAGTATTGTAAGGAAATGAAATACACTTCCTGCTAATACGAATAAATGCCATATAGCGTGGTTGTATGGCCACTTGTCCTTAGCATAGAATATACATCCAACTGTATAGAACACTCCTCCAAGAACTAATAATACAAGTCCCTGCAGTGGAAGAGACTTAATAATATCCTTTAGGGCAATTACTATAAACCATCCCATTCCTACATACATAAATGTAGAGAACTTCTCAAATTTCTCAAGGAAAAATATCTTCATAACTATTCCAAATAGTGTACATCCCCATACTACACCGAATATTGTCCATCCAAGTGGTCCCCTAAGAACTGTTAGTGTAAATGGTGTATATGTTCCTGCTATTAATAAAAATATAGATGAATGGTCTACTATTCTAAGTATTTTCTTAGCCTTAATACTTGGAATACTATGATATAGGGTAGACCCTAGATATAACACTATTAATGTTACACCATAAATTATAGAACTAACTATATACCAAACATCTCCGTACTTAACTCCACATAATATTAATAAAACAAGTGCTGCAATTGATAGCACTACTCCTATTCCATGGGTTATAGCATTTGCTATTTCTTCACCCTTAGTATAAAACTTTAGATTTTCCATTAGCTTTCTCCTTAAATTAAAATAGAAATTTATTGATTATTAATATCTACTATTTTATCCTTAGGTATGTTAGGTAATATAACCTTTTTATTACTGTTTATATCAGTATGTTTAACATTTAAATTAACAATAACTGATACTGAAGTTGATGGTTCAATTATACTTAATTTAATGCCTTCTGAACTTAAGTATCCATTCCCATCTATTGTAGCAGTATACTGTATATTAGTAATCTTAAGTGCCTTAATTTGGGTCTTTACTTCATTAACCGCAACCTTAGCTTCTTCCTTTGCTGCTTTAATAATCTGATCCTTAGTAGCCTTAATATCATTTGACTGCTCTGCCATTGTAATTAGCTGTGTATATATGGCTTCTTCCATAATAGCAAACATCTCGCCACTTTCTAAAGCCCCATTAAATACCTTCTTAAAGCCCTCATCACTAATAGATGCGGTTACCTTTTTTTCCTTGTCTGAAGATACTTTAAATGTCTTTTTGAATTCCTTATCATTTTTAAATGTTTCAAGTAAAAGGCCGCCTATACTTCTTTTTGTTAAAGCCTCCTGTGCATCTTGAAATTCTGTAGACTTAACATATTTATCACTTGCCTTATCCTTTATATATATGTCCTTCTTATCCTTATATATTTCCATTTCTGCCTTAAGATTTTCCTCAACATTTGTAGAGTACTTAACATTTATAATAGATGAATCACTTTTCTTATCCACCTCTCCTAGGGCTGTTAGGTTAAACTCCATTCCCATTATTTCAGCCTTAATTGTGGTTTCTTGTTTAGAGTAATTAATCTCACTGTTCTTCTTTATTGCAGATTCAAAATCATCAATTGAACTCTTTTTACACCCAGTTAGCATTAAGCTTAGCATTAAAACAAGTGCTAGTATAATACTTATACTTTTTTTCAAAATATCATCTCCTTTTTACTTTATTATATATTACCCCTTTCCCCTTAATTTAACAAGTAAAAATAAAACTAAATGGATAGGAGAAATCTCCTATCCATTTTAATTATAATTAGAATATACACTTATTAAGAGGCTTTAGTACTGTATCTATTATCTGCTTCTCATTAAGGCCAACACCCTCTAATGTCTTATCAGCCTTTTTAAATGGTACCCATATAAACATATCAACTAATATAAAGTTAAGCACACCTTCCTTGTTAAGTGAGTGCATAACCTCTCCTATTTGTGAAAATGAAGTACATTCAGATATGCTTTTGTTAAGGTATAAACTAGGAACCTTCTTAAGTTCCTTAACATCCATTTTATCTGATACTGTTGGTAGCATTTCCTTAACTGAAAGCTCTGAATCATTAAGTTCAAGCTTAATATAACTACCTCCATCCTCCATTTTAACTCCTGGAGTACTACACATTATCTCAACATAAATAGGCTTATTAACTAGTGTCTTAAATTCTTCTATAACCTTCTTTATTTCACCGATTCTAAGCTTAGTTATAAAGTTTTTGTAATACCACTCTTCTGTCATTATCATAGCCTTTGGGTAGTATTCACTAAGTTCTTCACTTAAACCTTTTTCTACACATATTCCACAGTAAATATTTTCGCTATCCTGCATAAATGCATACTTTCCATTTTTAAATGCTATACTTTCTCCACCTTTTTGTATTGTCCATAGGCCTTTTTCCATTCTAGCCCTTTCTGATGGCTTTCCTGAGTATTGTTTTTTGAAGTAGTTTAATTCTGCAAGTACATTCTTTGCTACATCTCTAGTGTTTGTAAAATTTAGCATTTGTATCTCCCTTAAGTTGTGTTTATTTTATATAAAAGATATCTTGGTTATCTTCGTATATCTGCTTTAGTAATGGCTGACTATCCTTCATAGCGAATATTTTTAGACTATGAAGAGTTCTTGTTATTGCAACATAAAGTATTTTAATGTCCAGCGAATTATCACTATATATCTCATCAAGTGTAACTACAAATACACAGTCAAACTCTAGACCCTTAGCAAGGTGTGATGGAACTATAATAACCCCTGCCTCATACTCCATATTCTTATCACTTAACACGCTTGATTCTATTCCCATCTTATCAAGGTTTTTCTTAAGATTCTTACATTCCTTAAGGGTCTTGCATAAAAGTGCAATTGACGCATATTCCTTTTTGGCACCCTTTATATTGTGTGCAATATCCTCTAATAAATTCGACTTATCATCATATTCATTAAAGGAAGGTTTATCACCATGTCTAATAACTGGCTTTGCAAGAACCGTATCCCTATTGTTAAGTTTTTTAATAACCTCGTTAGCAAGATTCATTATTTCTATGGTTGTTCTATAACTTTGAACAAGTGTCATATAACTTGCTCTATCATCCTTAAATACAGTTTCAATAACCTCATTCCAAGTATTAAATGATCTATAATCATATATTCCCTGTGACATATCTCCAAGTAGGGTAAACATTGATGTAGATAATGCCTTTTTAAGTGCGTAAAACTCAAATATACTAAAGTCCTGTGCCTCATCTATAACAATGCTTCGAACATTTATTTTCTTATCTATACCATTTACCTTTGATCTTATATACACAAGTGGTGCAAGGTCCTCAAGGTCCATTTTCTTCTCCGTTAATTCCTTAATAGAATCCTTAAGTAACTTTGCCTGCTTCTTCGTTAACTCACCATTTGAGTATTCTACAAGTGCTTTTTCTGTTAAAATTTCTCTATAATATTCAATAACATCCTTAATCTTAAACTTATCAAGATAGTTTTTAACAGCGTTTTTTATTTCATCCTCAGCCATTTTAAGTTGACGGTCCCTCTCTTCTATAAGAGCAACAACCCTAAGTCTTCTCTCTTCAGGGTCTCCCTGGGACTTTCTTTCCTTATTAATAGCCATATCATAACTAAACTCAACCTTTTTAATAATATCCTTATCAACAAGGCTTAATTTATTTTTAAGACTTTTTCCTATTTCCTTAATTCTTTTTTCAAATGGGTAAATAGATAAGTCATCAATAAACATCTTTCTTATTGCTGAGTTTTCCATTAACTTTCTTGAACGCACAACAAAGTCATCCTCTGGAATAAGTGACTTTTCAAGATTATCTAAGTAGGCCTCTATAATTTTTGCAAATTCCATAGAACCCTTAAACTTCTTAACCCAAACTCCATCCTCTTCCTTAACTTTCTTCTCTAAAAGATTTGATAGGAATTCGTCACGTCCATTAATTTTTGGCTTCATACCTAGAAGCTTTTTCATAAAGTCTACAAATGTACTTTGACCAACATTTTCAACTCCAAGCTCTGGAAGCACCTCTGATATATAGTTAATAAATAAATTATTAGGAGCTATAATCATAAAGTTCTCAGGGTCAAATGTTTTCTCATATGTGTACATAAAGTAAGCTATTCTATGAAGAGCAATAGTTGTCTTACCACTACCTGCAACCCCTTGAATTATAATAGGATTGTTAAGTGGTGCTCTTATAACCTTATTCTGCTCTGCCTGAATAGTTGATGCAATGTCCTTAAGTCTACTTTCTGCATTAGCTGAAAGTGAAGCCTGCAGGAAAGCATCTGTTGCAGTTATATCAATATCTAAAATATCATTTAGGTTACCATCTTCTATACTAATTTGTCTTTTAAGTGATAACTCTCCTTTTTCTATTCCACTTTCAGTTTCATACTCAACTTCACCAAGTCTTCCATCATAATAAATAGATGCAATTGGTGCTCTCCAGTCAACAATAAGCATTTCATTATCTTCAGCCTTCATAAGTGAAGTCTTACCAATATATATCCTTTGGACCTTTTCTTCACCACTTGCCCTATAATCAACTCTAGCAAAGTAAGGCTTATTTAATGCTCTTTTGTATCCATAGTAGTTCTTTTCTGCAAAGTCCATAACCTGTGACTTAAGCATCATATTAATATAGGCTGTTGAGTTATCTGTCATATCCATATCTGTCATATCTTCCTGCATACCAAGATATGTGCTAGACTTATACTCCTCAATTGCCTTAAGAGTTTTTTGAAGATAATCCTTAGTAAACTCTAATCTCTCATTTTCTAATTTAAAGTCCTTATGTTTTTTTCCACTCATTATATCTATCCCTTCTGTTTAGAAGTTAAAATTCATAACTTGATTTTTTTACATACCTATATATTATTACCTAATATAGGCCCCATTACAAGAAAACTTTGTCTACAAAATAATTTTTTTAACTATTAGAAGCTTTATAATTTTATTACAATTTATGTTATGATATAAAAAATGGATAAGAGGTGATTAAATAATGGGAAAAGGTGTAGGTTTTTTCAAAAAATATCTTAGTGAAGATGAAGAAATTTTAATTATACTTGATTGTACTAAGGAGTCTGAATATCATATTCCTGTTCCTAAATCATTACAGGGAATGTTTATACCTAGATTCTCTGTTGCATTTACTAATCGGGGCTTTCACATAGCCTCAAAAACCTTTGAAACACTTAATTATCAAGGAACACTTTACTACAATGAAATAAACTTCTTTAGATTCTCTATAGAAGACAGATCATTTACTATAACACACTCTAATTATTCAACATCAAAATTTGAAAATGCTGAGGTTAAAGCTAAGTTAAAGTTAACTTCAATTAAAGAAGCCTTTGAATACGTAGAAAAAACCTATGAAGCATAACTATGCTTCATAGGTTTTACTGTATGGACAAGCCTTACCAATACACTCCTTATTATACTTACTGTATGTACAGGTTTGCTTTTCATTATAATCATATAATTTAACTTTAAACTTCTCATCTAGAATCTTACTTGCAATATTAATTGAAGTAAACATTCCTTTCTTACAACATCTAGGTCCTCCTATTTCAGAAAGCTTAATTAAACACTTTCCTGTTCCCTCATTAACAAGTCCCCATGTATCCTTAGTTAAAGGAGTAGTTCCAGTAATTATACTTAAGAACATTCCACATCCTACAGCAGCACCACAACTTCCATAGAATCCACAAAATCCACCCTTAACATCCTCAGCCCTTTTCTTAGCTACAAGAAGCATTTTCTTCTTTTCATTGTAATCAAGTTCCTTAACCTTACAATATGAAGCAATTAAAACAGCTGGAGCTAAAAAGTGATGCTCAGGTCCATGCATTTTAAAACCTTCACTTTCCATAATATCATGTGCCATCTCAATCGGACTTGTCTTTAAAGTCTCTAGGCAGTAGTTATAAATTAGGTCTACCCCCTTTAGAGCATGGCATGTATCACATACATAGTGACCGTTTATACAGGCCGTATTTGACTGAAACTCCCCTTTACAGTAAATACACTTATGTAAACTATACTCTCCGCTATAAACTATCTCCCCTGAGCAAAGTGTACAATTAAATTTATTCTCTTCTGTCATATTATCCCCTCCTAATTATGACATTCTAAAAATATTATAAACTTATAAAAAATAAAAAGCTACATCTATAGTCTTTATATAGAGTAGCTTAATAGTATCCAATATATTATTTATTTTTGTCTATTCTAGTTATCCCCTGAGCATTAATTAAAAATGCCACATCACCTTGAATAACTACCATTTCATCATCATCTTTAATAATTTTAACTTGAGTATTTTCCATTTTTACCACCCCTAACCTTGCATATTTTGTATTATATACCTATTTATTTGGATAGTAAATATTATTTTGTATTTTTTAGAAATAATTAATAATTATATTTTCCATCCATATAAAATACATTCAAATAAAAATAGCAACTCAATAAAGAGCTGCTACTATCTTTAAGGAAGTATTCCACTTCCCCTTTATTTATTTTTATCCTAGTGATACATCTAGTATCATCATTATTGCAAATCCTACCATACATCCAATAGTTGCAATATGTGATGATGAAGCTCCCTCTTCCCTTTGAGATTCTGGTATAAGCTCCTTTACAACTACATAAATCATAGCACCTGCTGCAAAAGCTAGTGCATATGGTAAAATATGCTGCATTTTAACTACTGTATAGGCACCAATTACCCCTGCAATAGGTTCTACTATACCTGATGCTTGTCCGTATAAGAATGACTTAGTTCTGCTAAGGCCTTCTCTACGTAGTGGAATAGAAACCGCTGCCCCTTCTGGGAAATTTTGAAGTCCTATACCTATAGCTAAGGCAACTGCACCTGCAAGTGACGCTGCACTCCCACCTTCTGCTGCTAATGCACCAAATGCTACCCCTACAGCTAGTCCTTCTGGAATATTATGAAGTGTAATTGATAATACAAGTAATATACTTCTTTGCCAATTTGTCTTTATTCCATCAGCATTTTTAGTTTCTTGTCCCATGTGTAAGTGTGGAAGTAATTTATCAACAATATATAGAAATAATCCTCCACCTAAAAATCCAACTGCTGCTGTAATATATGGAACCTGCCCTAGATTCTCTGCCATTTCTATTGCTGGTGCTAATAATGACCAAAAACTGGCTGCTATCATTACTCCAGCTGCAAAACCAAGCATTCCATTTAAAACTCTCTTATTAATTGTTTTAAAGAAAAATACTAGTGATGCACCAAGTGCTGTAACACCCCATGTGAA
>NZ_JAVWJB010000034.1:0-20958 GCF_036639235.1 Clostridium sp.
AACTATGAGTTCACGTGAGGTACGTGGATATAAGTTTTTTCATGGTGTAGATAGTAATATTATGGAGTATATGAGAATTGAGGATACATTAACAAGCTTTAAAATGACTAAAGTTGAAAAATATATACATTTTACAGGAGACGAGAAGAATATTAAGTTTACTGTTAAGTATAATCTATATGGTGGTGTTACTAACTATGCATTCCAAAAGCAGATTTTTGATAATAAAACAGCTAGAGATTTAGAGGATAAGGTTATTCAACATATGAGTAGACAGTTAATAGAAATAACAGACTACTTCCAAAATGAGATAGGCCTTGATTATCTAGGATTTAATGAATATATGATTAAATATCATCCTAAGGTTTATAAGGCTAATAAGGACTGGGATACTGCATTTAGAAATGCAGAAATTGATTTTAAGGTTGATGTAAACATTCAAAGATTTGGAGATAGCAAGTAAATAAAATAGGTGGTTTTAAAGCTAATAAGCTTTGAAACCGCCTATTTTTAGTTAGATATATAAGAGATATAAAAATTATTATTGAGTTTCTTAAAAAATTTTTAAATGATATGTATAAACTTTTGAAAATGTGGACAAGATTATAATACAAAGGGTTAAGGGGGAATAAACATGATTAAGGAATTTATAAAAAGAAATTCAAAGAAATTAATAATTACTTCTCTAGTAGCAGCTACAGTAGTAGCATCTGTTGGAGGTTATATATATACAAAGCAGAATGAATTTAAGAATAAGGTGGTAAGATTCCACGTTTTAGCTAATAGTGATAGTAATGTTGACCAAGCTGTTAAGCTTAAGGTTAAGGATGAGGTTATTAAGTACGTGCAGCCTCTACTTAAAGAGAGTAAGTCAATTGAACAGTCAAAGGATATACTAAATAGTAATAAGGATAAGATTATCGCTATTGCTAATAAAGAACTTTCAGATAATGGACAAACCTACACAGCTTCAGCTAAACTTTCGAAGTTTGACTTTCCAGTAAAGAGTTATGGAGATATTGTTTTCCCAAGTGGAGAGTATGAGGCTTTTAGAATAGTTTTAGGAAATGGAGAAGGTAAGAACTGGTGGTGTGTAATGTTTCCTCCACTATGCTTTATAGATGTAAAGAATGCTGTTGCAGATAAGGAAATGCAGTCAGAACTTTCAAAGGTTTTAACAGATGAAGAACTTGAAAAGGTTAATGCTAAAAAGGAAAACACTAATGTAAAATTCAAATTTAAAGCTGTTGAGGTTTTAAAGGGATTAATGAATTAGCCCCCCAATAAATTTATATAAATGGATGTCCTTCAATGTAAGGCATCCATTTTTTAGTGTTTTTTGTATACTTGTAATGATTTTTACTTTATAATATAATTTTTATAACTAGAAAGGAGGGGTAATTTGTCATTTTAAGTTATAAATTCAGGAAAAATGATTCTGGATTGCTCTTTAAATAGGAGGATAATTATGAAAAAAGTTATTGCAAGTTTATTAATTGTTACTATGATTTACAATATGTTTACATATACGGAGCTAGGGGTAGCCAAGGCTTCTAAAAATGAAATATCAAATAAAAAAGAAGAGATTAAGGATTATCAAAACAAATTAGAACAAACAAAGAAGGATAGAAAGCAAATTGAAGCAGAGGCTGCAAAGCTTGACCTTGAAGTTGAGACTTCAGAGAAAAAGCTTAAGGAATTAACAAGCAGAATTACTGTTTTAGAAAAGGATAATAAATCTATCCAGGAAGAAATTAAAAAAAGCCAAATCAAAATGGATGAAAACTATAAGATTATGGCTGATATAATTAAAATAGAATATGAGCAGCAATCAGTAGGATATATATCACTACTTCTTGAATCAAAGAGCTTTAGTAACTTTTTAAGAAGGGTAGAGGTTGTTTTTGGTCTGATTAAAAACAACGATAAGGTTATAAGTGAAACGAAAACACTCGAGGAAAATTTATCAGCTAAGAAAGCGACATTAGAATCACAAATTAAAGAGTTTGAAGCTAAAAAGGTTGAAGCTACTAAGGAAAATGCAAATCTTCAAGCTTTAAAGATTAAGAAAAAGTCTGAGATAGACAAGCTTATATTAGCTCAAGGTCAAATATCATCAGATATTAAGTTAAGCCAGAAGCAACTGGATGAACTTGAAAGTTCTAGGGAAGATTTAGAACAGGAAATTAAACCAAATCCAGGAGGTGGTTCAACTGGAGGAGGCTCAACTGGAGGAGGTTCAACTGGTGGGGGCTCAACTGGAGGAGGCTCAACCGGAGGAGGAGACCAACAGGGAGGAAACTTCTCATGGCCAGTACCAGGGCATAAGTATATATCATCTAAGTTTGGATATAGAAAGCATCCTATTTCAGGACAAATGAAGCTTCATTCAGGTATAGATATACCAGCTCCTGCTGGTACACCAGTTGTTTCAGCAAGTTCAGGTAAGGTTGTAATGTCTAAATACCATAATGCATATGGTAATTTTATTGCTATAGATCATGGTGGAGGATTAGTTTCATACTATGCACATAATACTGAAAGACTAGTTTCTGTTGGAGACACTGTTTCTAAGGGGCAAAAAATTGCAACTGTAGGTACTACAGGGTACTCAACAGGAAATCACCTTCATTTTGAAGTAAAGAAAAACGGTCAATTTGTAGACCCTGAGGGGTATCTATAGGATTAAAGTATAGATTTAGTATAATACGTAGCAAATATAACTTTAAGGAGGACTAGCTTTTGAAGTTAAATACTATAAAGAATCTTGTTAAGGATGGAGCGCGGGGACTACTTGTAAACAGGTTAGTTTCATTTGTTGCAATAACAACTGTTTTTATAGCCTTAACAATACTTGGAGTGTTTTATTTAGTTGTAGATACAACTAATACTAATATAAATAATTTTCAAAAACAGGTTGAGGTTGTTGCCTTTATAAATAAAGGTGTTAGTGAGGATAAAATAAACTTTATAAAGAGTGAAATTGAGAAAATGGACAATGTTGAGAAGGTGGAGTATATATCATCTGATAAGGGATTGTCACAGTATAAGGATAGTTTTAAAAATGATGGCGATAGGGACATGCAAAGAATACTTGATGAGGTTGTAAAGAATGAGGAAAATCCAATTCCATCTAGTTTTGAAATAACAACAAAGTCTCCAGAGACTAACAAAGAAGTAGAGAAAAAGTTAACTACCTATAAGGAAGTTTATAAGGTTAATGACGGAAATATAGTAACTGAGTTTCTTCAAAAAATAAATAAGTATACAGCTGTTGTAGGTGTTGTGCTTATGAGCGTACTAGCTGTTATTTCTGTAGTATTAATCTCTAATTCTATTAAGGTTACTGTGTTTGTTAGAAGAAAGGAAATAAGTATAACAAAATATATTGGTGCAACTGACAACTATATAAGACTTCCATTTGTTATTGAGGGATTGTTAATTGGACTTGTTGGGTCAATATTAAGTATAGTAGTTGTTACAATTGTATTTGTAGGGGTTTCACCTACTGTAATAGCATCACTTAGTGATATGATGGGTGAATTTATTATGCCATCAGCTAAGGATGTAATATTTATGTTAACTCCCATATCTGTAGTTACAGGAACACTAATAGGTTGTATAGGAAGTCAGTTATCACTTACTAAATACCTAAATATATAAAATAAATATGTTAACACATAATATAAAAATAAGGTGTAATCTCAATTGAGATTACACCTTATTTGACTGTTTATAATTATTTGCGGTCTCCACAATAAGGGTTGCTATATCACGTGTTGAGTTAGGTTTAGATTTTTCTAGGGCCATTTCTCTCATGTGATTTAAACGTAGCTTGCTTCCATATAACTGATGTATAAGATGAATTAGCTCACTATGGTCCTTAACCCGTGCGGCAATCCCATTATTAACTAGATAGTCTGCATTCTTCTCTTCTTGACCAGGAATAGTAGAGGTAATAATAAGTGGTAGTCCCTTAACTAAAAGCTCTGCAATAGTAAGTCCACCTGGCTTTGAAACAAGAATATCACTTGCAGACATATACCTGTGTATTTCGCTTGTAAATCCTAATATAACCGTATTCTTAAGTGTTCTAGACTTAAGCTGTTCTAATTGTTCACGAAGTTTGTTGTTATTACCTGCACAGATAATAAATTGTATATCAAGATTACTAAAACAAAGTTCCTTATATATATCAGGTATGTTACCAATGCCAAGTCCACCACCCATTAAAAGTAGGGTAGGCTTATCTATATCAAGGTTAAGTTCTCTTAAAACTTCCTCTCTATTAATTGGTTCAAGGAAAGAATTCTGAATTGGGATGCCAAGGGGATATATACTACCCTTAGGAACTCCTTTTTCTCTAACCTCAGGAATAAAATCATCATGTGGGATAACATATCCATCTATATGATTATGGAACCAAATACTATGGGGTGCATAATCGGTTAATATTGCAATAGCTGGAATATCTACCTTATGCTTCTTCTTAAGAATAGATACCATTTCAACAGGAAATGGATGTGTACAATATACAAGGTCAGGCTTCTTACGTGCAATAAGCTTCTTAAGCTTAATAGATAAAATATCGTTAACAAATCCTGAAAAATTAGAAACAGCATCCTCTGTTTCTGCGTATTCATAAAGCTTACCGTACAATGCAGGGGTATTCTTAACACTTGTTAAGTATCCTCCAACAACAACCTTATTAAGAACTGGGTTAATGTATTTTAACGTATCAAATATTTCAACTTCAACATTATCATAATGGGTGGTTAGGTAGTCTTTAATAGACTCAGCAGCTTTATTATGTCCATTACCAGCAGATACTGTAAGAGCTAGAATCTTCAATTTAATCAACTCCTAAATATTTAATATAATATAATATCTTGATTATATCCCTAAGTATATATTTTAATCAATTGAAACCTACTATACTTAACCAAAAGGTTAAGATATATTTAATATTTCTAAAAATTCCTGGTGAAAATTAATATTTATAAAATGGATTTTTAATAAATTTATTTAAAAAAATTTGAGTTTATAGAATAAAATAACTTTTTTTGAGGAAAATAATCCTATATGTGTGATTTAGGAGGTTATTTTATGAAGAAGTTATCCTTGTATTTTATGTTATCACTTATTGTTGCGTTCTCAGGGTTATCTATTATAGGTTACAAGAAGTACACAGCAACTATGCCTACAGTTACATACAACGTAGGGGCTAGTTCAAGTGCTATAAAGGAACTCGAAGAGAGGCTTAAGTGGCTAGGGTTCTTTGAGGGAACCCCTGATAATTATTATGGATATGATACTTTCAATGCGGTTAAGAAAGTGCAGAAAGACAGAGGTCTTAAGGTTGATGGTATTGCAGGAGATAAGACTCTAGCTACCCTTGGAATATCTGTTGAAAATGGAGGAAGTAATAAGGTTCCGGAGAATACTAGCCCAGGGGATATTAGCCAAACTGATGAACTACTTCTTGCTAAGGCTATTAATGGAGAGTCAAGAGGAGAGCCTTATGAAGGGCAGGTAGCCGTTGGTGCTGTTATTATGAATAGGGTTACTGACCCAAGATTCCCTAATTCTATACCTAGTGTTGTTTATGAACCAGGAGCATTTTCATCAACTAGAGATGGGGAGATAGATAAGAAACTTGAGAGTTCACCTAAGAAGGCTGCACAGGATGCACTTAATGGATGGGACCCATCAGGAGGGTGTTTATATTTCTATAATCCAGCTAAGACTAAGAATAAGTGGATATTATCAAGACCTATTGTTAAGGTAATAGGCAACCATAGATTTACTAAGTAAGGAGTGATAGCTATGTTTAGAAAACAGAATGTAGTAGCCCTTCTAGTTATTATACTTGTTATTGGAAGTGTAAGCTTTGGAATAGTTACATATTCGGAGAATAAGGTGTATAAGAATTATCTTAAGGCACAGTATCAGATGAATTTATATAATTTACTAGAGGATGTTAAGGATATGCAGGTTTCCTTAAGTAAGGTTACTGTATCAAGCTCCAAAGCTCAAAGGGCAGTGTTATTTGACCAAATATCAAGGGAGGCTAATTCAGCAAAGGATATGCTACATAGCCTACCTATTGCACATGAAGCTATAGGTAATACCTCTAAGTTTTTATCTCAGGTTTCAGACTATACATATATGTTAGTTAAGTATCCAGAGAAGTCAAATGTTATTAGTGAAGATACTAACAAGGTAATTGATGGCCTTAAGAATTATTCAGCATATTTGACCCTTCAACTTAAGGCCCTTGAAAGTGAGATACTTTCAGGAAATTTTGACTGGGAAACTATACGTAATCAAGTACAAACAGTATCGGATCCTAAAATTAAGAATGCTGTAGATACTAAGTTTAATAACATTTCAGGTCAGATGCAGGAATATCCTACTATGATTTATGATGGACCATACTCAGATAATGCACTTAATATTAAGCCTAAGATTCTTAATGAGAAGGTAGTATCAGAGGGGATTGCACTTGAAAATGCTAGGGGCATTTTAGGTAGTGATAGGGTTAGTTCTATTAAGGTATCAGGTGAAACTAAGAACAACGCACTACCTGCATATTCTATTACTGCAGCTCTAAAGGGACAAGATGATTCTACAGTTCATATGGATATTAGCAAAAACGGAGGTAAGCTAGTATATATGATAAATAACAGAGCAGTTGGAGTAGGGAAGCTTAATATGAAGCAGGCAATTTCTGCTGGTACTAAGTTTATTAATAATAATCCGTACCCTAAAATGGTTCCACTTTACGCTATGAAGTATGATAATACAGCTGTTATTAACTATGTTTATGTTAAGGATGGAGTTATAGTTTATAGCGATCAGGTTAAGATTAAGGTAGCACTTGATAATGGAGAGGTTATAGGTGTTGAGTCACACACTTTCCTTAAGGATCATAGCAGTGATAGAAATATTGAGAAGCCAACCTTAAACTACAAGGCTTTAGCATCAGAAATATCTAAGAAAGCTAAGCTTAACAGTGTAAGACTTGCATTAATTCCTATAGATGGTTCAAAGGAAGTTCTTTGTTATGAATATGTAGTTGAGAAAAACTCAGAGAAGTACATAGTATACATTAATGCTACAACTGGTAAGGAAGAAAACATACTTAAGATTATAGAAACTCCAAATGGAGAACTTACAATGTAATTAGAGTATTATTTTTTAGGTAAGGGTTACTACATTTAATGTAAGTAGCCCTTGCTTTTCATTGTGAAAAAATTCTACCCTATGATTTAGTTTGTGATATAATAAAAAGGTTAAAATACAAGATGAGCATATAGAAGGTGGGAAGTTATATGAGAAGGCCAATAGGGGTTTTTGACTCGGGAATTGGAGGACTTACTGTTGCTAAGGAAATAATGGACATACTACCTAGTGAAGATATAGTTTATTTCGGAGATACTGCAAGGGTACCTTATGGTAATAAATCAAAGCTTACAATAGAGAAGTTTTCCCTTCAAATATCAAGGTTTTTAGAAACTGAAAATGTTAAGGCAATAGTTATAGCATGTAACACTGCCTCAGCCTTTGCACTAGATGCTGTTAAGGATAAATTTTCTGTGCCTGTAATTGGGGTTATAAACCCAGGGGCAAGAGCAGCGGCGACTACAACTAAAAACAATAAAATAGGAATAATCGGCACAGAGGGGACGGTTTCAAGTGGAGCCTACTCAAAGGCTGTTGAAAATATATGTAATGAAATAGAAATTTTCTCAACACCATGCCCACTTTTTGTTCCAATAGTTGAAGAGGGATGGAGTGAGAAGGAAGTTTCTTATATGATAGCTAAGGAATATCTACAAAACCTAAAAGAAATAGGAGTAGATAGCTTAGTTATGGGATGTACACATTATCCATTACTTAATAATGTGGTTCAAAGAGTTATGGGAGAAGATGTTACACTAATTAACCCAGCACGTGAAACAGCAATTGAACTTCGCTTAATACTTAAAGATCTTAATATACTTAATAGTGAAGGTGATAGGGGTATATATAAATACTTTGTAAGTGATAATGCTAAAAAGTTTGTAACTGTTGGGGAAAGATTCCTAAATCGTAAAATCGAAGATATTGTTGAGATAGATATAGAAAGATATTAATTTAGATTATAGATAAACAAATTTTTCATAACAGTCTGGTGTTTTTATTAGCAGATTGATTAATTAGTGTTTATTTTGGAGGTAATTATTAATGGACGATTCAATTAAAGTACTTATTTCGGTAAAGACTATTCAAACATTTGAAGATGATATTGATGAGGTAGAGCTTGTAACTGAGGGAACATTTAAGAATATGGGAGACTATTATTTAGGGGAATATGATGAAAGTGAGATTTCTGGAATGAAGGGAACTCACACAAGAATTGAAATTTACCCGGATAGAGTTAATCTTATACGTGAAGGTTCTACAAACTCTAATCTTTCATTTAAGTTATTAGAAGATCATGTTAGTTTATATGGAACAAAACATGGTGCATTTGAGGTGGGTGTAAAAACTAGAAAAATTAAAATAGATATTACAGACGAAGGTGGAGTTATAGAACTTGACTATATAATCGAAACTAAGAAGGTAGCTGTAAGTCATAATATACTTACACTTACAATAACTAAGTTAGACTAAAGTTAATATTGTGAATAAGTATAGCTCACTATTTAAATAGTAAATTATAATGTGTGGATTATGTTAATAATTGAAGGCTTCAAATTTAATTTGAGGCCTTTTTTGGTGTATTTAATGTGTTTTTTAGGGTAAAACTATAAAATGTATTGAAATTATAGTTTTTTTGATAGTTTTTTGTGAAAAATAAAAGGAATTTCCCTTTTTATAAAGAATAAACATTAATATGGAGGTGAATTATATGATATTGAATGCAGATGGTAAGATAGCTGTTAAGTGCAGTGAATGTTCAAAGTACAATGTTTCTGATTTTAATATATTTAATATGAAGGACAATAATATTTTAAAGTGTAGCTGCGGTAATGACCTGGTTCTTATTGGGTCTAGCCTATCGGATATCATCTTAAAGATTAAGTGTATAACTTGTGACACATATCATATATTTACAGTTAAGAGAAGAGATATACTAGAAAAAAACATTAACATAGTTGCATGCCCTAATTCGGGAATGGAAATTGCCTTCTTTGGAAAAACTCCTTATATTGATGATATTATTGAAAAATACATGAATGATATGCTAAACTTACTTAAGTATATAGGGATTATAGATAATAAATCAAAAAGGGTTCTAAAATAATTTTAGGAATATTTTATGGGAGGTACATTCGTGAAACTATTTATTGATACAGCGAATATTGAAGAAATTAAAGAAGCAGAGTCATGGGGTATTATTTGTGGTGTTACAACTAACCCATCACTAATAGCTAAGGAAGGTAGAGACTTTGTTCAAGTAGTTAAAGAAATTACTGACATAGTTGATGGACCTATAAGTGCTGAGGTTATTAGCCTTGAGTCAGAGGGCATGATTAAGGAAGGCTTAGAACTTGCTAAGATTCATAGCAACATAGTTATTAAGATACCTATGACCCTTGAAGGTCTTAAAGCGGTTAAGGTTCTTTCAGCTCAAGGGATTAAGACTAACGTTACTCTTATATTCTCAGCAACTCAGGCACTACTTGCAGCTAGAAGTGGAGCTACTTACGTTAGCCCATTTGTAGGACGTCTTGATGATGTTTCACAGGATGGAATTAAGCTTATAGAGGATATTGTATCTGTTTTTGAAATCCACGGTATAGATACTGAAATTATATCAGCAAGTATAAGACATCCTATGCATGCTCTTAATAGTGCAATCGCAGGAAGTCATATAGCAACTGTACCATTTAAGGTTCTTAAGCAGATGAGCCAGCATCCTCAAACTGATATTGGAATTGATAAGTTTATGAAGGACTGGGAAGGCTTCATAAAGTAATTATACTTATGCTCTTTTGGGGAAACCAAAAGGGCTTTTTCATTACATAATATAAAAGAGGTGTACATAATGTATATAGTTTGTTCTATGGGCCCTAAAATAAATACGATAGATGATATTGGTAGACTAGTAGAGAGTGGAATGACAACTTCAAGGTTTAATTTTTCCCATGCTCAGTATAGTAAAATTGAAGAGCTTATAATGGGAATGAAGCGTAGATACCCTGAGGTTGAAATTATGCAAGACCTTCAGGGAAATAAGCTTCGTGTTTCTAGGGATTTTTCAGGGGAACTATTTGTTCGCAGGGATGATATAGTTATCTTTTGTTTAGAAGACCTATACAAAGCCCGTGTTAGAACATCAAAATACCCTCTTATACCGATTAATTATCATGGTAAGTTTTCAGATCTTTTAGGTGCTAAGCAGATTTTTATGAAGGATGCTACTATGCAGTTTAGAATAATTAAAAAGGATCAGAAGTTTATTATGGCTGAGGTTGTTAAGGGAGGAATAGTTAGGGCAGAAAAGGGACTTAACCTTCCTGGAATCGATAGAAGTAAATTAGAGATTTCGCGAAAAGATAGACAGGATATTGAGTGGGGTCTTAAAAAAGGTGTAGATATTATATGTGCCTCATATGTATCTACGAAGAATGATATTTTAGAGGTTAGAAAATACATAGAGGCATGTAAAGGAACTAAGAACTTTAGATATCCTAAGGTGTGGGCTAAGGTTGAATGTAGTGAAGCCATTGAAAATTTTGATGAAATATTAGAGGTTAGTGACGGTATAATGCTTGGTAGGGGAGACCTTCGTGCAGAAATACCACTACACATGATGCCTATAATTCAAACAAGTCTTTTAAGCAAAATGGAAAAAAGTTTAAAGCCATTTGTAATTGCAACTTATGTACTTGAATCATCTAAAAAAGAGAGGATTCCTACTATCGGAGAAATAAGTGATATATATCACTCAATTAAAGCAGGTGCAAATGGGTTTATGCTTGCAGGTGAAGTTGGGATATCAAACAATCCATGCTTTGCGGTTAAAATGTTACAAAAGCTAATTAATTCATATAAATAAACTATACTATTAGGTCAATAATATAGCACATATGCTATTTTTATGTTAAATAACACGTGGTTTAGTTGACATGGTTTTATAAAGATGTATATAATTAATATTATATGAATTGGAATGTTATAGCACATTAGGAGGATATTAATATGGATAGAGATCTAGCCCTTGGATTAGTTAGAGTTACAGAAGCAGCTGCACTAGGTTCAGCAAAACTTATGGGTAGAGGCGACAAGATTGCTGCGGATCAAGCTGCAGTAGACGGAATGAGAAAAAGCTTTGACCTTTTAAATATTAGAGGAACTGTAGTTATTGGAGAAGGTGAAATGGACGAAGCTCCAATGCTATATATAGGAGAGAAGGTAGGACACGGTGATGAGCAGTCAATTGAAGTTGATATTGCTGTTGACCCACTAGATGGAACTAGCCTTGTTGCAAAGGGAGTTCCAAATGCAATTGCTGTTGTAGGTATAGCTAGAAAAGGATGCTTACTTCATGCACCTGATATGTACATGGACAAAATAGCAGTAGGTCCTAGAGCAGCTGGATGTGTAAGTCTAGATGCACCACTTAGCGAAAACATTATGAATGTTGCTAAGGCACTAGGTAAGAAGGTAGAAGACGTTACTGTTATTATGCTAGATAGAGAAAGACATAGCCATTTAATGGATGAGGTTAGAAAAGTAGGAGCTAGAATGAAGCTTATTACTGACGGAGACGTTGCCTCAGCTATAGCAACTGGATTTGAAGACACAGGAGTAGATATAATGGTAGGTATTGGTGGTGCACCAGAGGGTGTTATTGCTGCAGCTGCTGTTAAGTGTCTTGGTGGAGACATGCAGGCAAGACTTTACCCAGAAAACGATGAGGAAATTGAAAGATGTAAGAAGATGGGGATTGAAGACCATACTAAACTTCTAACACTTGAAGATCTTGTTAAGGGTGATGAAGTTTACTTTGCTGCAACTGGAGTATCAGATGGGGATCTACTTAAGGGAGTTGTTAACTACAAAAACGATGTGGCTAAGACTCAATCAATAGTTATGAGAGCCAAGACTGGAACAATTAGATTTGTTGATACAATCCACAATCTTAGCAAGAAGTAATTTAACTTATATAGAATTTTAAAGTTGGCACTTATGTGCCAACTTTTTTAGCTTTAACATAAAATTAACTGTTATATTAGAATTATTTTATGTTAAATTTCAAATTGTAAAGAGGATTTTAGGAATATAAGTTGAATATAGTATTTAGGTAGTATGTTTTATGATAATTTAGGGTTAAATATCTAAAAAAATGGCAAAACTTATAGACAAAATATGAATAATTTGCATTTTATATTTAACTTTACTTTTATTATTGTCAACTATAAAATATATAAGTAAAATATATTTTATTTCTTAGGTTTCCTATTTTTAAAAAATGTCGTTTAATCATATCTAGATTGTATGTCGGATTTGATATTTTCAATTTTATTTTTGAGTTTTAATTAAAGTGTTTATATATATTACATATGGGATAACGGAGGTGCGTTATGAATTTTGAGTCTTTAAAAGAAAAGACATTAGACGAACTGAGACAGTTAGGTAAAGAAATGGGTATAAAAGCTGTTTCTAAGTACAGAAAAAGTGAATTAATAGAGCAGATTTTAGGGAATAATAAGCAAGAAGAAGTTAATGAAGAAGCTATTCCAGAAGTTATAGAGAAGGTTATAGAAGAAGAAGTTAAGCCAGCTATTGAGCTTGTTGAGAAAATAGCCCCTAAAAACAGACCGACTACAAATAATAATATGAAGCTTCACGATATAGATGAAGACAAAAGACAGAAGATGCAGTCACTATTACAGGATGCTGATACTGTTCAAGGAATTTTTGAACATATAGATAATCAATCATATGGATTTTTAAGAATAGATAATTACCAGCAAGGTCAAAGAGATATTTATGTATCTCCATCACAGATTAGAAGATTCGGTCTTAGAACAGGAGATAAGATTAGGGGGAAGGCTAGATACCCTAAGGAAGCTGAAAAGTATAAGGCACTTGTATATCTTCAAGAGGTTAATGGTATAACTCCTGACAAGATATCAAGAAGAAATCATTTTGATGATTTAACGCCTATATATCCAGATAAGAAGCTTAATCTTGAAACTATAAGCAGTGATATGGCACCAAGACTTATAGATATTCTGTCACCGGTTGGTCGTGGACAAAGAGGTATGATAGTTGCACCTCCTAAGGCAGGTAAAACAGTACTTATTAAGAAAATAGCAAATGCTATTACTAGAAATCACCCAGATGTAGAACTTATTGTTCTACTAATTGACGAAAGACCTGAAGAGGTTACTGATATGAAGGATAGTATTAAGGGTGAGGTTGTTTACTCAACATTTGATGAGGAGCCAGACAACCATGCTAGAGTTGCTAAGCTTACACTTGAAAGAGCTAAGAGACTAGTTGAGCATAAGAAGGATGTTGTTATTCTAATGGATAGTTTAACAAGACTTGCAAGGGCATATAACCTAATTATTCAGCCAACAGGAAGAACTCTTTCAGGGGGACTAGACCCAGGTGCATTAACTCAGCCTAAGAAATTCTTCGGAGCTGCAAGAAACGTTAAAGAAGGAGGTTCTTTAACAATACTTGCTACTTCTCTTGTAGAAACAGGAAGTAGAATGGATGAGGTTATATTTGAAGAGTTTAAGGGAACAGGTAATATGGAGCTTCACCTTGATAGAAGACTTCAGGAAAGAAGAATATTCCCTGCAATAGATATTAATAGATCAGGAACAAGACGTGAGGATCTACTTCTTACAGAGGAAGAAATTGCTATTTCAACATCAGTTAGAAGACTACTTTCTGGAAGTGTTTCACATGAAGCCACAGAAAAGCTTCTAAACATAATGGCTAAAACCCAGTCAAATGAAGAGTTTGTTGAGATTTTCCCAAAAATTGCAAAGAACGAAAATCTACTGTAAGAGGTTGCTAATAAATATTGCCTATGTTATAATGTTAGAGTTGACATGAACGAAGGCTGTTGTATAACACGGTTTTCGGGGAGTTTGACCTACGATTAGACAGGTTAATGTCTGTTAAGAATGTTAATCTACGATTCTGTAGAAGCTTAAAATATTAACTAACGGTAAGAAAGAGGTGGAACGCATGAGAGAAGGAATTCATCCAAACTACAACAACGAATCAGTTGTTAAATGTGCTTGTGGTGAGTCTTTTACTACAGGTTCATGTAAAGATGAGCTTAAGGTAGAAGTATGTTCAAAGTGTCATCCATTCTTCACTGGAAAGCATAAGGTGCTTGATACTGGTGGAAGAATTGAGAAGTTCATGAAGAAATACAACTTATCAGAAGAGAAATAATAAAGGGCCGGCATTACCGGTCTTTTTTTATATCTAAATTAGCTTATAAAGTTCAGAAAAAGGTGAATTAAGATGAGTAAATTATACTTTAGATATGGTGCAATGAACTGTGGTAAGTCTACTGCCTTAATTCAAGTTGCACATAATTATGAAGAAAGAGGCATGAATGTTATTGTTATAAAGCCTCAGGTAGACAGCAAAGGTAAAGATAGTATTGTTTCGAGAATAGGGGCCACTCGTAGGGTAGATAAGCTTATTGATGTGGACTTTAATATATATAACTATGCATGTGGCTTAATAGAAAGGGATAAGAGACCTGATTGTATATTAGTAGATGAGGTACAATTTCTTAAGTCATGTCAGGTAGACCAGCTACTACATATAGCAGTTAAGCTTAATATTCCAGTGGTATGCTATGGGCTTAGAACAGATTTTCAGATGAATGGATTTGAAGGAAGTACAAGGCTTCTACTAATAGCCCACAGCATTGAGGAACTTAAGACTATATGTAGATGCGGCAAAAAAGCTACCCAAAATGCAAGACTTATTAATGGGGAATTTGTATTTGAAGGGGAGCAGATTGCTATAGATAGTTTTGATAAGGTTTCATACGAATCTGTATGTAGTGAATGCTATATTAAGATGAGGGGAATTCAATAATATCTATTTTATATTTATTGAGGAGAGGGTTATGTCTAAAAAAACTAATATAGGCGGCCAGGCAGTTATAGAAGGTGTAATGATGAGGGGACCTAGCACTATGGCTGTAGCTGTACGCAGGGAAGATGGTACAATATACGTTAAAAAAGAAAACAAAACCCCTTTAGTTAAGAGGAATAAGTTTTTATCTCTACCTATTATAAGGGGAACAGTTGCATTAATTGACTCCTTAATAACAGGCATGAAGACATTAACTGATTCTGCTGATATTGCAGAGGGGAATGAGCATAGAGTTGGTGAGAAAAAATCTACAAAGGATAAGTTAATACTTGGAGGAACTCTAGTATTATCATTTGGGATATCCCTACTATTCTTTGCACTTTTACCAACAGTGATAGCAGATCTTGCAAGGCATGTTACAGGAAGCACTATTATAATTAACTTATTTGAAGGTTTAATTAAGGTTGTTATATTCCTTTCTTATATATACTTTATAGGAAAACTTGAGGATATTAAGAGAACCTTTATGTATCATGGTGCAGAACATAAAACCATATTCTGCTATGAAGCAGGGGAAGAACTTACAGTTGAGAATGTTAAAAAGTTTGGTAGACTTCATCCAAGATGCGGAACTAACTTTATGTTAACTGTTATAATAGTAGGAATTTTTGTGTTTTCAGTATTTGGTTGGCCAAACCTTACACAAAGAATTATACTTAGAATTATACTGCTACCACTTATAGCTGGGATTTCATATGAAGTTATTAAGTGGCAGGGAGGGTGTGATTCAGCACTTTCAAGGATAATAGCGGTTCCAGGGCTTTGGCTACAAAACCTTACAACTAGGGAACCAGAGGATGAGCAGATTGAAGTTGCTATTAAAGCACTTGAAGCTGTTGTTAAAGAAGGAGAAGATGATAGATGGTAAAGTTATTTGAGGCTATTAAAGAAGGGGCAGATTCACTTGGTGACTCGAGTACTCCATTACTAGACTCTCAGCTTATAATGTGCCATGTACTTAATGTTGATAGAAGCTATCTTTTTATGAATAGGGAAATTGAACTTAAGGAAAAAGACCTTAAAGTATTTACTTCCCTTATAAAAGAGAGACAAAAAGGGAAACCTTTACAATATATAACTGGTTATCAGGAATTTATGGGACTTAACTTTAAGGTGGAAGAGGGTGTATTAATACCAAGATGCGATACTGAAACTTTAATTGAAGTTATACTTAATAAGATCCATGTTAAGGATCCTTTTAAGATAGCTGATGTTGGATGTGGAAGTGGAGCTATAAGCGTTACACTTGCTAAGATGATAGAGACAAGTATAGTGTATGCACTTGATATTATGGATACTCCACTTAAGATAACTAAGGAAAATGCTGAGCTTAACGGTGTAAGTGATAGGGTAACTATTCTACGTTCAGATAAGCTTACAAGTCTACTAGACAGCACAGAGAAGCTTGACCTTATAGTATCTAACCCACCTTATATTAGAACCAAGGTTATAGATACTTTAATGACGGAGGTTCGTGACTATGAGCCTATGTCAGCCCTTGATGGTGGAGATGATGGTCTTATATTCTATAGAGAGATTACCTCAGAGGCATTATGTCTTCTTAATGAGGGAGGATATCTTGCATATGAGATTGGACATGATCAGGGTGAGGACGTTAAACAAATTATGGAGTCAGCAGGATATTATGACGTAGAAGTTATTAAGGATCTTCCAGGACTTGATAGGGTAGTTATAGGTAGAAGATAGGTTTTAAGAAATTTAAGAAATTACTTGTAATTACATAATAAGGTGTTTAAAATTAAAAATTATGTTATAATTAATAGTCGTAAACTTATAAATGGAGTGAGGAATTATGTTAGATAAGTTAGATTTTATAGAAGAGAAATATGAAGAATTATCAGCTAAGATTAGTGACCCAGAAATAGTTGCAGATAGCAATCTATTCCAAAAACTATGTAAAGAGCATAGTTCACTTGAGGAAATAGTTCTTAAGTATAGAGAATACAAAGATGCAGAGAGAAGAATTGCAGAAGATAAAGAAATGCTTCAAGATAAGCTAGATAGAGATATGAAGGAGCTTGTTGAAGAAGAACTTAAGGAGCTTGTTGTTTCTAAGCAAGTGCTTCAAGAAGAACTTCAACTACTACTACTACCTAAGGACCCTAATGACTCTAAGAACGTATTCGTTGAAATTAGAGGGGGAGCAGGTGGAGATGAAGCTGCTCTATTTGCTAGCGTTCTATTTAGAATGTACACAAGATATGCAGAAAGACAGGGCTGGAAAACAGAAATTATGTCAGCTAACGAAACTGGTATCGGTGGATTTAAGGAAGTTGTATTTATGATTAAGGGACATGGAGCTTATTCAAAGCTTAAGTACGAAAGTGGAGTACACAGAGTACAAAGAGTTCCTGAAACAGAAACAAGTGGTAGAATCCATACTTCAACGGCGACTGTTGCAGTACTTCCTGAAGTTGAAGATGTAGAAGTACAGATCAACGCTAACGATATTAAGGTTGACGTATTTAGAGCATCAGGTAACGGTGGACAGTGCGTTAATACAACTGACTCAGCTGTTAGAATGACCCACCTTCCTACAGGAATTGTTGTTTCAATGCAGGATGAGAAGTCACAGATCAAGAATAGAGAGAAGGCTCTTAAGATTCTTAAGGCTAGAATATACGAAATGGAACTTGCTAAGCAGCAAAGTGAAATTGCTAAGGACAGAAAGAGTCAGGTAGGAACGGGAGATAGAAGTGAGAGAATTAGAACTTTCAACTATCCACAGGGAAGAATTACTGACCATAGAATAGGACTTACTGTATACAGAATGGATGCATTCCTAGATGGAGATATAGATGAGGCTATTGATGGACTTATTACAGCAGATCAAGCAGAGAAGCTTAAGCAGTTAGGCTAAAATTTATGCCCTCTAATCCAAATGGATAAGGGGGCTCTTTTGAATATAGGGAGGAAGTTATGAAGGAATTCAAAGTAGATAGATTTGTGTATTTTCTTTTTCCTTTATTAATAGTTGGTATTATGATATTATACTTTTCTATGTTTTTTAAAGTAATGCCAACACACATTAACGCAATCAACATAGCAATTGACATAATCCTGATTATGGTTTACCTGAGACTGTTTGTATACGATATAAATATAGATGGACTCGGGATTAACTTTAAAGGAGTTCTTAGAAAAAAAAGAATTTTAGTATCTGAGCTTAATGTTATGAAGCAGGGAGGAATACTTACCCTTATAAAATCAGAGAGGGGTAGGTTCTTTGTAATAACATTTAAGAGGGATAAGGAGTCTTTAAAGAATATGTTTAAGGATGTGTAATAATGGGAAGTGAAAATACATTAGGTATCAAAAAAACCTTAAAAAAGGAAAGTTTCAGTAGAAAGCGTGATATAGGAATAAGTATAGCCTTAATGATAATTATGGTTTACCTTGTTACTGTATTAAGTGGTGCAGGAATTCTAGAAGGGTTTGATTCTTATTTTTCATTTATTTATGTTATTGTTGTAGACTTTCTTCTACTACTTAACATTGTTAAGGTACTTTCAGAGGAGAAGATATCATTTGAGGTTGAAGGTGATAAACTTAAAATAGGTGGAGGATATATTGATAGTGGATATATTGTGCCTATGGACAGAATTCTTTATGTTGATGCTATAAGTGACAAAAGAGGAGACTTTAATGTTCTTATTGTAACTAAAGCAGGTGGACGTAGAAAATACAAACCTCTAACAGAAAATGTAGTTAAGAAAAACACGTATCTTCGCTCAACTTATAGTGAGGTTAAACATCTATATGAAGATGAAAGTTTAAACTATCTTGAAATCAAAAAAAGCGGTTCAAGAAAGTATTATCTACTATACGCAATGTATAAGTCACAATACAATATAAATTTTTCTAAGTCAGCTATAGAACACATTAAAAAGTTTATGGTTGAATATAAGCTTTAAAGAATATAATTCCTAGAATATAAATAGATTAATACATATAAGTATTTTAGGAGATGTAATTTGTTTAAGGTTTTAATAATTACCCTTATAGCAGGTGGAGTGTCCTTGTTTGGAACCCTTTTAGGAGGGATAATAGGAACACTTTTCAAAGGGAAGAATAACGCAATTATATCAAGTATAATGTCAATAGCAGCAGGGCTTATGATTTCTGTTGTTACATTTGATCTTATACCTGAGGCAATACATATGGGTGGTATTAATCAGGCTCTTATAGGAATAGTTATTGGAGTTGCTTTCGTAAGCCTAGTTGATATATTTTTACCATCTACTGACTTTATTAAGTCTAAGGGAAGTCACATAAAAACATCAATACTTCTTGCAATATCACTTGCAGCACATAATTTTCCTGAGGGAATTGCTATAGGCTCTTCCTTTGCAGCAGGTCAAAGTCTTGGTATAGGACTTTGTATTGTTATAGGACTTCATGACATACCAGAGGGTGCAACAGTTGCAGCACCACTACTTAGAAGTTCTATGGGAAGAGGTAAGATACTTCTATTAACTGCATTAACCGCACTACCTACAGCGGTAGGAGGAATGTGTGGTGCGCTTATAGCAGATGTATCAAGAATGTTTATATCAATTTCCCTAGGGTTTGCTGGGGGGACAATGCTTTACATAGTTTGTGGAGAATTAATCCCAGAAAGCAAAAATCTATTTAAAGGAGTTTTCTCAACAATATCAGTAATTATTGGTGTAATACTAGGGCTTATTATTACTACTATTGTTTAAGGGAACTTAGGAGGAGAAAATGGATACTAAGGTTTATTATATAAGTAAGGATGAATCTGTTATTAAGGAAGCAGCAAACTGCATAAAGGCAGGAAACACTGTTGTATTCCCAACGGAAACAGTATATGGGCTGGGAGCAAATGCCTTAGACAAGGATGCCTGTGATAAGATATTTAAGGCTAAGGGAAGACCACAGGACAACCCACTTATTGTCCATGTTGCTGATAAGGATATAAGTGAATATGTTAGCGAGGTTCCTTTTAGTGCTAAGAAGTTAATAGATAAGTTTTGGCCAGGGCCATTAACTATAATACTTCCTAAGAAGGATATAATACCTATGGAAGTAACAGCGGGACTTAGTAGCGTTGCTATAAGAATGCCCCTTGCTAAAATAGCAAGAGATATAATTAGAGAGTCAGGAGTCCCAATAGCTGCACCTTCAGCTAATTTATCAGGTAAGCCATCACCTACTACAGTAGAACACTGTATTCGTGATCTATCAGGTAGAGTTAGTATGATTATAGGTGGAGATGTTTCAGAGTGTGGACTTGAATCAACAGTAGTTGAAGTGGCTTCTGATAAGGTAATTATACTTAGACCAGGTGCTATTACACTTGAGATGATAGAAGAAATGGGACTTAATGTTGAGATTGACCCGGCTATTATGAAGACTTTAGAGGGGGTTGCACCAAGATCTCCAGGAATGAAGTATAGACACTATGCACCGGAATCAGAAATGGAGATAGTTATGGGAGATTCTAAAGACGTTGTAGATTATATTAACTGTAACACTTTAAAGTTAACAAATAGTGGTAAGAAGGTAATGGTTATATCTACAGCTGAGAATCTAGATAAGTATAGTAGTGAATATGTTCTTAATATAGGTTCAAGAGATAACCTATCAGAGGTTGCATCAAGATTATTTGATGTACTTAGAGAATGTGATAAGGTTGGAGTAGATGTTATATATAGTGAAGGATTTAGTGATGAGGGAGTAGGTATGGCTGTTATGAATAGACTTCGTAAAGCTGCATCTCATAGAATAACTAACCTTAAAAACGTTAATAATAAATAAAAAAGGTTCAAGCTAAGC
>NZ_JAVWJB010000035.1:0-20362 GCF_036639235.1 Clostridium sp.
TTAATTGCTGGAGTTGTTAAGGATGATGAGGGTATCCCTTTGAAAGTCACTGAAGCAACAGGGAAAGTTACAGCAAAGACATGGGTTGAAATTGAAGAAAGTATAGACTTCGATTATAAATATGATAAGTATACAGGTAGAGAATATACACGTACTTATTATTCAGCATTTAATAAAACCCTAGCTTTAAAGCATGAGAATAAATTTCAAAAGTATGATAAAATAGTAAATGAAAAAGATATTAGTATTTTTGGATATAAGGTGCCTATTAAGAAGTTTGAAGAGGTATATAAAGAGAAAAAAGTTGAATCTAAGATTATTAATGAAATGCAGGGTATTAATATTTTAAAGGATAAGATTGAAGATAAGTCTAAGAATTTAATTAGTAAGGACTCAAAGATAGTTGACAAAATAGAAAGTAAAACCTTAACAGATAAAGGTGTTACACTTAAAATAATATACATAACAGAAGAAAGTATAGGGGAAGTCAAGGATATAGTGAATACCCCAAAGATTGGTGAAGAGGTTAAAGATAATAAAAAGGATGAGTCATAAAAATTTACTGAAGGGAGAACTAAATGGAAAGTAGAATCAAGATAGATGAAATGGATGATATAGTATCCTTATTTGGAAAGTTTGATGAAAATATTAAAGTAATTGAAGGAACTTTCAACGTTACTATTGTTAATCGAGGAAGTGAAGTTAAAATAGTTGGAGATTCAGGAGTAGATGGGGCAGCTAAAACTATAATAAAGCTTCTTGAGATTTTGAAAAGAAAAGAGAATATTAACTTGCATACGGTTAATTATATTATAAGTTTAGTTCTTGAGGAAAATGAATCTTTAATAGATAAGGTAATTGAGGATGTTATATTAGTCACTCCTAGAGGGAAGTATATTAAGTGTAAGACTACCGGGCAAAAGCAATATATAGATGCTATAAAAAAACATGATGTAGTGTTTGGTGTAGGCCCAGCAGGAACAGGTAAAACATACCTTGCTATTGCAATGGCAGTAAAAATGCTTAAAGAGCGTAAGGTGGGAAAGATAATTTTAACAAGACCTGCTGTTGAAGCAGGTGAGAAGCTTGGATTCCTTCCTGGGGACCTACAAGAGAAGATAGACCCATATTTAAGACCACTTTATGATGCATTATACGAAACCTTAGGGCCAGAAACGTTCCAAAAATACATGGAATCAGGAATAATTGAAGTGGCACCACTTGCATATATGAGAGGAAGAACATTAGATGATAGTTTTATTATTCTTGATGAAGCCCAGAACACTACACCAGAGCAAATGAAAATGTTCTTAACTAGATTTGGATATGGCTCTAGAATAGTTATTACAGGGGATGTTACTCAGATAGACCTTGGAATAGGTAAAATATCAGGTCTTAAACAGGCTGTTAATATACTTCGTGATGTTGAAGAAATTAAAGTTATTAACTTTACCCATAAGGATGTTGTAAGACATAGACTTGTTATGGAAATAATTAAAGCATACGAAAAATTTGATGAAAGAAAAGAAAAAGAAAAAGAAAAAGAAGAAGCCACAAAGGATAAGGAGAATTAATGTGATTATATTTGATAATAGACAATCTATTGAGGAATACGGCAGTGAAATTGAGGACATTATAAAAAATATAGTAAATCATTCACTTGCACATGAAGGGTTTGATCATGAATATGAAATAAGTGTAAGTCTAGTTGATAACGAAGAGATTCGTGAAATAAACAAAAATTTTAGAGATATTGATAAGGCAACAGATGTTTTATCATTTCCTATGGTTGAGTATGGTGAAGGATACTATACAAAGGATTTTAAGTTTTCACCATTTGATATTACACCAGAGGGATATATTCCACTGGGGGATATAGTTTTATCACTTGAGAGGGCTAGGGAGCAATCAATTGAATATGGACATAGTTATTATAGAGAAGTAGCTTTTTTAACATGTCATTCAGTACTGCATCTTCTAGGTCATGACCATATAGAGGAAGAAGAAAGACTAATTATGAGGGAAAAGGAAGAGGACATTTTAAGTAAACTTTCTTTTAATAGATAGTTAGAAGGTGATAATATGAAAATAAAAAAGACTGTAGATAGCTTTAATTATGCTATTGAAGGTATAATATACGCTGTTAGGACCCAAAGAAATATGAAGATACACCTAATTGCAGCATCACTTATTTTAGTGTTTAGTTTATTTTTCGATTTTTCTAAGGTTGAGATGTTAATATTATTTTTAACAATTACATTAGTTGTAGTTTTAGAATTGATTAACACAGCAATTGAGGCTGCAATAGATGTTACTGCGAATTACTATCACCCCCTTGCTAAAATTGCTAAAAATGTAGCAGCAGGAGCAGTGTTAATATCAGCAATTAACGCAATGGCAATTGGATATTTACTTTTTTTCGATAAGTTAAAGCCGATTACGAATACTGTTTTAATTAAGATTAAGCAGTCAGATACAACTGTTGTATTTATATGTTTATTAATTGTTACAATAGTTACAGTAGTTATTAAGGCTATTTATGGTGAAGGAACACCATTAAAAGGTGGTATGCCAAGTGGTCATAGTGCACTATCTTTTGGAGCAGCAACTGCAATATCCTTATTAACTAAGGATATGCTTATTATAACTTTATGTTATTTTCTAGCCCTATTAGTAGCACAAAGTAGGGTAGAGGCAAAGGTACATACAGTATATCAGACAATTATAGGTGCTATTTATGGTATGTTAATAACTATTTTAATATTTAAGCTATTTTAGTTCTCCGATGGAGAACTTTTTTTACAAAAAGGTGATATAATATATACATAATGATTAGTATAAGAAGGTGCATACTGCTAATAATACTAATATTAAGGTATATGGAGGATATTATGTTAAATAATAAAGATTTAGTAGAATCAGCTAGAAAAGCTATGGAATATTCATATTCGCCATACTCAAAATTTAGAGTAGGAGCAGCACTATTATCATTAGATGGTAAGGTTTTTACTGGATGTAATATTGAAAATGCATCATTTGGTGGAACTAATTGTGCAGAGAGAACTGCCCTATTTAAGGCAGTATCAGAGGGTAATTTAAAGTTTAGTAAGATTGCAATTATAAGCGATAGTGAAGACTATATTTCACCCTGTGGTATATGCAGACAGGTTTTAGCAGAATTTGGACTTGATATGGATGTTATTATGGCCAAATTAAACGGAGAATACAAAGTGATGAAGGTAAGGGATTTACTACCCTTAGCATTTACAGGAGAGGACCTGTAAACGAAAGGAGAACATAATGAGTTTTAAGTCAGGATTTGTAACAATAGTAGGAAGACCAAACGTTGGTAAGTCTACTTTAATGAATAGTATAGTAGGAGAGAAGCTATCTATTATATCAAATAAACCACAAACAACAAGAAACAAGATACAAACAATACTAACAAAGGACAATTATCAAATAGTATTTGTTGATACACCAGGAATTCACAAGCCACGTCATAAGCTAGGTGAATATATGGTTAACATGGCAGAGACTACGCTAAATGAAGTTGATGTTGTATTATTTTTAACTACACCTGAGAAGAAAGTAGGCCCTGGTGATAGATATATACTAGAACAACTTAAAAAGGCGAAATCATCAGTTTATTTAGTAATAAATAAAGTAGATACTGTTAATAATGTTCAAATAGCACAGACTATAGATGCATTTACTAGTGAATTTGATTTTGAGCAGGTTATTCCAATATCAGCTATGAAGGGTAAGAATACGGATAAGTTACTTGGACTTATTGAAGAAAAGCTTCCAGAGGGACCAATGTATTACCCAGAGGATATGATAACAGACCAACCAGAAAGATTTATTGTAGCAGAGATCATAAGAGAAAAGATGCTTCACTCACTTAAGGATGAAGTTCCACACGGAACAGCAGTAGAAGTTATGATTATGAAAAAAGATGAAACCAAAAATCTTTACACTATTAATGCTACTATATACTGTGAAAAGGACTCTCATAAGTCAATAATAATTGGTAAATCAGGAGCTATGATTAAGCAAATAGGAGAAAAATCCCGTCGTGATATAGAGAGATTAGTTGATTCAAAGGTATTTTTAGAGCTTTGGGTTAAGGTAAAGAAGGATTGGAGAGATTCTGTTGCTACTTTAAAGTCCCTTGGTTACCAAAAATAACTTGGGGGAGGACGTGTTTTGTCATTTGTAAAGGTTCAAGGAGTAGTTTTAAGCGCTAGAAATCTTAATGATAGTGACAAAATCATTACACTACTTTCAGATAAGTATGGGAAAATAGATATAGTGGCTAATGGATGTAGAAGACCTAAAAGTAGATTTATGTCATCAACTCAGATGTTTTGTTATGGTGAGTATGTTATAACTACAGGGAAAAATTTATACACACTTAAGGAAAGTAGTATAATTGAGTCTTTTCAAGGTTTGATTTTAGATCTTGATACTTTATCATATGGAAGCTATTTTTTAGAACTTATAGATAGCCTTGTAGAAAAGGATATGAAAAATGTTCATCTTTTAGCACTAACTTTAAAAACTTTATACATACTTCTTCATAGTAAAGGAAATCTACCTTTACTTAAGTTGATTTTTGAATTTAAGGCAATTTCCCTTGCAGGATATATGCCAGAGGTTTTTAAATGTGTAAATTGTAATACTAGAGAGGGATATTTTGTATTTTCTTCATCCCTTGGAGGATTAGTTTGTAGAGGGTGTAATACCCTTGATGAAATCGAACTAAAAAAGGATGAAATTAAGCTTTTACAGGATATCAGAAATATTAAGCTTGAGGACATACAAAAACTTTCTCCGAGTCGTGAAGTGCTTCAAAATGTATCTAGTATTATTACATTTTATATACATAACCATATTGAGAAAGAATTTAAAAGTCTGCAATTAATTAAAATTCTTTCCTAAATAATAAGGAGTTGATTCAAATGCAAGAAACTACTTTAGAAAAAATAGATATTATAAGACAAAGATTTGGAGTAAGTTATGAAGAGGCGAAAGCTGCCCTTGAAGAAAATAACAACGATTTAGTTGAGACACTTATATACATGGAAAAAAACAAAAAAGGGTTTTCAGAGGTTATGTCTGAAAAAAGTAATGACTTAGTTGATACTATTAAAGAAATTATAAAACAGGGTAATGTTAATAGAATCAAAGTTAAAAGAAATGGGAAGGTCCTAGTAGATATTCCGGTTACTGCTGGTGTTGCTGCAGGTGCATTATCTGTAATGTATCTACCATTATTAGCTATAGGGGCTGTAACTGCTATTGCTGCAGACCTTAAAATAGAAATTGAAAGAGAAAATGGTGAAGTAGAAGTATTATCACACATTGTTAAGAAAAACTCATCAAAGTTCTCAGATAAGTTTAATAAGCTTACAAAGGGTGCAAAAACAAAAACAGAGTCCTTTGTAAACAAAGCTATGGATAAAACTAAAACAACTGTAGATAATATGGAAGAGACTATGATTGAAATTAAAAATAAATCAAACAATAAATAATTAGCTTTAGGAAGCCAATTGGTTTCCTAAAATGCTTTAAAAGAACAAATAAATACTATATATAATAGTTATATATGATTATTAATGTAGCAAAAATAAAAAAAGTATAACATTTATGCTGTTTTTTTAATATATGTGTTGCAAATATGCTTATATATTTGTATAATTAATATATAATTATTATGTTGAGAGATACATAAAAGAGGGTGATTATTATTAAACTTTCTAAGAGACAAGAAGAAATAATCGAGCTTGTTAAGGAACATCAACCGATAACAAGTGAACAGCTAGCGGAAAGACTTAGTGTTACAAGAGCTGCTTTAAGACCGGATCTTGCAATATTAACTATGACAGGAATATTAGAAGCTAGGCCTAAGGTTGGTTATTTATATTCAAACAACAAAGGTAATAGCGTTGTATATGATTACATAAAGGAAATTAAGGTTGGAGAGATTAAGTCAAGTCCAACGGTTGTAAATGAAGATACAAATCTTTATGATGCAATAGTTCAGCTTTTCTTAGCTGATGCAGGAACTATGTTTATTGAAAATAATGGATTTATTACTGGGGCAGTTTCAAGAAAAGACTTTTTAAAGGTTGCACTTGGAAACACTGATATTCATAGAGTTCCAGTTGGTATTATTATGACAAGAATGCCAAACATAATAACTGTAAATGATGAAGATACTGCATATGATGCTGCAAAGAAGATAATTGAGCATCAGGTTGATTCACTGCCAGTTGTAGAAACAGTAGTTGACAGCCAAGGAAAAGAGCATGTTAAGATTACTGGTAAAGTTTCAAAGACAAATATAACTCAGCTATTTGTTAAGCTAGGTTCAAACTAATAAAGAGATATTTATATTCTATTAAGGGGAATAATATTCGACTTATAACAGGGGGTTTATATTAATGTGTAATTCTAATAAGTTTGTTTATCTTTTTAGCGAAGGTAATGCATCTATGAAAAATCTTCTAGGAGGTAAAGGGGCAAACCTTGCAGAGATGACTAACATAGGTCTTCCAGTTCCACAGGGATTTACTGTTACAACGGAAGCTTGTACTAAATATTATGAAGATGGAAAGGTTATTAATGATGGAATAATCGACGAGATTTTCGCAAACCTTGGTAATCTTGAAAATATGACAGGTAAGGTTCTTGGGGATGCTAAAAACCCACTACTAGTTTCAGTTCGTTCAGGTGCTAGAGCATCAATGCCAGGTATGATGGATACTATTCTTAACCTTGGTCTAAATGATGAAACAGTAGAAGGTATTGCAGTGCTTACTGGAAACGAAAGATTTGCATATGATAGCTACAGAAGATTTATTCAAATGTTTAGTGATGTAGTTATGGAACTTGATAAGAGTAGCTTTGAAGGAATTCTAGAGGATGTTAAGGAAGAGGTTTCAGCAGAACTGGACACAGACCTTACATCAGAAAACCTTAAGGAAGTTGTTAGAAGATACAAAGAATATTATAAGCGTGAAATGGGTGCAGAATTCCCAAGTGATCCTAAGGTACAGCTTTTAGAGTCAATTAAGGCTGTATTCCGTTCATGGGATAATCCTAGAGCTAATATATATAGAAAACTTCATGATATTCCAAGTTCATGGGGAACAGCAGTAAATGTTCAACAAATGGTATTTGGTAATATGGGAGAAACTTCTGGAACTGGAGTTGCATTTACAAGAAACCCTGCTAATGGTGATAATAAGATTTTTGGTGAATACCTAATGAATGCACAGGGAGAAGACGTTGTTGCTGGAATTAGAACACCTCAAGACATTGTAACTCTTAAGGATGTTATGCCTGCATGTTATGATGAATTTATGACAATAGCAAATACTCTAGAGAAGCATTATAAAGATATGCAAGACATGGAGTTTACAATAGAACAAGGAAAGCTTTACTTCCTACAAACAAGAAATGGTAAGAGAACAGCACCTGCTGCTCTTAAGATTGCTGTTGACTTAGTTGAAGAGGGATTAATTACTAAGGAAGAGGCTATATTAAAGGTTGACCCTAAGCAGCTTGACCAGCTTTTACACCCAATGTTCGATGCTAAGGATTTAGCAAGTGCAAGAGAGTGTGCAATAGGACTACCAGCATCTCCAGGTGCTGCTTGTGGTAGAATTTACTTTACAGCAGAAGAAACTAAGAATCACAGAGCACTAGGTGAAAAGGTTATTCTGGTTAGAGCAGAAACTTCACCAGAAGATATTGAAGGAATGATCGCATCAGAAGGTATTTTAACTGCAAGAGGTGGAATGACTTCTCATGCAGCGGTTGTTGCTAGAGGTATGGGTAAGTGCTGCGTTGCTGGATGTTCATCTCTTAAGATTAATGAAGATGACAAGTATATAACTATTGGAGACCTTAAAATCAAGGAAGGTGACTACATGTCACTTGATGGAACTACAGGTAAGGTATATGCACAGGAAGTCAAAACAGTAGAGCCTGAGATAACAGGTTATTTTGGAACATTTATGTCATGGGCTGATGAAGTTAGAGTTCTTAAGGTTAGAACTAACGCTGATAACAGACGTGATTCAGAGCAGGCTATTAGATTTGGTGCAGAGGGTATTGGTCTTTGTAGAACAGAGCATATGTTCTTTGAAGAAGATAGAATTCCAGCTGTTAGACAAATGATAGTTGCAAAGAATGAAGAGCAAAGAAGAGAAGCACTTGATAAGCTACTTCCAATGCAAAAGAGTGACTTCGTAGCAATATATGGGGCAATGAAGGGACTTCCTGTTACAGTAAGACTACTTGACCCACCACTACATGAGTTCTTACCGCATACTGAGGAAGATATTAAGGCTCTAGCTATCCAAATGGGATTAAGCTATGAAGATCTTAAGGCTACAGTTGAAGACCTACATGAGTTTAACCCAATGATGGGACATAGAGGATGTAGACTTGCTGTATCATACCCAGAAATTGCAGAAATGCAAACAAGAGCTATTATTGAAGCTGCAATTGAAGTTAATGCTTCATTTGGATACAATATAGTTCCAGAAATAATGATACCACTTGCAGGGGAAGTTAAGGAACTTAAGTATGTTAAGGATATAGTAACAGAAACTGCAAACACAGTAATTAATGAAAATAACGTAGAACTTAAGTATATGGTAGGTACTATGATTGAGATTCCAAGAGCCGCACTTACTGCAGATGAAATTGCTACAGAAGCAGAGTTCTTCTCATTTGGTACTAATGACCTTACTCAGATGACTTTTGGTTTCTCAAGAGATGATGCTGGTAAGTTCCTTAAGGATTACTACGATAAGAAGATTTTCGATTTTGATCCATTCCAAAAGCTTGACCAAACAGGTGTTGGTAAGCTAGTAGAAATGGCTGCAAAGCTTGGAAAATCAACTAGAGAAGATATTAAGCTTGGAATTTGTGGTGAGCACGGTGGAGATCCATCATCAGTTGAGTTCTGTCATGGTGTAGGACTTCAATACGTATCATGTTCTCCATTTAGAGTTCCAATAGCAAGACTTGCAGCTGCACAAGCACAGGTTAAAAACCCAAGATAATAATTGTTTTAAATAAATTGAAAGTGGCTACTTTTGTAGCCACTTTTATTTTACTTAAATCTATTATTAATATATTCCTTGTATTTTCGGCAGAAAATATCATGGTCATTTTGCTGTGAAACTAAGCTATCAATTTGTTTTTCGTAGAATTCCTTATTACTTCCGAGTTTATAGTAATCTCTTGAAATTTTCCAGTATTTATGGGGGAAGTTAAGGGCTGCTAAGATAAATAGATGTTCCTTATGACTAAGTGTTCTTACTGATTCATACTGGTCCATAGCTTTTTCAAATATATCAAAATTCCATGATGTAGTTTTTCTTTTTAGTATACGTTTAACAAAATAAACTATATCATGAACAGGATAGTCTATTTTAGTATTATCAAAATCTATTATATAAAGTCCATTATTTGAAAAAATAAGGTTTTTATTAACATAGTCAAGGTGACAAATAGAGAAAGTACTTACGTTGTCTCCAAATTGATCAGTAAAGTCGATTGTAGAGAGTATATTCACACTATCCCTTGCCTTATTAAGATTTACTTCATAGTTTTCTATAAATTTATTTGAGAAGTAATCATTGCACTTTGAAGCTTTCTTAAGGGTGCTTTGAATCTGGCATAGGTGTTTATTATAGCTATTATAATAGTCTGTACAAGAAACCCTAAGGGTACTATTTCTTATAGGTACAAATCCATATGAACTTTTGTGTAGATTCGCAAGATTTTTTGCAGCAATTAATACATCATCTATATTATCATAGCAACACTTTCGACCATCTATCCAATCAGTTAAAATAAAAATATGTTCATTATACTCTACATATCTAACCCCTTCTCTTGAAGGAAGTAATCGTGGGCATTTAATTCCCTTCATATTTAACCACTCTATTGTAGAGTATATAAATAAAAGAGTATCTTTATCATAATATACTTTTTTTAAGCATTTAGGTCCCTTATTAGTAATAACCTTATATACAGCCCTTTGTTTATCTGTATCTTTAAATTTTATGCTTTCTAATTTTTTTATAGTAAGATTATATTGGGATAATACAAAGTCTATTATTTCCTTATGTGACATGAATTCTGAATTTGTATTAGTAGTGGATGTATCCATTTAATCACCTCTAAATATGTGCTACTAGTATATATGATAAAAGTTACATAATTATAACATAAATATATTTTTTGAATAAAAATTATAAAATTAGAGAAAATGATATTATAGGTTGAAATATTTTATTAATACTTTCTTCATTTAATATTAAAGGATTTATAGCCTTTAATATTGTATATTAGATTTAAGAAATAATATGTAGGTGAATTACTATGAATATTCGTGAGTCATATGAGAAGAAAGAATTAACTTATCTTTCAAGTAATGCGGTTTTAAGCAGCAATACTTTGGGCAGAAAGCAAGATGAAGAGAAGTGTCCAATTCGAACAGATTTTCAAAGAGATAGGGATAGAATTATCCACTCTAAGGCATTTAGAAGACTTAAACATAAGACACAAGTTTTCATATCTCCTGAGGGAGATCATTATAGAACAAGACTTACCCATACCCTTGAGGTATCACAGGTTGCTAGGAGCATATCACGTGCACTTTCCCTTAATGAAGATTTAACAGAGGCTATTGCACTTGCCCATGACCTTGGGCATACACCATTTGGTCACTCAGGTGAGAAGGTACTTAATGATTTATGTACAAAGGGATTTAAACACTATATACAAAGCTTAAGAGTAGTTGAGCATTTAGAACCTCTTAATCTTACATATGAAGTTAAAGATGGTATTATTAATCATAGTTCATCTAAAATGGCTAAAACATTTGAGGGTAGGGTTGTTAGAGTAGCTGATAAGATAGCCTATATTAATCATGATATTGATGATGCTATAAGAGCTAGGGTTATTAGTGAAGATATGTTACCATGTGAAGCTATAAGAGTACTTGGAAGTGGCCCTTCAAGTAGAATAAATTCTATGATTACTAATGTAATTAACAACTACAATGAAAACGGTAAAGTAGATTTTTATGGAGAGGTTGGAGAAGTAATATGGTCTCTTAGAGAGTATATGTTTTCTAATGTATATATAGGTTCAAAGGCTAAGGAAGAGGAAGAAAAGGCTATGAACATACTTAATCAAATGTATAAATATTACCTTGATAATCCTAGTAAACTACCAAAAGAGTTTTTTAACAACATAAATCGCTATGGACTTGATACTGTAGTTTGTGATTATTTAGCAGGTATGACAGATAGATATGCTATGTCTGAATTTTTAAACATTTTTGCGCCTACTCCATGGAGTAAAATTTACTAATTTTTTTTGTAAAAAAAAGAAGGAGTTTCGAATTAAGTGTCGAAATTAAGTATCTTGTGCCTATAAATAAAGTAATCTATACATTGATAACATATTTTCATAACTATTATTATAAAAAGAAGGAAATATGCTAATGATGTAGAAATTAGTGTATAGACTAAAATAATTGTAACAGGTGATATTATGGGTCGTATTCCAGATGAAATAGTAGATAGAATTCTACAAGAAAACGATATAGTAGAAGTAGTTTCAGATTATGTATCACTAAAAAAGTCAGGGAGAAACTTTATGGGAGTATGCCCATTTCACTCTGACAAAGGACCATCTTTAAGTGTATCTCGAGAAAAACAGCTATATCATTGTTTTGGGTGTGGAGCTTCAGGTAATGTTCTAGGATTTATAATGAACATTAAGAATATGGAGTTTTTAGACGCCATCAAGATCTTAGGAGATAGAATAGGTGTATCTGTTGAAAGTAGAGAGGCTACAGTAGATCCTAAATTCCAAATGAAGGATAATATTATTAAGGCTAATACTGAAGCAGCAAGGTATTTTTTTGCAAATCTTAAGCGAAATAAGACTGCATATGATTATCTTACAAATAGAGGTATTAAAGGTTCAACTATTAATAAGTTTGGGCTGGGCTGCAGTAGCAACACGTGGAATTCTCTTGAGATGTATTTATCTAAAAAGGGATTTTCTAAAGAAGTATTATTAAAGAGCGGACTTATTATTAAAGGAAAAAATGGTACATATGATAGGTTTAGAAACAGAATAATATTCCCTGTATTTGATTATAGGGGGAAGGTTATTGGTTTTGGTGGGAGAGTACTCGATGACTCAAAGCCAAAATACTTAAATTCACCTGAAAGTGAAGTTTTTATTAAGGGTACCAATTTATATGGTCTTAACTTTGCAATAAGAGACAGGGTTCCAGAGAGTTTAATACTTGTTGAGGGATATATGGATCTTATAGCACTAGCCCAGGAGGGAATAACAAATGTTGTTGCAACTCTTGGAACGGCGCTAACACCTAATCAAGCAAAACTTATTAAGAAGTATGTTAATAATGTATATGTTTGTTATGACTCTGATGTTGCAGGTAAAGCTGCTACTATTAAGGGGATGGAAATACTTGAAGGAGTTGGGTGCATAGTTAAGGTAATTAGAGTACCAAAGGGTAAAGATCCAGATGAATTTATTAGAAATAACTCGATTGATGAGTTTAAAAAGCTAATTTCAATGGCTGTTCCAGTTATGCAGTATAAAATCAACCTTATCAAGGAAAAATATAATTTGAAAAAGGCTGATGATGTTTTATATTTTACTAAGGAAGTTGTAGGAGAACTTGCAACTATAAAAAGTGAGGTAGAACTTAGCTATTACGTAAAGCTAATTTCTGAAAATACTGGGATACTTGAAGAAAGTATTATTGCAGATATTAATAAGCTTAAAAAACAAGGATCTTCATCTGAAGAATCATTAAAGCAAAGTATAGAGCCAAAAGCTCAAATTGTCAAAAGGGAACCTGCCTACAAAAAGGCAGAGCAAATGTTATTGTCATTGTGTGTAGAATCAGTAGATTACTTTAGCTATATTAAGGGTAAAATAAGTGTAGAAGAGTTTATAACCCCAATCTACAAGTTAGTGGCTAAGGAAATTTATTACGCTATTAACGAAGGGTTTAAGGTTATTCCTAATAATATACTTAGAAAATTTAATAATCATGGTGATATACAGGAAGCTTCGAAGGTATTTGCACGGGAAGTTCCTGATGAAGTTAATAAAAATATTATTGATGACTACATTCATGTTATTAAGAAATATAACAATGAGGAAGAAGCTAAAAATACACAAAACGAAATTAAACGACTTGAAAAAAATGGAGAATTTCAAAAGGCAACAGAGCTTATTAACAAATTAATTATTTTAAAAAGTAGCAAGGATAACTAATGGAGTTTGAAAGGAGGTTGTACACTTGAAAAAGGATATAAAAGGTTCAGGAGCTGAAAAAGCTATAGTGATGCAATTAATGGATAAAGGTAAAAAGTCAGGTGTATTAACATACAAAGAAATTACGGATATTTTAGAAGATGTGGAATTAGCCCCAGACCAAATAGAGAAGGTATATGAGGTGCTTGAATCATTTGGTATAGAGGTTATTAATGATGGGGATGAATTTAGTTCAGAGCAGCTTCTAGAAGATGATTTATCAATTCCAGAGGGAATTAGTATAGATGATCCTGTTAGAATGTATCTTAAGGAAATTGGTAAGGTACCACTTCTTTCAGCAGAAGAGGAAACAAACCTTGCAAATAGAATAGAAGAAGGGGATCAAGAGGCTAAGAAAAAGCTTGCAGAGGCTAATCTTAGACTAGTAGTTAGTATAGCAAAAAGATATGTTGGACGTGGAATGCTATTCCTTGATCTTATTCAAGAAGGAAATCTTGGACTTCTTAAGGCTGTTGAGAAGTTCGACTATAGAAAGGGATTTAAGTTCTCAACTTATGCTACATGGTGGATTAGACAGGCAATAACAAGAGCTATTGCAGACCAGGCAAGAACAATTAGAATTCCTGTTCATATGGTAGAAACTATTAACAAGCTTATAAGAATTGAGAGACAACTACTTCAAGACCTTGGAAGAAACCCTACACCTGAGGAAGTTGCTAAAGAAATGAATATGGAAGTTGAAAAGGTACGTGAAATTATGAAGATTGCACAGGAACCTGTTTCACTTGAAACTCCTATTGGAGAAGAAGAAGATAGTCATCTTGGTGACTTTATTCCAGATGAAGATGCTCTTGCACCAGCTGAGGCTGCAGCATATACTATGCTTAAGGAGCAGTTAATGGAAGTACTTGATACATTAACTCCAAGAGAAGAGAAGGTTTTAAGACTAAGATTTGGTCTTGATGATGGAAGAGCTAGAACTCTTGAGGAAGTTGGTAAAGAGTTTAAGGTTACAAGAGAGAGAATTAGACAAATTGAAGCGAAGGCTTTAAGAAAGCTAAAGCATCCAACTAGAAGCAAAAAGCTTAAGGATTACTTAGATTAGTATAAAACCTACACTTATGTGTAGGTTTTTTTGAAATAGGGGGAAGTTATGTTAGATACAGTTTTATTTGATTTAGATGGAACACTACTTAATATAGATTCTGATAAATTTATGGAAGAATATATGGTAAGGCTTTATAAGAGGGTTTCTAATAACTTTACATTTGAAGAATTTAATAATCATATGAAGGAAGCTATTATGGCAACTATTTTTAGTAATGATGATAGTAAGACAAATGAAGAGGTATTTAAAGAAAAGTATAAAGAGGTTCTTGGCCGTGACATAGATGATATATATAATCATATTAGCGATTTTTACGATGACGACTATACTACAATTACTGGAATGTATTCAAAATCTAATTATATGATTAAATCCGTTAATATGTTACTAAATAAGGGGTATAAGTTAGTAGTAGCTACTAATCCATTATTTCCACTTAAAGCTCTTAAAACAAGAGTTAATTGGGCAGGACTTAATAGTGAGGATTTTGATTTTATAACACCAATAGAGGTTATGAAATTTTGTAAACCAAATCCAAGATATTATGGTCAAATACTGGATATAATTGAAAAGGCTCCAAATCAATGTATGATGGTTGGAAATGATGTTCAAGAGGATATGGTGGCAAAGACAATAGATGTGAATACATATCTGGTAACAAATAATATTATTAATCGTCATGATACTGTAGCTAATGCAGATCGTATTTCAGATTCAAAGGGATTTTATAAGTTTGTAAAGTCATTACCAAAGATACCAAAGTCCTAAGGAGGAAAAAATGAATTTATCAAATAGACTTCAAGCTGTTGTAGATTTAATAGATAAAAATCATTCTGTATGTGATATAGGAACAGACCATGGATATATTCCTATATATCTAATTAAAGAAGGAATTACAAATAAGGTTATAGCAAGTGATATTAATAAGGGGCCACTTGAAATTGCAAAGAAAAACCTTACTGAAAATAAAATAATATCAGATGTAGAGCTTCGTCATGGTCCAGGGCTTGAACCGATTAATAAGGGGGAAGTAGATGTTGCTATAATTTCTGGTATGGGAGGAAATTTAATATGGGAAATTATTAAGGATTCCCTTGATAAGGCAAAGGAATTTAAGTACTTAATACTACAACCAGCTCAACATCAGGAGGTACTTAGAAGGTATCTATATGATAACGGATTTAAGGTTATTGATGAAACAGTTGTATATGATGCGAATAAGTATTATCACAATATTAAGGTTACCTACGGACAAGATGAAGCATATAAAGAAAATGTACATTATTATACTGGTAGGTATACATTAAATATTCCAAATGAAGATTTTAGAGGTTTTATTAATAAAAAAATAAATTCTATTGAGAAGATTTTAAGTACTACTAATGTATCAACTAATAAAAATAGGGTAGATGAACTTAAAAATCTTTTAAATGACTTTAGAAAGGTTAGGGATAGTTATGAAGTGTAAAAAGCTTTGTAGTATTATAGAGGGTAGTTACCCACTTAATTTATGTGAAGACTATGATAATGTTGGTTTATTAATCGGTAGATATGATAAGGAAATAAGTAAAGCTTTAATTTCACTTGAAGTAACACCTAGGGTAATTAATGAGGCAATAGAAAATAATGTAGATATAATAATAGTTCATCACCCATTAATATTTAAGCCTCTTAAGAAGATTTCAGATAGGGGATATATAGAGTCAATGGTTTTAACATTAATAGAAAATAAAATTGCTTTATATGCATCACATACTAATTTTGATTCTGCAAAAAATGGAATGAATGATATATTATCAGAAAAACTAAACTTAAATAATGTATCTACATTAGAACAAAAAGATGGTATAGTAGAGGGGATAGGCAGAGTAGGTACTCTAGATAGACCACTTGCTTTTAGAGATTTCTATATATCTTTAAAGAAGGAATTTAATCTTAGTGGTGTAATAGTATCAGGAGATGATACTAAGGTTATTAATAAGGTAGCTGTAGTTGGAGGAAGTGGAGCAGATCTTATTAGAATAGCTATGAAAAAGGGATGTGACTGTATAGTAACAGGAGATGTAAAGCATCATATAGCACTAGACTTTGTAAATCAAGGAATGTGTATAGTTGATTTAACACATTTTGGTTCGGAAATTATTTTTAAAGAACACTTTAGGAAGTTTATTGAAGAGAATACAGAAATAGAGGTTATTTTAAGTAGTAGTGAAGAAAACCCACTTAGAATTGTTTAAATCTATTTACAAAGTTGTACCCATATGTTAGAATCGTATAGTACTGAAAAGTTAATTATTGAGTAAGCTAAATGATCGCTGCCTCGTAAGAGGGAGAGGAAAGTCCGAGCTCCACAGGGCAGGGTGCTGGGTAATACCCAGTGAAGGCGACTTTAAGGATAGTGCAACAGAGATATACCGCCTACTTTGTAGGTAAGGGTGGAAAGGTGAGGTAAGAGCTTACCAGCGACTTGGCGACTTGTCGGCTATGTAAACCCCACTTGGAGCAAGACCGAATAGGGAGGCGTAATGTGTTGGCCCGACACGCTTCCGGGTAGTGTCGCTTGAGCCTACTGGTAACAGTGGGCCTAGATAGATGATCATTCACGACAGAACTCGGCTTACAGGCTTACTCGATTTATTTTAAAGATAACACTACTATTTATAGTAGTGTTTTTTTATTACATTTATTATTACTAGGATTACTACTATGATATAATAATTAAACTTGATTATTTATAATTGGTTTGGAGGTTTACAAATGAAAACCTTAAATGAAAAGGAATTTTATGATTATTTGTTTAATAATTTTGATATAAAATATACAGAAAGTCAAAGAAAGGCACTAACAAATGAAGAGGGAAATTTACTACTTTTAGCATCACCAGGTTCAGGAAAAACAACTGTAGTTGTAGGTAGGGTTGGATACCTTATATTAACAAAGGGGGTAGACCCAAGAAATATACTGGCCTTAACATTCTCAAGAATGGCATCAAGGGATATGAAGGAAAGATTTGATAAAGTATTTAGTCCCTTAGTAGATGATTCAGTTAGTTTTTCAACTATACATAGCTTTTCCATGAGAGTTCTTAATAAGTATGCTTTTAAGAAGGGGATTGCATTTAACTTTTTAGAGGAAGAGAATTCTAAGGTTAATAAAAGAGCTATTATTAAAAGGTGCTATATTAAGGTAAATAATGCTTACCCTCAAGAGGATAAGCTTGAAGAAGTTATAGCTTTAATAGGTTATGCTAAAAATATGATGTACAAAAAGGAAGATATTAAAAAGTTAGAGAGTAAAGTTAAGGGGATATATAAAATCTATAAAATGTATGAGGAAATAAAAAGAGAAAAACATTTAATAGATTATGATGATATGCTAATATATGCGCTTAATATACTTAAAACAGATGATGAAATATTAAATGATATAAAAAGACGATATAAGTATATTATATGTGATGAAGCACAGGATACATCAAGGCTTCAACATGCTATTTTGTATCAAATAAGAAGTAATAATATGTTTTTTGTTGCAGATGATGATCAGTGTATATATGGTTTTAGAGGAAGTTATCTTTATGTACTTGAAAACTTTAAAAAAATATATACTAATTCTAAGGTTTTATATATGGAAAGAAATTTTAGAAGTAGTAAGGAGATAGTAGATACTACAAATATTCTTATAAAAAACAATAAGAATAGATATGACAAAAATATATATACAAAGAATACTTTTGAAGGATCAATTGAGATTATAGATAGTCAAAATGAAATTGAAGAAGCTGAAAAGATACTTAAACTATTAGGTGAATTAAAGGGGCAATCAACAGCGATTCTTTATAGAAATAACATATCTGCTGTAAATATTATTAATGAGCTTGATAAACATTCAGTTGATTTTTATATTAGAGATAATAAGATATCACTATTTTCACACTGGATATTAGAAGATATTAGGGCTTTTTTTAAGCTTGCAAACAATGATAGTGATATAGAGTCTTTTGAAAGAGTATACTTTAAAACAGATAGTTATATATCAAAAGATATGATTAATTACATTAAAGAGAACCAAAAAGAAGGTAAGAGTGTATTTGATATATTATTATGGGGAGGTTTCTTAGAACCGTATCAAGAGAAAAATATTATTAATTTTAGAAAGAACCTAAAAATATTAAGGGATAAAAACATTTATTTTGCTCTTGATTATCTAGAGCAGGAGATGAAGTATCTAGATTATCTTAATGTAGGAAAAGATGAGAATTTAGACAAGAATACTATAAAAGATGTTTTTATGGTTATAAAGTCGGTATCAAGGGATTTAGATTCTCTTGATAGTTTGTATGGAAGGTTAAGTTACCTAAAAGAGATTGTTGAATCTAAAAAATACAATAAAAACGAAAGTAATATTGTTCTAAGTACAATACATTCATCAAAGGGACTTGAATACGATAACGTGATCTTAATAGATTTAGTTGAAGGTATACTTCCAAGTTATGAAAGTATAGATAGGGAGAAAAATGGAGATAATTCACTAATAGAAGAGGAAAGACGTCTTTATTATGTAGGTTTTACAAGGGCTAGATATAAGGTATATCTTATGCGCCTTGAGGAAAAAGGAGAAAAACGTGTATACCAGTCAAGATTTTTAGGAGAAACACGAAATATACTTTATCCACCTATGGAAGTTAATTTGAAAGATAAGGCATCTTATGATATAAGTGTAGGAGATAGTATAAAACACAAGGCATTTGGAACTGGAGAGGTTTTATTTATTAAGGACGACCTTATAGAAATAAGATTTAATAAGCTTGGAATTAAAAAATTACTTTTAAGTGTATGTTTAGATTCAGGTGTCTTAGAAGTTTTATAGCACTATTAGGAGGTGAAAATATGAGACAAATTGAAAGTAGTAATCCGGTACTTAAGTTTGCTAGAAATATAGCTGGTGAGGGTCAAGCTTCCTTTAATGGAATACTTAACAAAACTATGCTTTCACTATTTTTAGTAATACTTGCTGCTTCATATACTTGGTTTCAAGTAATTAATAATGGGACTATGCCATCAGGACTTCTTATAACAGGTTTTATTATTAGTTTTGTAGGTGTAATTGGTGCAATGGTATTTACAAGTGCAGCACCTATACTAGTTCCGTTATACTCAATTGGTGAGGGACTTGTGCTTGGAGCATTTTCAGCAATGTTTGCTACCATGTATGATGGGATAATAATGCAGGCTGTTCTAATTACCCTTGGAATATTTCTTGTAATGCTATTTTTGTACAGAGCGAGAATAATAAGGGCAACTAATAAGTTTAAGAAGGTTGTTATAAGTGCAACTATTGGAATAGGTGTTATATATCTATTATCAATGTTATTAGGTATATTTGGACTTAATATACCATTTTTAAGAGATAGCTCCCCAATTGGAATAGGTATAAGTTTAGTTATAGTAATTGTTGCATCACTTAACTTTATACTAGATTTTGACACTATTGAGTATTTAGTATATTCAGGAGCTCCAAAGAAAATGGAGTGGATTGGAGCTTTAACTCTATTAACAACTCTTGTTTGGTTATATATTGAGGTAGTTAGACTACTTGCATTATTTAAGGACGAATAATTAATTAAATAGATATAAACGAGGTAGACAATGAGAAAGATTATATTAGGCCTTATATTAGCTTTATTATCTTTAATGCTTTATGGATGTTCAGATAATAAAGAAGCTAATAACGAAGGGGTAGACGTAGCAAAGTATGAAGTATCAAATATAAATGATATATCTATTGATAGCCAAATGTACACATATAATGTTATTGTAAATCATGAAGTTTCAAAGAAAGAACTTGATGTATATGCAAAGGAAATACTTGAAAAGGCTAAGAAAGATAAGCCTT
>NZ_JAVWJB010000036.1:0-19885 GCF_036639235.1 Clostridium sp.
TGGAATGTAAACCTTGGCTCACAGAATAAATAGTTAAATGTTAATACACTTAATATTGAACTTAAAACTCCATACACCCTTGATGCTGTGGATATAGATACTCCTAAAACTCCTAGAATATATATGGCATTAATATTACTTTCAGAAAAGCCAGCTATGTAAAACCACTGTCCTATAATTGTGCAAACCATCATAATAGTTAATAGCTTTAATATATCTACTTTCTCTATTTTTCGAAGCTTGAATCTTTTTTTATTAGGAATATATTTTAGGTGACTATCTGGAATTATATATACATCTATATTAGGGGCTAAAACTGTTAACCTTTCTACAAAGCTTGGCATGGTTCTAATAAAGGTTCTTCTTGTATTAGACCTTCCCATAACTATTTTAGTTACCCCATTTGTCTTTGCATATTCTGAAATTTGATAGGGTATATCCTCTCCATATGCAGTTGCAATCTTAGCTCCTAGGTCCTTAGCCAGTTTAATATTTTTAAGAAGCTTGTCCTTATCCTCCTTAGTCATGTCTCCCTGGAATTCTGTTTCAACATAAATTGCAGTAAACTCAGCATGGAAAGCCGCTGCCATTCTTGCTGCATTTCTAATAACCTTAGAATTAGATGGTGAGCTACTTAAACATATAAGTATATGTTCCCCTGTAAAATGCTCCTTTTTTCTAGCAAAATTCTTCTCATCCTCAAGGTTTTTAACCCTATCCGCTGTACGTCTTAGGGCTATTTCACGAAGACTGGCTAGGTTTTCTGCTGTAAAGAAATTATTTAATGCCCTTTGTGCTTGTCCCTTGCCATAAACCTTCCCCTCTTGAAGTCTATCAATAAGATCCTCAGGCTCAATATCAACAAGCTTAACCTGTGTAGCATTATCAAATATTCTATCTGGAATTGTTTCCTTAACCGTTATATGTGTAATTGATTCAACCACATCATTAAGACTTTCTATGTGCTGAACGTTAACCGTTGTATATACATCTATTCCTGCCCTTAAAAGCTCCTCAATATCGTTATATCTTTTCTTATGACGACATCCGTATGCATTGGTATGGGCAAGTTCATCTACTAATATTATTTGAGGCTTTCTCTCTAGTGCCTTGTCTAAATCAAACTCACGGAAGGTTTTTCCCTTATAATTTATTTCAAGGAAGGGTAAAAGTTCAAGCCCCTCCATTAAAGCTGCTGTTTCTGGTCTATTATGTGGTTCTATATACCCTGCAACTACGTCATAACCGTTACGTATTGCACTATGGGCTGCATCAAGCATAGCATAGGTCTTTCCAACACCTGCTGCATAGCCGAAAAATATTTTTAGTTTACCCCTTTTAGTAGTGCCAAACTCATTAACCATAATCCCTCCAAAATCCATTCTTAATAGTAATATACACTAAAAAATTTTCACTTTAAATACAATATAGGAAAAGGTGATAGGAAATATTATATTCTATCACCACGTCTGGGATTTTTCCTAGAAACTCTAAGATGTAAAAATGCAAATCCCCTAAGAGCTGCCTATACCCAAGGGGCAGACTCAAACTTGCTAAAGCTCAAACACCCGGCTTCTCTAAGGGTCTTTACATTTTTTCATCTAAGATTTTCTACGTCTAAACCCAAGGGTGTAGCCTATAATATTTCCTACCACCATAAACTTAATCCTTCTATTTAGGGAGAAATTTTTTCTTCCCCTAAATTACTATTCTTCATTACTAACAAAAAACTTTTTTTGTTTATATATTAGGTATTTCTTAAGCTAACATTACTTTGTTAACTTGTATATATCTATGTTTGCTCCAAGTACATTTACAGTGTCCTCACCTAAAATGCCAAGAGCCTTTTTGTTTGTGTTTTTTTCTATTATTTTAACTATATCAGCTTCTGTTTTCCCTGTTGCCTTAGCAATTCTAGGAACTTGGATTTTAGCTGCTTCAATGCTTATGTCTGGGTCAAGTCCTGATGCTGATGCAGTAATAAGATCTGCTGGTATATCTTCTTTTTTTACATTTGGGTTTTTCTTAAGGAATGCTTCAACATCACTGTTGATTCTCTCCATAAGCTTTGGGTTACTTTGAGCTAGGTTGCTTCCACCTGTAGCTACCCCCTTGTATTCAGGGTCACCTTCTTTATATGTGTTGTAGTTAACAGCTGAAATTCTTCCAGTAAAGTATTTATCCGATGTAAATGCTTGTCCTATAAACTTTGAACCAACTTCCTTACCATTAACAGTAATCATGCTTCCTGTAGCCTTGTCATTAAATAAAAGGTTACTAACCCCTGTTACAGCTAATGGGAATACAAATCCACATAAAACTATAAGAACAAGGCTAATAATTAAACCTTTTTTTAAGTTGTAAAATAGTATCTTCATTGCCTTTCCTCCTATAATCCTATAAATGATAAAAGCGGTGTAATAATAATATCTATTAGCTTAATTCCAAGGAATGGTACAACCACCCCACCAAGTCCGTATATTAGCATGTTTCTAACTAACATTGATTCTGAACTCATTGGCTTATACTTAACACCTGTCATAGCAAGTGGTATAAGACATGGAATAATTATAGCGTTAAATATTAATGCTGAAAGTACAGCACTAAAAGGTGTTGAAAGTCCCATTATGTTTAATGCATTCATTTGAGGAATAGCAAGTGTAAACATTGCAGGTATTATAGCAAAGTACTTAGCTATATCATTTGAAATACTAAATGTAGTTAAGGCTCCTCTAGTAATTAGAAGCTGCTTACCTATTTCAACAACCTCAAGTATTTTAGTTGGGTCAGAATCAAGGTCAACCACGTTAGCTGCTTCCTTAGCTGATGTTGTACCACTATTCATAGCAATTCCAACGTCTGCCTGTGCAAGTGCTGGAGCATCATTTGTTCCGTCTCCAGTCATAGCTACAACCTTACCCTCTGCCTGTTCCTTCTTTATAACTTCAATCTTGTCCTCAGGTTTACACTCAGCAACAAACCCGTCTACTCCAGCTTCCTGAGCTATTGTAGCAGCTGTTAGTGGGTTGTCCCCTGTACACATAATTGTTTTAATTCCCATTTCACGAAGTCTTTTAAATCTATCAACAAGACCTGGTTTAACTGTGTCCTTTAGGTAGATAACTCCTAGTATTGTTTTGTTAACACATACTACAAGTGGAGTTCCACCCATTTTTGAAACCTCAGTAACCTTACTTTCAAGGTCTTCTGGAATATGTCCACCTATTTTTTGTACCCTAGTTTTTATAGCATCAAATGCTCCTTTTCTAACTTCAGTACCATCTTCAAGGTCAACACCACTCATTCTTGTTTGAGCTGTAAATTCTATAAATTCAAGGTCTTCTTCCCTATGGTTTCCCCTGTCTCCACCTAGTCTTTCTCCAAGTTCAACAATTGACTTACCCTCAGGAGTATTATCACTTATTGAACATATAATTGAATAGTTAATTAGCTCACTTTCAGCAACCTCCCCTACAGGGATAAACTGTGCTGCAAGTCTGTTTCCATATGTTATAGTTCCTGTTTTATCAAGGATCATTGTATCTACGTCACCACATGCCTCTACAGCCTTACCTGAAAGTGCAATAACGTTAAATCTTGTAACTCTATCCATCCCAGCAATTCCTATAGCTGATAGTAGTCCTCCTATTGTTGTAGGTATTAGACATACCATAAGAGCTATAAGTGTTGAAACTGGAATACCTGCTCCTACATATCTTGATATAGGATAAAGAGTAACTACAACTATTAAGAATATTATTGTTAAACTAACTAGTAGTGTATTAAGTGCTATTTCATTAGGTGTTTTCTTTCTTGTTGCTCCTTCAACTAGTGCAATCATCTTATCAAGAAATGATTCACCTGGCATTGAAGTTATTTCAATCTCTAAAAAGTCACTGGCAACAAGTGTTCCCCCTGTAACTGATGCAAAGTCTCCACCTGATTCCTTAAGAACAGGTGCTGATTCTCCAGTTATAGCTGACTCATCAACTGATGCTATACCTCTTTGAACCTCTCCATCACTTGGAATTATCTCCCCTGCTTTAACTAGTACTATATCACCTTTTTTAAGCTCACTTGCACTAATAACCTTAGTTTCACCACTTGGTAAAAGTACACGTGCTGTTGAATCTTTCTTTGTTTTCTTAAGGGTATCCGCCTGAGCTTTCCCCCTACCCTCTGCAACAGATTCAGCAAAGTTAGCAAATAATATAGTAATAAATAAAATTATTGAAATTGTTATATTATATCCCCTTAAATCTGCTGAGTCTCCAAATATCTCTGGGAAAATACTTAAAAGTATTGATAACCCAAAACCTATTAAAACAACAAACATTACAGGGTTTTTTATCATATATCTAGGATTAAACTTTTTAAAAGCCCCTATTATAGAGGACTTTAAAATCTCCTTTGTTATAAACTTAGATTTTTTCTTTTCTTCCATTTCTATTACCTCAACTTTAAATAAAATTGGTAGTGTCTTTATAAAGCCTTATTAATTAGCTACTTACATCCATAGCTTTAAGTGTTCTGCTATAGGACCGAGTGCTAAGGCTGGCATAAATGTTAGTGCTGCAAATACAAATACTATTATTATTAGAATAACTGTAAATGTCATATTACTTGTTTTTAAGCTTCCCTTTGATTCATTAATAGGATTTTTAGCAAGTAAACTTCCTGCTATAGCAAGCTGCAAGGCTATAGGTAAATATCTACCTAGGAACATTGCAAGTGCAGTTGATAAATTGTAGAACACAGTATTATCTAAAAGCCCCTCAAATCCTGAACCATTGTTAGCCGCTGATGAGGCATATTCATATAACACCTGACTTAGGCCATGGTTACCTTGGTTTGTTACTCCACCTAAGCCTGCTGCTGTTGTAACAGCAAGTGCTGTAAGACTTAGAATAATAAGTGGGTGTATAATAATAGCCATTGAAACTAATTTCATTTCCCTGCTTTCTACCTTTTTACCTAGGTATTCTGGGGTTCTTCCTATCATTAGACCACATATAAATACTGTTAGTATTACATACATAATCATGTTCATAAATCCAACACCCTTACCTCCAAATACAAGGTTAAGCATCATATTTAAAGTTGCAACAAGTCCACCAATTGGTGTTAATGAATCGTGCATATTGTTAACTGATCCTGTTGTAAATGCTGTAGTAACTGCTGTAAAGAATGCAGACCCCTCTGAACCGAATCTTACTTCCTTACCTTCCATACTACCCATTGTTTGAGTTAAGCCTTCCTTTGCTATATTCGGGTTACCTTGACTTTCAGCCCATATAATAGCTGAAAGACCTATTATGAATATTACTGCCATTGCTATAAATATTGTTCTAGCCTGCTTTGAACCCTCAGCTGTAGGCTTGTCCTCACTTTTTCTTTTGCTTACTACCATGTGTCCAAATGCAATAACACACCCAGCTGGTAATAACATCATTGAAAGAATTTCTATTATATTTGAAACTGCAGTTGGATTCTCAAATGGCATTGATGAATTAGCGCCAAAGAATCCTCCACCATTAGTACCTAAATGCTTAATTGATTCAAGAGAAGCAACTGGTCCTAGTGGAATGTCCTGCACTGTACCTTCTATAGTTGTAACTGTTTTTGTAGGTTCAAGTGTTTGTGGAACTCCCTGTGAAACTAGTAGTAAGCTTACAACGAAAGCTACTGGAATCAGTACTCTAGTTATAATTCTTACAATATCCACGTAGAAGTTACCAAGAGTCTTGTCCTTACCTACTATTCCTCTTATAAACGCCATACATACCGCATATCCTGATGCAGCTGCTGTAAACATCATAAATGTTATAACAGCCATCTGGCTTAAGTATGAAAGTCCACTTTCACCTGCATAGTGCTGTAGATTAGTATTTGTCATGAAACTTATAACCGTATTAAGAGCTAAGTCCCATCTCATACCCCCAACTCCATTTGGGTTTAAAACTCCTATTCCTTGAACAGTTAATATAACAAATGAAACAAACATCATAATAAAGTTAGTAGTTAAAAGCGCTACTAAATAGTACTTAAAGTTCATACCTGACCTATTAATTTTACATAGTTTATAAATCGTATTATCTATTGGATCAAAAATCTTATCTGCTAAAGACTTCTCCCCTGAAGCTACCTTGTATAAGTATTTCCCCATTGGTATAACCAAAATAGTAAAAATTAAAAATGTTAATAAGACCTGTAGCATATAATTACCCTCCTGATTACTACATTAAAACTTATCTGGATTTATAAGTGCGTATACTAAATAACATCCAACTAAAATAACTAAACCAAATAGAAGTGCCATGGCTCTTCCCCCTAACATATTTCATACTTTAATTTAATCTAAGACTAATTCTAGCACCATTAACATTAACTTAGTGTTAAAGAGTATATAGCGGACATTAAGAAAGCATTAAGATTCCCCTTAATTCGAAAAATAATAGTAAATTAACTCCTAAAGCATCTATGAAATAGGCTTTAATATTAAGAAAAATAAAAGGACTGCCTCTAAGAGGTAGTCCTTTTAGTGAAGAAGTATAGTTAAGACCCATTATAACCTACTACATATACTCAATTATAAAAAAGGAGCCATTACAAAATTTAATAATTTTGCAACAGCCCTTTTTTACGCTTTTACAGTTTTGGGGGTTACTGTTTGGCTTGTTTTTTTATTTATCAAATATATACTTATTAACACTGTAATTATCATTATTATTGTTAGTCCTATATATCCTACCCATGCATATGTGTAGCTTCCAAAGTTATCAAATATAGTGCTTGATATTAATGGTCCTATAGCTGCACCTAGTGCTGGGAAAACATTAACTAACCCTATGATTTTTCCATACTCTTCATTTCCAAATATATTAGCTACAAGTATTGGAGTAGCAACTGTTCCCATACATATTCCGTAACCGTAAATTACCGCAAATAATATTGCCACTGGGTATGATGTTATGTTAAGAAGTATTACCTGACATGAAATCATTACAATTCCTCCGATTATTACCCCTCTAGCACAACCTACCCTATCAAAAACAACACCCATTAATACTCTAAAAGGTACTGCCGCTGCAAGATAAATTGTTACTATACTTGTTGCCATATTAGTTGAAAATGAAATATCAGTTAAATAAGATGGTATGTGCATTTGTATTCCTATACTTCCTATACAAAACGCAAACATACCTATACATAAAAGCCAAAATGATGGTGTTCTAACTGATTCACCTAGCTTTAAACCACTTGAATCAACTTTCTTATAGACATGCTCATCCTCAATACCATAGGACTTCATTCCCTTTTCATCTGGGCTCCTATATATTAAGAATATTATCGGTAAAGTTATTACTGCTGAAACAATTCCTAAAATTAAATAGGCATTTCTCCAGCCATAGTTTTGGATAATAAAGTTTGTAACAGGGTTAAATATTAATCCTCCAAGTCCTGCTCCTGTCATTACAAGGCCTAGTGCTAGTCCCTTTTTCTTGTGGAACCAGTTGTTTGTTATAATTGACACAGGTATAATGGTTAGCATTCCAAGTCCTAACCCCTGCATAGCTCCTAATATGTAGAATACCTTTATGTTTTCTACCATAGAAAATCCTACAAACGCTCCTGAAGAGAGGATTGTTGCAAATATCATTGTAGGTCTTGTTCCAAATCTCTTAAATATACTACCTACAAAAGGTACTATACATACAAGTGCTATTCCTGAAATTGTGTAATACATTGAAAACTCTGTTCGTGACACCTCTATAGATTCTGAAACAACCTTGAAAAATAAACTTGCACAGTTGTTTATTATTCCATAAGATGAAAACATAATTGTAGAACAGGCGAGTACTATTAACCAGCCGTAGTGGATCTTATTATTCTTCATAATATCTACCCCTTTATTTATCGAAACATTTCCGACACGTCTTAAATATATTATAATGGTTTTATGGGGATTTGTATATTTAAATTGTCGAAATATATCGTTATTTTTATTTTTATAAATGTTTTAATTTATAAACCATATTTTTTTCAAAACACCATAGTATTTACTATATTTTTGGTATACTAAACTTTAGGAGGTAGATAATTTATGAAAATTGGAGTTATCGTATCAATTTGGCTAGAAGATCACTTAAGAAATATTTTAAGTGGTGTTGATTCTAATATTGATATTGAATATATAACATATAAAGACTTTGAAGAAATAGACATTATATCCCGAGATATTGAGGATAAATATGATGGATTCCTTATATGGGGTATGCTTACTGAAATGACTGTTAAGAAACACTTTAAAGAAACTACTAATTATAGAACCACATTCCTTGACCCACTAGGACTATCTAAGACACTTGTTCAAATGTATATAGAAAACCCAGGAATAAAGCTGTCAGAGGTGTATATTGATTTTCTTTTAGAGCAAATAGACATGAATCTTATAGATGATGTTGTAGACCTTCGAAAAGAATGTTATATATCAGACCAAATCCACCTTTCTAAGTGGGACCCTGCTGAATTTGATATGGCATTTAAATCTGCACTTGATAAACACCTTCGACTTCATAGGGAAGGTAAAATTAAGGTTTCTATTACCCACTTTAGTAATATAGTTCTTAATGGACTTGCAGAAAATAATATTAAACACTACTTCTGTTCACCTAGTAAGGAACATGTTGTAGGATGTTTTAATCAACTTGTGTCAGATATTAAAATTGAGGACCTTAACAATGTTCAGCCATGTATTATCCAAATAACAATTGATAATATATCACTAACTAACCCTAGGGATGTTAATGAATCTGAACTTAAATACCTACTATTAGAGCACTCTCTAATAAGCTTTGGAATGGAGAATAACCTAGACTTTAAGATGAAGAGAAACTTCTACAACATGGAGGTTTTAGTGCCACTTAAAGATGTTAAACAAATAACTAATAACTTTACTAGATGTTCACTTATAGCATACCTTACAAAAATCCTTAACTTTAACATTAGTATAGGATATGGAGTAGGAACTACTATTTCTGATGCTAGTAGCCATTCCTTCCTAGCTAATAAGGAGGCTTCATTAATTAAGGAAAGCTGTAGCTATGTTATGAATAGTGATCAGGTTTTAGTAGGACCATTTACAAGGTCTCAACAACCACTTACTGTTACAACCCATGAACATCCTTACATTAGTGAATTATCTAAACAAACTCAGCTTTCACCATTTACTATTAGCAAGATAATTTCTGTTATGAAGCTCTTAGACACTAATATATTAACATCAGATGATATAGCCTATAAGCTAAACATAACTAAAAGAAGTGCTAATAGATTTCTATCTAAGCTTGAGGATAATGGTAAGGCAGAGATTATTGAGGTTGCTGGGGAAGGTCTTCGTGGACGTCCTAAAAAGAAATATAAAATAGATATTGAATATAAAAATATATAAACGAATGGGACCTTCTCAACAATTGAGAAGGTCCCCATTTTTGTGTTTATGATATTTTTTAACAACTAATTTAGAAATATTTGTTTTATAGGTATAAATTATAAACTTAAAGGCTTGCACACCTTTGAATGTAGACTATATTACTTTACCACCAAGAACTGTAGTAATTACCTTAATATCTTTTAATGTTTCTTTCTTGTCTTCTGTTGGCTCTTCTTCAAGAACTACAAAGTCAGCCCACTTACCAGCTTCAATTGAACCGATTTTGTCTTCCATTCCTAGAAGCCAAGCTGCTTCTACTGTAATGCATCTAAGTGCTTCAGCAACAGTTAGGCATTGGTCCTCTCCATTAACTACACCAGTCATTGACTTTCTGTTACATGCACACCATGCTGAGAATAGCGGTGCAACCTCTGTAATAGGAGAATCACTGTGGAAAGTGAATCTAATTCCATGGTTCTTAGCTGAACGGAATGGATTCATTCTCTTAACTTCATGAGGACCTACTGTAAACTTAGCATGTACGTCTCCATAGTAGAACATATGGTTTGAGAAGAAGTTACATGAAATACCCTGCTGCTTCATACGGTATAATTGGTTTTCTGTAACTAATTGGTTGTGCTCTAGTGAGTGTCTAAATAATGTGTTAGGCTTTTCACTATGTAATTCTTCAATTGCTTGAATAATAAGCTCAGTTGCACCATTTCCGTTTGCGTGAACTGAACAAGCATATCCATGATCTTCAGCAACCTTTATAGCATGCTTGATTTCTTCCTTACTCATAACCATTTCTGAGTTAGGTGTTCCATCATAGTATTTATCGTTTAGAAGGTGAGCAGTATACTGCTGAATTGAACCATCTGGTACTATCTTTCCGTTTCCGAAAATAAACTTATCGTTTTCCATTTCTTGGCATAGGTTCTCTAGTCCATCCCATCCTCCGAAGAATGTATCAACTATTTCAACTATTGGTTCAACAACTAGTCTACATGGCATTTCGTTAGTTTCAATCATCTTCTTGTATCCTTCAATAGGATTCTTAACTAGTGGAATACCAAATCCCTTGTCTGTAATTGTTGTACAACCGTTAACCTTAGCAACCTTACCAGCATCAACCCCAGCTCTATAAGCTATATCAAGTGGATCTCCTGTTGCTTTAAGTGCTCCAGCAGCTAGAACTGGTCCAAGGTTTGGAAGTTCTGCTATAACACCGTTACAAGTTCCATCTTCATATCTTCCAATATGGCTGTTACGTCTTTCCTCTGAACCGCTTAGCTCAATAGCTCTTGAGTTAATACTCATAACATGTCCTGATTGATGACCTACTGCTATTGGAATGTCTTTGCTTATTGTGTCTAGTATGTTTCTGTCTATTACAACGTCTCCTAATACTAGAGTGTCTACCCCGTAAGCACATAACCATACGTTGTCATTGTACTTATCTTTGTTTGCTTCTAAAGTTTCCTTAAGACGAGTAATTATTTGATCTACATTTGTACATCCCTTAATTATCTCTCCCTCAGGGCTGTGACGATCAAAGTATCCTGCATATATGTGATTAAAGTTTGCTCCTGTATATTGGCAGTGCATATGAGCTTCAATAAATCCAGGAAGGATTACATTTTCCTTATATGAATCATTTATTTCATATGCAATTCCCTTAGCGTCAAGTACACTTGTTATTTGTGAAAGTGAACCTACTGCAAGTATGCTTCCGTTTTGTACTGCTACTGCTTCTGCTTCTGTTATGTCATCTGCCATAGTGATGATTTTCTTAGCAAGGAAAATAACTATTTTGTTGTCCTTTTCGCTAGTTCTTGAAAACTCTCTTGTCTGAATGCTTAAATCTTTAAATAACATATAACAAACCTTCTTTCAATTTTAGAATTTTTCAATTTATGTTTGAATTTTATTCTTTAGTTGCTCCTGGTAGGTTTCTTGTACCTAGAAGGAATACAGCTATAAGTGCTCCCATAACATAGATTCCAAGTTTAGTTGAATCCATACGAGTTTCAGCGTTTATTGCAACTAGTTTTTCTAGTTCTGCTGGGCTTTCAACCTTATCTTTCATAAGACCTTCAAATTGAGCGTTTGAAACGAATGCTATACTCTTTTGCTCCATTATAAAGTTCTTAGCTGAAGTTGAAATCTCTGTGTTTTCTTGTACTTTCCCTTGAATGTTTCCTGTTAAGCTAAATAGCATAACAACTCCAAGAATAGCAACTCCTATCGCTTGTCCTACGTTTCTAGTAGCTGTTTGTATACCACTTGATTGTTGTGCATCACGGTTACTTACTGCCATAGCAATTACGTTAGCTGACTGGCTAGCTACAAGACCTTGTCCTGCCCCAAATAGTGCAAGACCTACGTACATTAGGAAGTTAACTCCATCAACCTGTAGGGACATTGCCATTGGAATAGTTGAAACTGCTGCTACAACAATACCTGTTCTACAAATATTCTTAGGTGATGCGTCTGGAAGATACTTCGGTATTCCAAGTGATCCAAGAATCATTGGGAATGCCATAGCTGCCATTGCAAGACCTGTTGATACTGCTGACATACCTACTGCAAGTTGCATGTAAGTGATAATTAGGAATGCTGATCCTCCAAAACAAAGGAATAACATTGCTGTTAAATAAAGTCCATTACGAACCTGAGGAGTTGTAAAGAATGCTGACGGAATTAGACATGAACCATGCTTTTCTTCTACCTTCTTCTCAATTCCAACTAGGAAGTAAAGAATAATTACACCAACTGCTGCAAGTGGTAGTGCTGGTGAAATTCCAAATATAGTAAATGGAGCTGATATAGGTGCAATAAGTCCCCAAACAGTGATTTTTGATATACCAATAATCATCATACTTAATCCTGCTATAGCTCCAATAGTTCCAACGTAATCAAATCTAACCTTATTAGCTGGCTTTTCAACCTCACCAATAAATGATGAACCAAGTAATACAAGTGCAAAATATGCTGCCATAAACCCAAATGCTATTCTCCAGCTAAATGAATCTATTAAAAGACCTGCCGCAATTGGTCCTGCACATGCCGCAATACCTGTTGCCGCTCCGATTGCTCCAAATGCAACCGCTCTTTCCTTACCCTTGTATAGAGCAGGAATTAATCCTAGTACTGAAGGAATCATTAAACTTGCTCCAATACCAACTAATAAACGTCCACCCCAAGTAAATATTTCTATTGAACCTGAGGTTGCTACTATAAGTTCTCCTGCTGCACAAAGTAGTGCACCAATACGGAAGTTATTCTTCCATCCAATTATAAGACCTACCATTCCTCCAACTATCATTAGACAGCCTGCACATAGTGAGTAAACTATATTCGCTAACTGAATATCACTCATTGCAGCTCCTAGCGAAGTTATAAGTGCTGATGTTGCAACGCTAAGTACTGCGTTGTCACCTGATGTTCCGATTTGGGCCATAACTAGCACCATAAGGGCTATCCATTTCCCGTTGCTTTTCTTTTCCATTTCCACAACTATTTCCTCCTTTAGAGTTATTATGTTGTCTTAATTTAAATCAGACTTAAGTTTATATAAAAAAGGGGGTACTTAAGCTCAATTTAATTTAAGACTCATTTCGGACTATGCCTTTATTATAGACCTGAATTGTTAAAAATAAAACAGTTTTTTTGTAGATTTTTGTTGTATTTTTTTAAATCTATTTGACTTTTTCTACTGTTAAGTATAAAAAATCCACATTTAGCAAAGTATTTAACCTAATGTTTTGGATTTATATTCATAAAAAGGATATTATGTGTTGTTTAATTGGGTGAATTAACATATAAGAATAAAATACATAAAAAAAAGCTGTCCTAAAAGACAGCTTTTTACGTGAAAGAGGATCCCGCTTGACTTCGTCACGCTTTTTACGTCAGGCATAGCCTTCCTCCCAAATGACTAAAAACATGGATTTACCATGTTTTCTTTATGTTATTTACCCCAAGGGGTTCGAATCCCACCTTCTACATAAAAAAAAAGAACCACATAAATGTGATTCTTTTTTGTGGCGGAGAAAGTGGGATTCGAACCCACGGTAGAGTCACCCCTACGCCGGTTTTCAAGACCGGTGCCTTAAACCAACTCGACCATCTCTCCTCGACAATAGTTATTATAAATTATTTTTACATATAATGCAATACTTTTTTCCTAAATTATATTTTTATATTAATTTATTTTTGAGCTTTTATAAATTGAAATAATAAGAAGTATTATTCCAAATATACATATTAGAAATCTATTAATATAAAACAAATTAACTGTGCTTAAGTAAAAAGAATTCCCATGTAGAGTAAAAATCTTAAAAACTCTACCGTCGCTTAATACGTCTGCTAATACATATATAAAGTTTATTGCTAATGGTAAGCTAGTATTTTTAAATGTAATAATTAAAAATACTGTTATTCCGCTTACAAATACTACAGGTGGAATAACTCTTATTAGTAGTATAAAATAATAACTTGAGCAACTAATTAATTCTCTATACTCTACAGTCACTCCTATAACCACTGAAATTATTGTTATTCCAATATATAAGAACAATTTAAAACAAACAAGTGTATTAATTTTATGCCTGTTATAAAAAGTCATTATTTCGTATGCATTATTCTTATAGTCATTGTAAAATGCAAAACTTAACAAAACAGAGCTAATAAATGGAATTATATAGTCATATGTCCCCGCTGGCCATAAATGCCCATTAATATTATAGTATCTATTAATATCTAAATAATTAACATTTATAATTTCAGGGGTATATCTTAAAGCATTAATTATTATTAATGCTCCTAATACTAAAAATACAGCTAGTATAAATCCCTTCTTATCTATTACTTTAAAATAATTTGTAATTATGCTACTTACTCTGGTTGTATACATAGGCATCCTCCAAGGAACATTTTACCTTTGAAAATCCATTAGGAATATACTCTTCACATATAGCTTTTATACTTACCTTTCCACCCTCTAGATTGTTTTGCTGTAATATCTTAACCCTATGTCTTATAGCGTTTACTTCTTCTAAGGAAGCCTCACCACTGTAAATCTTACCATATGCAGAATTTATAAATTCACTGTGTAATCCACTAAACTTAACTTTCCCCTTATCAATCATAATTATTTTCTTACAGTAAAACTCTACATCCTCTACTATATGCGTAGAAATAAGAACCTTAGTGGACTCTCCTATATCAGCTAAATACTGTCTAAACTCAAATCTTTGCTCCGGATCTAGTCCTACAGTAGGTTCATCAACTATTATAAGTTTAGGTTGTCCTATCATAGCCTGGGCTATTCCAAGCCTTCTTTTATATCCTCCAGAGTACTTTTTAAACGGCTTATTTATTATATTTATTAAGTTAAATTTTTCGGCTACCTTATTTATTTCTATATTTTTTTCTTTCTTAGAAAGACCTTTAGCATCACAAACATATTCTAAGAAAGCTTTTCCTGTAATATTGTCATAAATTTCAAAATTTTGAGGAAGATATCCTATGTTTTTTGTAGCATATAAAGAATTTTTTAGTACATCTATATTATCTAATATAACCTCTCCATTAATCGGCCTCATAAGACCAGCCATAACCCTCATTAAAGTGGTCTTCCCTGCTCCATTAGGTCCTAACAGGGCAATTACCCCACTACCTTCATAATCAAATGTAATATTATTTAGGACCCTGTCCTCTTTGTATTTAAAATCTATATTATTAACAATAAGACTATTTACCATATAACCCTCCATACTAGAATATATCTAGGCCTATAAATATTGTGTTATTATCTAAGGAAAATACATCTGAACATGGTACTAATATTACTTCATTATACCCCTTGTTCTTTATATCATTTACAACATCCTTAGGTAAAACTCTTTCATCCATAGAATTAATTATGTCTAGTGTAGTTTTACCTACAAATTCATTGTTACCCCCTAGGCTTGAAGTTATTTTTATTCCGTTATATTCGTTAGTTATGTAATTACCTGATACTAAATTAATACTTCTGCTAACTCCAGCAATATTAAATTTATAGTCACTTCCATTTTTGTTTATTACTTTGTTAGGCAAGTTAGATATTAATAATGCCCCACTTACCCCTTCTATATTATAATTAACAGAATTTAGAGTATTGATCTTCGGATACCAATTAACATAATCACTTAATAAACAAACAGAGCTATATCCTGTGTACATAAAATCTCCCCCTAGACTATTAACCTTGTACACATCTCCACTATAATTTATTTTAATATTAAAAGACTTATTATTTGAAATACCTAGCTTATCCAAAGGTATAACAATTAATCCTTCAAGCCTTGCATATTCTACCTCTTTATTGTTAACTTCTAGCTTATCCACTTTAAAATCATTGTCTAGCTGTAAACTTAGATCTGTACCATTATAGTTACCTGAATTAATTTTAATTTCACAGCTGTTTTTTAGTGTTCCCCTAACGTCAAGGTTCATTTTATATTCTTCTATTGAGAATTTAGACTTTAGTGATTGACTATCTCCTATTTCTATCCCACTTGGGATATTAACTATATCAATTGACCTTTGAGCATAAATTAAAGTTCCATAACAACATATACACATTAATAATATAACTGTTCCAACTAAAGTATTTTTCAACTTAATATTTCTAAAATATATATAAACTATAATTATTAAAAATATAATTATCAAAAATATAAAAAGCTTATCAAGCATATAGAATTTATTGAAAACAACTCCTGCAATATTGTTTTTAGCAACTCTTAATTTATCATCAAAAATATTTATAAGCAACAACCCTACACTTCCATTAATATGAGTATAAATAGATACAAAAAAAGGGGCTATTGCTATCATGCTTAATATATATCTCCCAAACCCACCTACAAATGTACCTACAAAAACACCTATTGTAACTGCTAATATATTTGATAAATACCATATTAAAGTAAAATGCAAAATACACTTTATGTTAAATATATAATCCACACTATAATTCATGTGAAATAATATAAATAACATATTAATTACATATGTTATTGTCACTATATAAATAGACGCTAAAAATATACTTAAAAATCTTTTAAACTTATTTTTACTTAAATAAGTTAAAATCTCATATCTTTTGCCTGAAATATGTGTACATAAAATTAAAATCCCTATGGTACTACCCATTAATCCAAATGATGAAACAGAGGTATATAAATTGATTCCATTTGGTATAGCCCCAGATTGAATAAATGCAAAATATAGAACAATTAAGAAAATAAATGGAGATATAATATTTTTAATCATAATCTTATAATAAAATTTTGAATTAATTCCTATTTTAACCACACTCCTTTTCTAAATTTTAACATAAATAGTTTCTAATTAGTTACAAATTGTTTAATAATTTTTGTTAATTTATATATACATCTATTAAATTGGTAAACTTAATATATACTAACAATAGGTGGTGATTATTATGATAAATAAAAAGTCTATAAAAAAGTTTTGTTTACTAATGATAATACCAATAGTATTTTTAATAATAGTTTATTACAAAGATCTTTATTCATCTAGTATACCTAGTACATTTATAATAATGACTTTAATGAATGTTTATTTTTCTTTTATTCAAAAATATTAGGTTCAAATTCCTCTTTTCCTCAATAAAAAAAGGAATCATATAAATATGATCCCTTTGCGGAGAAAGTGGATCCCCGCCTGACTCCGTCATGCTTTATACGCCTAGCAAGCCTTCCTCCCAAATAACTAAAAACATGGATTTACCATGTTTTCTTCACGTCATTTGACTAAAGGTGGTCGAATCCCACCTTCTCCATAAAAAAAAAGAACCACATAAATGTGATTCTTTTTTGTGGCGGAGAAAGTGGGATTCGAACCCACGGTAGAGTCACCCCTACGCCGGTTTTCAAGACCGGTGCCTTAAACCAACTCGACCATCTCTCCTCGACAATAGTTATTATAATTTATTCTAATATAAAATGCAATACTTTTTTATATATTTTTAGAAATTAAATGGTTTTTATTTCACTATTGCTTTAATTAGTAATAGTCAGGTGTTTGTATGTTTAATAAAAAATCCATTTAATTTGTTGTGCCGTAATATTCGAACCTATGAGTATTCATAGTCCTCTAGTTACTTATTTAATTGTTAGCTTGATCTTTAAACTTCCAATCAACAAACAACCCAAAAACACATAGTAAAATCATTAAATTAATAAATCTACTTTCTGATACTATATTTAATATTGCCAGTGACCCTATTACTATAGAGTAAACTCCTTTAAATAGATTTATAAAAAACTTAGTTTTATTATACCTATCTTCATTCTTTTTATTACTTTTTTCTTTTATAGTAGCAACTACAATTAAAAGTCCCAATATTATTATTACTATTTTTATTATATCTATCATTTTAATCTAATCTCCTAAACTTGGATTAACCACATTTTCTTAACATCGTTTGTCCCAAGGGGGTCGAATACCCTCTTTTCTGCAAATTAAAAAAAGCACTACTTTCGTAGTGCTTTTTGGCGGAGAAAGAGGGATTCGAACCCTCGCACCGGTTACCCGGCCTACGCCCTTAGCAGGGGCGCCTCTTCGGCCAACTTGAGTATTTCTCCAAGTGCTTACTTATAAAAAGTAAATATAAAATTATATGTGGCGGAGAAAGTGGGATTCGAACCCACGGTAGAGTCACCCCTACGCCGGTTTTCAAGACCGGTGCCTTAAACCAACTCGACCATCTCTCCTCGACAATAGTTATTATAACATCACTTATATTTTATTGTCAACTTATTATTTATAATTTTTTAATTATAAATAAAATACTATAATTTATATATCGCCATATTATTCTAAAATGAATTTAAAATAACGTCAGCTCTATATATTATTTCTAGAATTTTTATTTTAGAACCACTTTGTTAGGATATCCCAAAATACTAACTTATATTAGTATAAAAAGGGACTACTGTAAAACTAAATTATTTTGCAGCAGTCCCTTTTCTCTATGAATACATTTCTTTTGCTCTTTTAAATGTAACGTGCCCCTTAGCTAGGATATAATAGCATACTGCGGAAACTATAAATCCTACCTCAAATCCTATATCAACACCCATTGCCACAGCAATTGGTCCATGAATATATGTTGAGTCAGTAAATAATACAGCTCCTACTAGACCTATTACAAATGAAATTATACCAGGCCAGAACACTCCACCTTTATACCAGTATTCTCCACCCTTCCATGTCATAATATCTGAAATCTTGTAGTTTCCTTTTCTAAGGAAGAAGTCTACAATTATTACCGCTACCCATGGACATGACCAAATTGTAATTATACTTAACCACTGCTCGTATAGTGCAAAGAATTCACCAAATATCATTGTTGCAATTCTAAATAATAAAGTAAATACTGCAACTACAAGTACTGCTTTAACTCTTGATAGTGGAAGTCTTAAAGAAACAAGATTAAGTGCTGCTGTATATCCGTTTGGAACGTTAGTTGCAACTGAACCTATCATTACTGCTAATAAGAACGGTATTAAATACCATCCTGGTAATACTCCTATAAGTGCACTTATAGGATCTGCTGGGTTTTGTCCACCTATAGCACAACAGAATAATACACCTATAATTTCGCAGAATGTTAAAGCTACAAATTGCCCTCCACCTGAACATAGTGCCACTGTTTTAAGATTTGTTTCCCTTGGATAATATCTACTGTAGTCTGATGCAAAGTTAACCCATGAAATTGGGTATGCAAAAATAATACCTACTGCAATTATCCATGTTTTAAAGTCTCCTGAAGTTTCTGCTGCTGTTCCTATAACAGAAAAGTCAATTTGTGGTACAATAAAGAATATTAGCCCTAGGAATAACGCGCCAAGTATAAATGCAATTAATTTTTCTGCTGCCATAATTGTAGCATGACCATATATTGCAATTACAATTTCCAGGGCTAATACTATTGCAAGACATACCCACATTAGCATACTACCACTTGCATCAAATCCAAATATTGTAGTAGAAGCCTGCATAAGTGCCTCTGTTGCAACTACTGAGTTAATGGAAAACCAGCCAAGTACAGATATAACACTAATTATGGTAGGTAGGTACGACCCAAGCTGACCAAAGGCAATTCTTGAAGTAACAATTCCTGCTGTACCTGTTCTTGGACCCATAATTGAAGCCAGACCAAGTACGGTACACCCTAATAAGTTACCAACAATAACAGCACTTATAGCCTGCCACATTGATAGACCTAGAGCAACAACTACAATACCATTTAAAAGTACTACGTAATTTATGTTGGCACCTATCCACATTTTAAACAATTCACCTGGATGACCTTTTCTTTGATTTTCAGGTATCGGATCTATGGAATTTTCCTCAACCTTGAAAGCTGCA
>NZ_JAVWJB010000037.1:0-18933 GCF_036639235.1 Clostridium sp.
TCTATATAGACCATATCTATATTGTGTGCATATTTAATCTAAATTACAAATCTTACAGTAAACTACAAAAATCTTGAAGTTAGATACCATATAATGTAGTAAGGAATTATTCATTTGACGGAATAAAAATAATTCCTAGCATTATTCATGATATAATTAAGCGAAAATAGTAGAAAAAGACAGAAATATGAAAGAATAACTATAAGAAATGTTAATTATGACTATTCAAAAAACCTATGGCAAAATTCTAATTTATAATTTATAATAAAGGTGAAAAGAGACTGTTCAAAAATTAACATAGTGTCTGGATGAAGCAAATGGGAGAGACTTCGATATAGTCGAAGCGCCGAAGGGGTAAGGTAACACAGCCGTAGTTATTGAACTCTCAGGCAAAAGAACTGTTTGTCGACAGAACTCTTAAACTGAGAGTGTAGGCTAAACATTCTCTTTTTTTATGTAAGGCTTTTGAAATACACACAAGAGGTGAAAGAATTGATAGTTAAACCAATACTTATAACAAACAACCCCAAAGCATATGACAGGCTACAAGATGAAATAGAAAATATCGAGTTTGTAGAAGGTGGATTACTTGACGTTATGATAGTAGTTAGAGATTATATACATAAAGGATACAAACTTTTAACTCACCCTCTTATGGGAAGTATTAAGCCAAATGAGACACCATATAAATCAGTAGCTATATCCTTAAAGCCTCAGGCTGCAGCTGACATGGATTCTGTTATGCTTATAGAAAACAGTATCGAAACAGCAACAAGACTTATTAGAAACAAGACACCTAGGGAGTGGCCAGAGAGCATACTAGAGGATTTTAGTCTTATAGATTATGATCTAATCAAAAACGCACTTATTAAGTAAAGGGGTGAACATAATGTCAAAAGTATATGACATTGTAGTAATCGGAGGAGGTCCATCAGGACTATCAGCAGGACTATACGGATCAAGATCAAAGCTTGACATCGTAGTAATTGAAAAGGGTAAGTTCGGAGGACAAGCAACTACTACTGCAGAACTAGAAAACTACCCAGGTTCAATCGAAGATTGTACAGGACCAGCTATTTCAGACAGAATGAAGAAGCAAGCTGAAGAATTCGGAACTGAGTTTGTTAAGGACGAAGTTATCGACGTAGATTTCTCAGGAGATATTAAGGTAATCAAGTGTAAGAACAACGAATACCAAGCTAAGGCTGTTATAATATCAACTGGAGCTGAGCCAAGACTTGGTGGATTTGAAAGAGAACTAGAACTAAGAGGAAAGGGTGTATCATACTGTGCAACATGTGATGCTGACTTCTTCGAGGAGCTAGACGTAGCAATCATAGGAGGAGGAGATTCAGCTATTACTGAAGCTCTATACCTAACTAAGTTTGCTGAAACTGTAACTGTAATTGTTAGAAGAGACGCTCTAAGAGCTGCTAAGTCACTTCAAGAGAAGGCTTTTGCTCATCCAAAGATAAAGTTTATCTGGGATACAGAAGTTCTTGAAGCTAAGGGAGACGAAATGCTAGAAGCTCTAGTATGTAGGAACCGTAAGACTGGCGAAATCTCAGAAGTTGAAGTTAATGGAGTATTCGTATTCGTAGGACTAGATCCAATAACTAAGATATTCGAAGGTAAGATGGAACTTAAGGATGGTTACATCGAAACTGATGAAGACATGAGAACAAACGTTGAAGGAGTATTTGCTGCTGGAGACGTTAGAGTTAAGACTCTAAGACAAGTTATTACTGCTGCAGCTGACGGTGCTATTGCATCAATCGTTGCGGAAGAATATATAAACCACAAGTTTAACTAAGATTAAACAAAGGTTAATTAATAAACGTCAGGGAGGTAGAAAGAATGTTAGAAGTAAACAAGGACAACTTTGAAGCAGAAGTACTAGGTAGTGATAAGCCAGTATTCGTTGATTTCTGGGGAGACAAGTGTGAAGTTTGCATCCAAATGATGCCAGATGTACACAAGTTAGAAGAAACATACGGAGATAAGATCAAGTTCACAAGCCTTAACACTTCAGGTAACAGAAGACTTGCTATAGGACAAAAAGTTCTAGGTCTTCCAACTATGATCATGTACGTAAACGGAGAAAGAGAAACAGTTCTTACTCCAGATAAGATTTCAGGTGTTGCTGATATCGAAGCAATGATAAAAGAATACTACGAAAAGTTATAATTTAAGTAGGTAAATATTTAAGGACTTTCCTTTTATATAAATTTTTGGGAGGTGAAGGCTTTGCGCCTTGAATTAGGAAACATATTCATAAAGGATGTACAATTCGCTTCAGAAACTAAGGTTGAAAGCGGTACTCTTTATGTTAACAAAGAAGAACTTCTAAGTGAAGTATCAGGAGACGAAAGACTAACATCAGTTGATGTTGAGATCGTTCACCCTGGAGACGAAGTAAGAATCATACCTGTAAAGGATGTTATCGAGCCTAGAGTTAAGGTTGAAGGTAACGGGGGAGTATTCCCAGGATTTATATCAGGAGTTGATACAGTAGGATCAGGAAGAACTCACGTTCTTAAGGGTGCTGCAGTTGTTACTACTGGTAGCGTTGTTGGATTCCAGGAAGGTATCGTAGACATGTCAGGAGAAGGAGCTAAGTACACTCCATTCTCAAAGACTCATAACGTTGTTATGGTTTGTGAGCCAGCTGAAGGTATTGACCAATACCAACACGAAGAAGCAGTAAGAATGGTTGGATTTAAGGTTGCTACTTACCTTGGAAAGGCTGCTAAGACAGTTACTCCAGACGAAGTTAAGACTTTTGAAACTAAGCCACTAATTGAGCAAGTTAACGAATTCCCAGACCTACCAAAGGTTGTATACGTTTACATGCTTCAATCACAAGGTCTTCTACATGACACATATGTATATGGAGTAGACGCTAAGAAGATAATCCCAACATTCATTTACCCAACAGAAATGTTTGACGGAGCTATCGTAAGTGGTAACTGTGTATCAGCTTGTGACAAAAACCCAAGCTACGTTCACATGAACCACCCAGTAATTACTGACCTATACGATAGACACGGAAAGGATTACAACTTCCTAGGATGTGTTATCACAAACGAAAACGTATACCTTGCTGATAAGGAAAGATCATCAAACTGCACAGCTAAGCTTGTAGAATTCCTTGGAGCAGATGCTGCTGTAATTTCAGAAGAAGGTTTCGGAAACCCAGATGCTGACCTAGTTATGAACTGTAACAAGATTAGCGAAAAGGGAATCAAGACTATACTTCTTACTGATGAGTACGCTGGAAGAGACGGAGCTTCTCAATCACTAGCTGACTCAACTCCAAAGGGAGATGCAGTAGTAACTGGTGGAAATGCTAACCAAATCGTAGTACTTCCTCCAATGAAGAAGATTATAGGACATGTTGCAGCTGTTGACATGCTATCAGGAGGATTCGCTGGATCACTTAGAGAAGACGGATCAATCGAAGCTGAAATCCAAGTTATCACTGGAGCTACTAGTGAAGTTGGATTCGGATACTTAACTGCAAAAACTTACTAATTCTTAGATTAGAATTAGATTTAAAATAAATAAGCATATAAATTGTTAGGAGGTATTTCTTATGATACTAAAAGGTAGAAAAGTTATCGCTATAGGTGATAGAGACGGTATTCCAGGACCAGCAATCGAAGATTGCGCTAAGTCAGCAGGAGCAGAAATTCTTTTTGCTTCAACTGAGTGTTTTGTCTGAACTGCTGCAGGAGCTATGGATCTGGAGATCCAACAAAGAGTTAAAGATGCTGCTGATACACATGGAGCAGAAAATGTAGTAGTTATTATAGGTGGAGCAGAAGCAGAATCAGCTGGTCTTTCAGCTGAAACAGTAACAGCAGGAGACCCAACTTTCGCTGGTCCTCTAGCTGGAGTAGAACTAGGACTAAGAGTTTACCACGTTGTTGAAGACGAAATGAAGGCTGAGTTTGACGAAGCTGTTTACGATGAGCAATGCGGAATGATGGAAATGGTTCTTGATGTTGACGGAATTAAGGAAGAAATGAAGAACGTTAGAGAGCAATTCTCAAAATTTAACGATTAATCCACCGAACAAGGAGGGGTCTAGAAGATGATTCGTGTAGTACACTATATAAACCAATTCTTCGCTAACATTGGTGGAGAAGAAATGGCTCATATTGCACCAGAAGTAAGAGAAGGTGTAGTAGGACCAGGAATGGCTTTAAACAAGGCATTCAACGGAGAAGCAGAAGTTGTTTCAACAGTAATCTGTGGAGACTCATACTTCGCTGAAAACCAAGATAAGGCAGAAGCTGAAATCGTAGAAATGATTAAGGCTCAAAACCCAGATGTTCTAGTAGCAGGACCAGCGTTCAACGCAGGTAGATACGGAACAGCTTGTGGTGCTGTTGCTAAGAAAGTTCAAGAAGAACTTGGAATTCCAGTAATCACTGGTATGTACATTGAGAACCCAGGTGCTGACATGTTCAAGAAAGATTTATATATCATTTCAACTAAGAACAGTGCAGCAGGTATGAGAGATGCAGCTCCTAAGATGGCAGCTCTAACTCTTAAACTAGCTAAGGGTGAAGCAATTGGATCACCAGCTGAAGAAGGATACATCGAAAGAGGTATCAGAGTTAACTACTTCGCAACTGAAAGAGGATCAAAGAGAGCAGTAGATATGCTTGTTAAGAAGCTTAAGGGTGAAGAATTCGTAACAGAATTCGAAATGCCTAACTTCGATAGAGTTGAGCCAGCAGCTCCTGTTGCTGACATAACTAAGGCAAGAATCGCTATCGTTACTTCAGGTGGTATCGTACCAAAGGGTAACCCTGACAGAATCGAAGCATCAAACGCTCAAAAATATGGTTCATACAGCATTGCTGGTATGAAGGATCTTACTGCTGCTGACAGTGAAACTGCTCACGGTGGATATGACCCAACATACGCAAACGATGACTCAGATAGAGTTATCCCAGTTGATGTTCTTAGAGAAATGGAAGCTAACGGAGAAATCGGAAGCCTTCATGAGTACTACTACTCAACAACTGGTAACGGAACTGCTGTTAAGAGTTCAAAGGCATTTGGAGAAGACATCGCTAAGAAGCTTCTTGCTGACAACGTAACTGCTGTTATAATGACTTCTACATGAGGTACTTGTACACGTTGCGGTGCAACAATGCTTAAAGAAATCGAAAGAGTTGGACTACCAATCGTTCACATGTGTACGATAGTTCCAATATCAAAGACTGTAGGGGCAAACAGAATAGTTCCAACTATAGCTATTCCATACCCACTAGGAAACCCTACGCTTTCAGCTGAAGACGAAAAGGCTCTAAGAAGAAAGCTAACTGTAGCTGCTCTTAAGGCTCTTGAAACTCCAGTTACTGAGCAAACAGTTTTTGAAGCTTAATTAACTAAGTTAACCCAGAATTAAGTGGGGGTGGTTTATCCCACCCCCATTTTATTTTTAAGTTATAATATCTTCGGAGGTGTAAATATGAACCCTGTTATTAAAGGAGCTAGTTACGTACTAGTTAATGCTCCAGACATGATTATCCACAATGGAACAACTCAAACTCTAGAAAGAGAAACAAACCCAGATTCAGAGTACCTAAAGCAACTTCCAAACCACATCAGACCTTTTAAGGATGTTGTTGAGTACCCAGCATCACAGACTTACATCGGAAACTACTCACCAGAGGAACTAGGAGCACTACCAAAGCCTTGGTATGAGAAGAACATAGAAGGAGCTTCAAGATTCGGTAATTTTGGAGAGGTTATGCCTCAAGAAGAATTCTACGGATTAATGAAGATATGTGACGCATTTGACCTAGTACTAATTGAGAAGGCAGTAATTGCTGACATTAAGGCTAAGTTCGAAGCTCACCCACTACTAGCAGAATACGCAGTTAAGCTTGGAGAAGGTTACGAAACTGCTGATATTGAAAATGCTGTAAACAACTTACATGCTGAGCCTCTATACATAGATGGTAAGCTAATTGGATGTGTTAAGAGAGCTCATGAGTTCGATAAGAACCTTACTTCACACATCATCTGTGAGAACCTTGTAGTTAAGGCTTCAGGAGTACTTGCAGGACTTAACCTATTTGCTAAGAACCCAGAAATCAAGAAGGAAGAAGTAGACTACATCATCGAGTGTTCAGAAGAAGCATGTGGAGACATGAACCAAAGAGGTGGAGGAAACTTCGCTAAGTCAATCGGAGAAATCTGTGGAACTATGAACGCTACAGGAAGTGACGTTAGAGGATTCTGTGCTGCGCCAACACACGCAATGATCTACGCTTCAGCTCTTGTATCATCAGGAATATTCAAGAACGTTATGGTAGTTGCAGGTGGAGCTTCAGCGAAACTTGGAATGAATGGTAAGGACCACGTTAAGAAGGGAATGCCAGTTCTTGAAGAAGTAATCGGTGGATTTGCTATAATGGTATCAGAAAATGATGGAGTTAACCCAATCATAAGAACTGATGCTATAGGAAGACACACAATTTCAGCTGGTGCATCACCACAAGCAGTAATGGAAGCGATCGTTTCAAACCCAGTTGCTGCTGCAGGTCTTACACTAAATGATATTGACATATACGGACCAGAAATGCAGAACCCAGAAATGACTGAGCCTGCTGGTGCTGGAGATGTTCCAACAGCTAACTACAAGATGATCGCTGCACTTGCAGTTAAGAAGGGTCAACTTGAAAAAGCTGCGCTAAAGGATTTCTTCACAACTAAGGGATGGGTAGGATATGCTCCAACTCAAGGACATATTCCATCAGGAGCTCCAGTTATCGGATTCGGTAGAGAAAGAATTCTTTCAGGAGATATTTCAAGATTCATGGTAGTTGGTAAGGGAAGTCTATTCCTAGGTAGAATGACTAACCTATTCGATGGTGTTTCATTCATCGTAGAAAAGAACCCAGGAACAGTAGAAGCTGCTGGATCAGTTTCAAAAGAAGAAGTTAAGAGCATGGTCGGAGAGGCTATGAAGGATTTCGCTTCTTATCTACTACAAAAGTAAGAAGGGGTGATATCATGTCAAAGGATAACGTAAAAAAATTAATTGGTGATGTTTTCAATGATATAGCTGACGCTATTCAAAGTGGAAGTTTTGCATCAAGAGTTAAGGTTGGTCTTACTGTACTTGGAAGTGAGCACGGAGTAGACGAGCTAGTAAAAGCTGCAGAAATGGCTACAGCTAAATACAAGGATTTTGAAGTTGTACTTATCGGACCTAAGGTTGACACAACTCTTAAGGTATACGAAGTAGCTTCAGAAGAAGAAGCTCACAAGGTAATGGAAGAGCTTCTAGATTCAAAGGAAATTGGCGGATGTGTAACTATGCACTATAACTTCCCTATTGGTGTTTCAACTGTAGGTAGAGTTATAACTCCTGCTAAGGGATCAGAAATGATTATAGCTACTACAACTGGTACTTCATCAACTAACAGAGTTGAAGGTATGGTTAAGAACGCTATATACGGAATTATTGCTGCTAAGTCAGTAGGAATTAAGAACCCAACTGTTGGAATTCTTAACGTTGATGGTGCTAGACAAGTTGAAAGAGCACTAAACGAACTAAAGGCTAACGGATATGATTTCTCATACACTGAGTCAATGAGAGCAGACGGTGGAGCTGTAATGAGAGGAAATGACCTTCTTACTGGAACTCCAGACGTTATGGTTACTGACTCATTAACAGGTAACATTCTTATGAAGATGTTCGGTTCATTTACAACTGGCGGAAGCTACGAGTCAACTGGATACGGATATGGTCCTGGAATTGGTGAAGGTTATGGAAGACTAATCAACATCATTTCAAGAGCTTCAGGAGCACCTGTTATATGTGAAGCACTAAGATACTGTGCATCATGTGCTCAAAACGATATAATCGAAGTTTCAAAGAACGAATTTGCAGCTGTTAATAAGGCTGGTTTCAAGGATGTTTGTAGCAAGATTACTGCTGCTGACAAGAAAGCTTCAGCATCATCAGAGGAAGAAGTAGTAGCACCACCTAAGAAGGTTGTTACAGGACAAATTCCAGGTGTTGATATACTTGACCTTGAAGATTCAGTTAAGGAACTATGGAAGGTTGGCATCTACGCTGAAAGCGGAATGGGATGTACAGGTCCAATAGTACTTGTTGCTGAAGAAGACGAAGCTAAGGCTAAGGAAGTTCTTAAGGAAAAAGAATATATTGCTTAATTAGCATTTCTAAAAAGGAATGGGGGACGCCTCATTCCTTTTTTATTTGTCTTTTTTTCTTTGATATTACTTTAATGTAGCAAAATAGTTTATAATTAACAAAGAGAAATGTACATAAGGGGGAAGGGCAGTGACAGGTACAATAGTAAATGTATTAGCAATAGTTGTTGGTACATTAGTAGGTACTATTCTTAAAAAAGGTATTAAGGAAAGATATCAAAATAATATTATGACAGCAGCAGGACTAATTGCATTTAGTTTAGGAATAGCATGGGTAGCTAAAAGCATACCACAGAGTAATTATTCCATATTATTTGTATTTAGTATGATAGTAGGTGCATATATAGGAGAGGCTATAGACCTTGATAGACGTGTAAATACTATTGGAGAAAAGTATAAGGCATCTAAATTCTTAGAGGGACTAATTACTACAGTACTTCTATTTTGCGTTGGAACACTATCCATACTAGGACCGATAGAAAGTGCTCTTAAAGGAGATAATACCCTTCTTTACACTAATGCAATGCTCGACGGGTTTACATCTATAGTATTTGCTGCAAACTTTGGTATAGGAATTATATTATCAGCAGGAATATTATTTATATGGCAGGGAGGATTATACCTATCTGCACATTTAATATCAGGCTTTGTAACCCCAGATATGCTTAATGAGATATCTATTATAGGGGGAATACTACTAATTACAACTGGTATGAATATACTAGGCATTAAGAAGATAAAAACACTTAATTTATTACCTGCAATTATTATTCCAGTGATTTTTTTCATAATAAAAGGATTTATATAATATAATAAATAGCTATACAGCATGAGATTAGATGAAAATTATTGAAATATTCACCTCAAAATGATATATTAAGGTAAGAATTAATTTATATTTAGTAGGGGAAATAGGTGTTATTTTTATGTTAATAATGTAGCACATTAATCCTAATTTTAATGTAAATAGTTATACTATAGAACTATATTTACATAACGAAAAAATAAGAAATACATAAAACACTTACGAAATACTAAGATAATCGTATATAATTGTGTTATACAACAAATAAAAAAGTTGACAAATGTTATATACTTTAAGATTATATTAGTGTAGCATATTTAAAAATTGATATATATTATTGATCTTGTAGGAGGGTTAATTATGAGTATTAAAGTAGCAATCAATGGACTTGGAAGAATCGGGAGAATAGTATTCAACATAGCACAAAAGAATCTTGGCGAAAATGTTGAAATAGTGGCTATTAATGACACTGCACCAATAGAGACAATCGTTCATCTATTAAAGTATGATTCATTATACGGAAAGTTCAATGGAACAATTGAAGCAGTAGACGGAAACCTAGTAGTTAATGGAAAGACTATTAGACTAGTAGCAGATAGAGATCCACTAAACTTACCATGGAAAGAGCTTGGAGTAGATATACTAATCGAGTGTACAGGAGCATTCAGAAAAAGAGAAGGAGCTATGAAGCACATCGAAGCTGGTGCTAAGAAGGTTATTATTACAGCTCCAGGAAGTGATGAAGATGCAACAATCGTAATGGGAGTTAATGAAGATATTTACGATCCAGCGAGTCACCACATTATCTCAAATGCATCATGTACAACTAACTGTTTAGCTCCATTTGCTAAGGTTATTGATGAAGAATTTGGAGTTATTAGCGGTCTTATGACTACTATCCATGCTTTCACAAGTGACCAAAACATCCTTGATAACAAGCATAAGGATCTTAGAAGAGCAAGAACAGCAACAGAATCAATTATACCAACTACAACAGGTGCTGCTAAGGCGGTAGGTAAGGTACTTCCAAACCTTCAAGGAAAACTAAATGGATTTGCACTTAGAGTTCCAACTCCTACAGTATCAGTTACTGATATAGTATTCGAAGTTAAGAAGAGTACAACTAAGGAAGAAGTTAATGCAGCTCTTAAGGCAGCAGCAGATGGACCACTTAAGGGGATTCTTGGATTCTCAGATGAGCCACTTGTTTCAATAGACTATAGAGGAGATGAAAGATCTTCAATTATAGATGGACTATCAACAATGGTTCAAGGTGGAAACATGGTTAAGGTAATTGCTTGGTATGACAATGAGTACGGATATTCATGTAGAGTTGTTGACCTAGTAAATTATGTAGCAGATAGAATGTAATTAAAGTTAAGATGTCCGGTTTTATAGAGCCTCTATAAGGCCGGACTTTAATTTGAATTCTTGGAGGGGATAATTATGAACAAGAAGACTGTTAAAGATATAGATGTAACTTCAAAAAAGGTTATTGTTAGATGTGATTTTAACGTACCACAGGACAAAGAAGGAAATATTACAGATGATAGAAGAATAGCATCAGCACTTGATACTATTAAATATCTTATAGATAACAATGCTAAGGTTATCCTTATGTCACACCTTGGGAGACCAAAGGATGGATTTGAAGCTAAGTTTAGCCTAAAGGTTATTGCTGATAGACTAAGTGAACTTCTAGGTAAGGATGTTATATTCGCATCAGATGCTGAGGTTGTTGGGGAAAATGCAATTAAGGCAGTTGAGAACATGAAAGAAGGGGATGTTGTCCTTCTTGATAACGTTAGATTTATAGCAACTGAAACTAAAAATGACCAAGAATTTGCTAAGAAATTAGCTTCACTTGCTGATATTTTTGTTAATGATGCATTTGGAACAGCACATAGAGCACATTCATCAACTGAGGGAATAGCAAACTACCTACCAGCAGTTGCAGGATTCCTAATTGAGAAGGAAATCGAATTTATCGGTGGATCACTTGAGAAAGCTGAAAAACCATTTGTAGCAATACTAGGTGGAGCTAAGGTTTCAGATAAGATTGGTGTTATTAACAACCTACTTGAGAAGGTAGACAGACTAATAATCGGTGGAGGAATGGCTTATACATTCCTAAAGGCACAGGGGATAGCTGTTGGGTCATCTCTAGTAGAAGCAGATAAGGTTGAATATGCAGGAGAAATGCTTGAAAAAGCTGCTGCTAAGGGAGTTAAGGTATATCTTCCAGTAGACCATATTGTAGCTAAGGAATTTAAGGCTGATGCTGAAAGTACAGTATCAGATGTTAATATAGAAGAAGGATACATGGGACTTGATATAGGACCTAAGTCAATTAAGCTATTTGAAGAGGCTCTAGTTGATGCTAAGACTGTTATATGGAATGGACCTATGGGTGTATTCGAAATGGAGAAGTTTGCAACAGGAACTAAGGAAGTTGCTAGAGTACTTTCAACTATTTCAGGAACAACTATAATAGGTGGTGGAGATTCAGCGGCTGCAGTTGAACAACTAGGATTTGCTGAAAAAATGTCACATATTTCAACAGGTGGTGGAGCATCACTAGAATTCCTAGAAGGAAAGGTACTACCTGGAATAGCTGCGCTATCTGAAAAATAGGAGGAAGCTTTATATGAGAAAGTCAATAATCGCAGGAAATTGGAAAATGCACAACACAGTAAGTGAAAGTTTAGACCTTGTTAAGGGGTTAATTCCACTTGTTAAGGATGCTAGTTGTGAGGTTGTAGTATGTCCTACATTTACATCACTTTACCCAGTTGTAGAAGCTACTAAGGGAACTAACATAGCAGTTGGTGCTCAAAATATGTACTTTGAAGAAAAGGGTGCATTTACAGGGGAAATTTCACCTGTTATGCTTCGTGATATGGGAGTTAAATATGTTATTTTAGGTCATAGTGAAAGAAGAGAATACTTCGGTGAAGATGATGCTTTAATTAACAAGAAGGTTGTAGCTGCATTTAGCTATGATTTAATTCCTATTTTATGTGTAGGTGAAACTCTTTCAGAAAGAGAAGAGGGTAAAACAAACTCTAAAATAGAGTCTCAAATAAAGGCTGGACTTAGTGGTCTTGATGCAGATAAGGTTTCTAGCATGGTTATTGCATATGAGCCAATCTGGGCAATAGGAACAGGTAAGACAGCAACAAGTAGTGAAGCTAACGATACAATTAAGTTTGTACGTGAAACTGTTAAGTCACTATATGGTGAAGCTACTGCTGAAAGCATAAGAATTCAGTATGGTGGAAGCGTTAAGCCTTCAACAATTAAGGAACAAATGGCTGAAAGTGATATTGATGGTGCACTTGTAGGTGGCGCTGCACTTAAGGCAGAAGATTTTTCTGGTATTGTTAACTTCTAAGGAGGAAAACTTATGAAAAAATCTCCAAAGGTACTTATGATCCTTGATGGATTTGGTATCAGTGAAACTACAGAATATAATGCGGTAAGTATGGCAAACACTCCAAATATTGATGGGTATTTTAAGAATTATCCTCATACTAGCCTTAATGCTAGTGGACTTTCAGTTGGATTACCTGAGGGGCAAATGGGTAACTCAGAAGTTGGACACCTAAATATAGGTGCTGGAAGAATTGTTTACCAAGAACTTACTAGAATAAATAAAGAAATAGCTGAGGGAGGATTCTTTAAGAATGAAGCTTTCTTAAAGGCTATTGATTATGCTAAGAGGAATAACTCAGCTATTCACTTACTAGGACTTTTATCAGATGGTGGAGTTCATAGTCATATAGACCACCTTATAGCCTTAATTAAGGTATGTAAGGATAATGGACTAGACAATGTATATGTACATCCATTCCTAGATGGCCGTGATGTACCACCTCAAAGTGCATTAGATTTTATAACTAAGCTTGAGGAGAATATGAAATCTATTGGATGCGGTAAAATTGCAACTATTGCAGGACGTTACTATGCAATGGATAGAGACAATAGATGGGAAAGAGTAGAAAAGGCATATAATGCTATGACTACTTTAACTGGAGAAGTATTTGAATCAGCAGTTAATGCAGTAAAAGCTTCATATGATAGTGATGTATATGATGAATTTGTGGTTCCATGTGTTATTAAGGGAGCTAAGGGGATAGAAAGTTACGATTCAGTTATTTTCTTTAATTTTAGACCTGATAGAGCACGTGAATTAACAAGGGCTATTACTGAAAGAAGCTTTGATAACTTTCAAAGAGATTATTTAGAGACTTATTTTGTGTCTATGACTCAATATGATAAGAACCTTGAGAATCTAGATACTGCATATAAACCGGTTAACCTTAACAATACTTTAGGTGAATACCTAAGCAGCATGGGAAAAAGACAACTTAGAATTGCAGAAACAGAAAAGTACGCCCATGTAACATTCTTCTTTAATGGAGGTGTAGAGGCTCCTATGGAGGGTGAGGATAGAATTCTTGTAGCATCTCCTAAGGTTGCAACATATGACCTTCAGCCAGAGATGAGTGCTGAAGAGGTAACTGAAAGAGTTATTAATGAAATAGAATCAGGAATATATGACTTTATTCTAATTAACTATGCTAACCCTGATATGGTTGGTCATACAGGAAGCCTATCAGCGGCTATTAAGGCTGTTGAGATGGTGGATAAGTGTGTAGGCAAAGTAGTAGATAAGGTTTTAAAAGTAAGTGGTAGCGTATTTATTACAGCAGACCACGGTAATGCAGAGAAGATGCTAGATATGGATACTAAGGCGCCATTTACTGCACATACATCTAATAAGGTTCCTTTTATAGTTATAGGTGAGGGAGATGTATCATTTAAAGAAGATGGTAAGATTTCTGATATAGCTCCAACTATACTTAAGACTATGGACCTTAATATACCAGAAGAAATTACAGGTGAGAACCTAATTAATAGATAATCGAGGAGGAATAACAATGAAAAGATACGTAGAAATTATAGACGTTATAGGAAGAGAAGTACTTGATTCAAGAGCTAACCCAACTGTTGAGGTTGAGGTTGTTCTAGCAGATGGAACTAGTGAATACGCTATTGTACCATCAGGTGCATCAACAGGAGCTTTTGAAGCTGTTGAACTAAGAGATGGTGACAAGGAAAGATACCTTGGTAAGGGAGTTTTAGCTGCTGTTGATAACGTAAACACTATTATTGCTGAAGAGCTAATCGGAATGAACGCATTTGACCAAACTCTAGTTGACGAAACACTTCTATGGTTAGATGGAACTGAGAATAAGGGTAAGCTTGGAGCTAACGCGATTCTTGGTGTGTCACTAGCTGTTGCAAGAGCTGCTGCAAAGTCACTTGGAATGCCACTATACCAATACATTGGAGGAGTTAATGCGAAGACTCTACCAGTTCCAATGATGAACATACTAAACGGTGGTAAGCATGCTGATAACAACGTTGATATTCAAGAGTTTATGGTTATGCCAGTTGGAGCTGAAAGCTTTAGAGAAGCTCTAAGAATGTGTACAGAAATATACCATTCACTTAAGAAGACTCTTTCAGCTAAGGGTTACAACACAGCTATAGGAGATGAGGGTGGATTTGCTCCAGACCTTAAGTCAAACGAAGAAGCTATTCTTATTATTCTTGATGCTATTAAGGCAGCAGGATATGTAGCAGGTGAGCAGGTTAAAATTGCAATCGACGCTGCTGCAACTGAACTATTTAAGGATGGTAAGTACCACCTAGAGGGAGAAGGAAGAGTTCTTTCACCAGCTGAAATGGTTGACTTCTGGGCTGACCTTGCAGATAGATACCCAATTATCTCACTAGAAGACGGACTAGATGAAGAGGACTGGGAAGGATGGAAAATGCTTACTGATAAGCTAGGTTCAAAGATCCAGTTAGTTGGAGACGATCTATTCGTTACTAACACTAAGAGACTTTCAAGAGGAATTGATTCACATACAGCTAACTCAATTCTTATTAAGCTTAACCAAATTGGTACACTTACTGAAACAATAGATGCTATTGAACTTGCTAAGACTGCTAAGTACACATCAATAGTTTCACATAGATCAGGTGAAAGTGAAGATACAACTATAGCAGACCTTGTTGTTGCTATGAACGCAGGACAAATCAAAACAGGAGCTCCTGCTAGAACAGACAGAGTTGCTAAGTACAACCAACTTCTTAGAATAGAAGATGAACTAGGGTCAGTAGCTAAGTATGCTGGTATGGATGCTTTCTATAACTTAAAGAAGTAATTGGAATTTAGATTCATTTGTGCTACAATAGATATGTTAGAGATTAGATGCTAGGAGGTGTAGACTTTGAGTACAGCAATAACTATTATTCATATACTTGTTTGTATAGCCCTTGCAGTTGTAATACTTGCACAACCAGCTAAGCAGGCAGGACTAGGTGCAGCTTTTGGTGGGGGACCAGCAGAAGACGGTGACAACTTTTTCAAGAAGAATAAGGGTAGAACATATGAAGGTAAGATGCAAAAACTTACTATTTTCCTAGCGATATTATTTGTTATAACTACTATAGCGCTATCATATGTAGCGAACCTATAATTTGAAGAATTACTCCTATCTCTAGTTATTAAGCTATTGATAGGAGTTTTTATATTTTTGGAATAATATGAGTATATAAGTATAATAATAGAAATAGATACTAACATAGATTGAATATATATAGTATTTACTATATTTTGAGGTGATAATTTGAGTAAAGTAAAAGAACAGATTTTAGCTTTTATGCGTGAAGAGGCATATAAGCCGCTTAAGGCAGAAGAGATAGCGATTATTTTTGATTTTGGTAAGAAGGATATGGAGATGTTCCTAGAGGTTCTTAACCAAATGGAAAATGAGGGCGCTATTATTAAGACAAGAAAGGATAAGTACGTATCTCCAGAAAGACTTGGATTCATTAAGGGAAGACTTCAAGGTCATTCTAAAGGATTCGGCTTTGTAATACCTGAGATTGAGGGAAGCGAGGATTTATTTATTCCAGCTGAGAATATGAATTCAGCTATGAATGGCGATACTGTTATAGCTAAGGTAGTCCGTGATGCTTCAGAAACAGGTAAGAGAACAGAGGGAGAGATTGTTAGAATCATAACCCGTGCTAACACTAGAATTGTTGGTACATTCGAAAAAAGTGGTTATTTTGGATTTGTAGTTCCAGATGACACTAAGATTAACACAGATATATTTATTGCTAAGAATAGCATTAAAGGTGCTAAAACAGGCGAGAAGGTAGTTTGTGAGGTTACTAAATGGCCTGAAAATAGACGTAGCCCTGAGGGTAAGATTGTTGAGATTTTAGGACATAAGGATGATGTTGGAGTAGATATTATTTCTATTATTAAGAAGTATAATTTACCTGAAGAATTCCCACGTAAGGTTGAGGAGTTTGCAGCAGGTATACCAGAGGAGATTCCAGAGAGAGACTACAAAGGTAGACGAGACCTTAGGGATCTTAAGATTGTTACAATAGACGGAGAAGATGCTAAGGACCTTGATGATGCTATAAGTATTGAGAAGCTTTCAGGTGGTAAGTTTAGACTAGGGGTTCATATTGCAGACGTATCACATTATGTACGTGAGAATAACCCTCTAGACAAGGAAGCTTATATGAGAGCTACAAGTGTATACTTAGTAGATAGAGTTATTCCGATGCTACCTCGTAAGCTAAGTAACGGTATATGTTCACTTAACCCAAGAGTTGATAGATTAACACTTACTTGCATGATGGTTATAGATGAGAATGGTCGTGTTCTAGAACATGAGGTATTCGAAAGTGTAATTAAGACATGTGAGAGAATGACTTATACAGATGTTACTAAGATTCTTCGTGATGGTGACCCTGAACTTGTTAAGAGATATGATTATCTTCTTGAAGAGTTTAACAACATGAAGGAACTATGTGAGATTCTTCACGAGAAGAGGAAGAATAGAGGAGCACTTGATTTTGAATTTGAAGAATGTAAGATAATTCTTAATGAAGAGGGACGCCCTATAGATATTAAGCCATATGAGAGGGAAATTGCTAATCGTATGATTGAGGAGTTTATGCTTGTATGTAATGAAACTATTGCAGAGTATATGTTCTGGAGTGGTACTCCATTTGTATATAGAATACATGAGAAGCCAAATGAAGAGAAGTTACTTGCATTTAGTGAGTTTGTATATAATTTAGGGTATTACCTAAGACCAGGTAAGGAAGTCCACCCAAAGGCTCTACAAAAGCTTCTTGAAGAGGTTAAGGGTAAAAGTGAGGAGACTATAGTATCTACTCTACTACTAAGATCACTTAAGAAAGCTAAGTATTTTGAAGAGTGTACAGGGCATTATGGACTTGCAGCTAAGTATTACTGCCACTTTACGTCTCCTATAAGACGTTATCCTGACCTTGTAATTCATAGAATTATTAAGGACTTTATCCATGGAAGAATAGACACTAACAAGGAAGCTAGATACAAGAAGTTTGTTGTTGATGCATCTAAGCAGTCAAGTGAAATGGAAAGAGTAGCACAGGAAGCAGAAAGAGAGACAGATGATCTTAAGAAGGCAGAATACATGTCAGAGAGAATTGGTGAAGAGTACGATGGACTTATTTCATCAGTTACAGGCTTTGGTATATTCGTTGAACTGCCTAACACTATAGAGGGGCTTGTACACATAAGTCACCTTGAGGATGATTACTACATCTACGACGAAAGCCGTCATATGATGATCGGTGAATCAAGTAAGAAGACTTATAAGCTTGGTGATAAGGTTAGAATTAGGGTAACTAAGGCTGATATAGAAACTAGAACTATTGACTTTGCACTTGTTAATGTTAAGAGTGAAGAGGAAGAAGTAGAGGCATAGAATTTAAATGGGAGACTTCCTTGTAAGTTTCCCATAGTTTTACTTACAGAATTTTAATCTATAATATTTACTACTATTTATATAAATATTATGATATAATGTATAGGGTAGTAGGGTATACTATTACAAGTTAGGTAGATAATTCATATAGTTGACTTTTAATATATTCCACTATATAATTAACTACTACGTAAGGATTGTAGGTGATAGAATGAAGGGAAAGAGTAACACACTAGCTGAAAACAGAAAAGCAAGACATGATTACTTTATTGAAGAGACATATGAAGCTGGAATAGAGCTATATGGAACTGAGGTTAAGTCAGTTAAGCTAGGTAAGGCCAATCTTAAAGATAGCTATGCATATATTAAGAATGGTGAGATATTCCTAAGTAATCTTCACATAAGTCCATACGAGAAGGGTAATATATTCAACAAAGACCCTTTAAGAGTTAGACGGCTTCTTCTTCACAAAAGTGAAATAAGAAAGCTAGAACAGTGTACTACCCAAGAAGGCCTAACACTTGTACCTCTTGCACTATATGAAGTGCGTGGACTTGTTAAGGTTAAGATAGCAGTAGCTAAGGGTAAGAAGCTTTATGACAAACGTCAAGACATTGCTAAGAAAGACGCACAACGTGACATTGAACGTTCACTACGTGAGAAGTACTAGTTTATAAGCAGATATTCTGCTTTATATACATGGGGGCGTCAAGGCATTCGACGGGGGTAATAAAGGTTTAGGAAGCGAGTCGAGGACCTGAACCTCGTTAAAAACTGGGAAGTTTAAATATAAACGCAAAAAACGAAAATTACGCACTAGCAGCTTAATTGCTGCTCATCCTGCCTAGGAGGCCTACGACTTAGGACCAGGGTGTCAAATAAGTAGGGAAACGAGCCTACCAAAGCTTTGAGGTAGGAACGGAATTTATGAAGCTACCGAAATCTAGAGCCTGTTCTTGGGCGCTAGATAGGGGGAATCTCAAAACAAGAACTGCACTCGGAGATGCTTAAGTTTTTATGCTTTCGGACAGGGGTTCGATTCCCCTCGCCTCCACCAATTAAACC
>NZ_JAVWJB010000038.1:0-17289 GCF_036639235.1 Clostridium sp.
TAGGCCCTGTTAACTCTACTTACTTTATTAATGACTAAATAATTTATACTTCTATGCTTCTTGTAGGAGTAGTCTGTCTATTGATAGTTCCACTCCTTCTTCACGAATGGCTGTGAAAGGTATGTTAATGTTCATTTCATTGAATAGTTTTTCTGCTTCTTCCATGAATACTCCCTTTTCTTCTATTACCTTTAGGGTGTTAAGTGCTTTTTCGTAGTTGTCTATACATTTAAACTCTCCACCCCATTCACCGCTACAGGTTATATTAACTCCACAGCTTGGGCTTCCGTCTATTCCAATTATGCCTATTACCTTATATCCATTATCTATATAATTCTTAACCTGAAGTGCTATAGACTCTAGTATGTTTCTTGCTTCTTTTCTATAGTGCATGTTGTCAAATTGTTCCTTAGTATGTCCCCATCTTTTTATTCCGTATATGTGCATCTCTGGACAAGGAAGTTGAATTATTCCAATGTCCATTTTATGTAGCTTCTCTATTATTCTAAACTTCATAGCTCCATAGCTACTAAGGCCTTCTACCTTAGCGTTACAGTTTAGTATACAGTGGCTTAGTAAAACAATTTTTCTTCCTCTTTTCACACAATCACCTTCTAATAGCTTATATATTAAATACTATAGAAGTTTACATATTTTTTCTATTAAATATGACAAATATCCTAATCGTTTTTCCTAATATGAGTTGGCATAATTATTACCCTATTCTATGTAAATAAAAAAGACCCTAACTTCTGCTATGTTAAGGCCTTAAAATGCTTAAATTATAATGTTATAACTTGGTCAATTCCTGCTGAGCTAAGTGATGCATATAGTACTGGGAAGCACCCAATTGCTGCACTATCAACAAGCTTATCATCAATCTTTCTTTCAATTGCACATTGGTCACATGCTAGTAGAATCATTCCTGTTTCTTCGCTTATCTTCTGAAGTCTATCTCCAACTTCATCTCCCTTAGTAAGCATGTATGTATTATCAAATACAAAGAACATTCCAGCAACCTCTGCTCCGTGGTTCCCCTTCTCTAATTGTGGAACTATCATGTCCCTAAGTATTCTTCTTGTGTTTGCTGAACTTATAACGTAAGCTACCTTCATTATTATATCCCCCTTAAATTATTAATCTAACTTAAACACCATTTCAGATGCTTCAAGTGCATCACTAAGGGAAAGCTTAAAGTATAGATCACTGTCTATATTCTTCCCCTCTAACCACTTATCAAAATGACTCTCCTTACAGAAGAAATTCATAATATTTCAGCAGCTATTACCATAGTTTTTAAACTTTTTCATATTAGCATGAAGTACATATATTTTGCTGTGTGATGGGTTTTTAACCTGACCATCCTCAACCTCAACTGATATACTCTCCCCACAACATGCACATTTTGAATTAATCTTAGTATTAGATTTAAATGTAAAAGTTGACCCAAGTGAATCTATAGCACACATAGCACTATATTCTCTTCCATCCTCTAGTGTAACTCTATGGGGAGTTTTCACTGATGACACTGGGTATATAAACTTAACTATATTATCCTCTACAAAGAACCCTTCTTTTCCTGACATAGACTTAATAGTTTCATTGATTTTAGAGTAATCTACTGATAATAATCTACATGTATCCTCTGTTAATAGGCCTAAATCAAATCCCACTCCCTTGTCTATTATGTAATTTATAATAAATAATCTTATACGTTTTTCTTCACCTGTTAATCTTGAATGGATACTATCTACGTAAACATCATCATATAGGTAGTCCCCAAGCATTTTATTGTTCTGCGGTATCATATTATCTTCTCCATATCTTCCTCATAATTAAGAGCCTTCTTCAGTACTGAAGTTAGATATACCTTATAGTTGTCATATTCCTTAGAATTTCTGTATGCCCTTCTAGGTCTATCAAGATTAATCTTAATGTCCTCAATAATTTCTCCATGGTTTGTAGACATAACAATAACCCTATCACTCATGTAAATAGCCTCATCTACATCATGTGTTACCATTAGCACTGTAGTTCTATCCTGAATCCAAATATCCTCAAGTTCCTCTTGAAGTATTTGTCTCATTTGAAAGTCTACTGCACCTAGCGGCTCGTCCATTAGAAGAACCTCAGGCTTACAAGCAAGTGATCTAATTACAGCAACTCTTTGCTTCATTCCACCTGAAATTTGGTGAGGATATAGTTCTTCCTTCCCCTCTAGATGTGACATTTTAAGTAGATTATTTAATCTTTCTATTCTCTCATTCTTTGGAACCCTTTGCTGTTTCATAGGGTAGAGAATATTATTCTTAACTGTCATCCAAGGAAATAGGGCATAGTTCTGAAATACAAATCCCCTATCAGGACCTGGCTTTGTTACTAACTTTCCACTTACCTTAATCTCCCCTGCAGTTGCTTTTTGGAACCCTGCAATTATAGTAAGTAATGTTGTTTTTCCGCATCCTGAGGGACCAAGTAGTGTTACAAACTCTCCCTCATTAATTGTTAGGTTAATATTTTCTAATATGTCACTTATCTTTTTTCCATTCTTAAATGACTTTGATACATTTTCTATAGAAACCTTCATTACTTTACATACCTCCATTTTGTAAGAGATGTGTTTACAAACTGTAGCAGTCTATCTATAAAGAATCCAACAAGAGCTGCTAATATCATAAGAGCCATCAGGGAATCCGTTTGCATTCTTCCCTGGGCTTCAACCATTGAGTAGCCAAGACCGGCACTAGTCGCAATGAACTCCGCTCAGATAACGCTCATCCATCCTGCACTTATTGCAAGTCTTGCTCCTGTTAATATATCTGGAATACTTGAGGGAATAACAACGTCCTTAAATACACTAATTGCTCCTCCTCCCATACTTCTAGCAGCATGATAGTAATCAGGTGATATGTTTCTAACCCCGTGTATCGTATTAAGAATAACAGGGAAAAGTCCTGAAAATGCTATTAGAAATATAGTAGGTCCATCTCCTATTCCAAGCCAAATAATTGTTAATGGAACCCAAGCCATAATAGGAACCTGCTTCACAGAGTCTACTAGTCCACCAACAAGCTTGTTAGCTGTTCTAGATAGACCCATTAAAAGACCTAGTGGAACTCCTATTATCATTGACCACATAAAACCTTTAATTACTCTAACTAGTGTAATAGTTACGTTTTCAATAATAACCGGGTCCTTAATATTCTCAAAGAATCTTCGGAATACATCCATTGGTTTTGGGCATAATAGGTCACTGTTAATAGTTGTAGCAGCTATTTGCCATATTCCTATAAGAATAGTAAACAAAACTACTTTATATATAAGATCCTTATAACTTTTCTTACCCTGAACTACGGAAGCTTTTGGATCGTAACATGCCACTTTCTCCATTTATCAACTCTCCTTTCACTTGATTTTCCTCTTTTAAGTAGATATGTATTAAGAAAATTGTCATTCTTAAGCTCATCTACTCCTTTGTTGTACATACTCTTAAATTCCTGAAACTCTTCACTTTCATAGAACTTTTTAGTAGATATCATAGTATAGGAGGGGTAATCCCCTTGTATGTGATTAGTCCCCTCCATAATGTTGTCTAGCCCTACAGCTACATATGCATCTACTAATATTGCATCAACCTCTCCCTTTTCTAAAACATAGGGAAGGGTTGTACTTTTTATAGGCTTAATATCTATGTCCTTACCAAACTTTTTCATTAGAAGTTCATATTTATCTACCCTATTTTGTGGAACACCTATTTTAGCAGGGTTTTTAGATCCTACTAAAATATCAGCATTCATCACAACATCGCCAACCTCTACAAATTCATTATTATCCTTTAAAAACTCCTTTGCTAAGGATGAACAAATAATAGCTATATCAGCAGCATCTGAACTCAGAGCCCACTTACTACTAGAACTTCAGCAGTCACCAAGTGATACTGTTTCTATATCAGATTTCTCAAGGGCTAAGCCCATGGTCTTTCCCATATGATTAATAACAATTGATGAACTATCATCTGAAGTAACTATTTTTATAGCCCTTTCTTTTCCTCCTAGAGGAATAAAAAATATTATTATTCCTACTATTAGAATAGCTCCAAGTATTAACTTTCTAATACTAAATTCCAAGTTCACTTATCTTCTTCTTCCAGTCTTCATACTTCATTCCCACTGGGAAGTTACTTTCTACGTCCTTCTTAATGAAGTCATTAAAGCTCTCTAACTTAAGACCCTTAATGTAGTCTTCCTTAAGTAGGTCTTCAACCTTAATATCCTTAAAGTCTGGATCTACTGCCTTGCTAGCTGCTAGGTCACGTTCAAATCCATCCTTATTAGCCTCCCAAGTAATAGTTCTTCCTTCTCCAACTGTTTTCTTATGTATTGTGTTTAATGCAACTTCCTCTGGCACTTTATAAGCTTCAGCAAATATCTTAGCTGACTCTGTTGGGTGAGTATACATATACTTAATAGCTTCAACATGGCTCTTAACTAGCTTTTCAGCAAGCTCTGGGTGCTTGTCCACAAAGTTCTTATTAAGAGTAAATGTACAACATACTGAGAACTCATCATTTGGTCCCTTGTACTCAGTAAATATCTTTCCTGCCTTTTCATGTTCAGCAAGTGATGCCCATGGGTCGCAAGTAGTAAATCCCTTGATTTGTCCTGTTTTAAGTGCAAGTATTGCATCTGTTGAACTGTTAAAATCAAGTGGTTGATAGTTCTTGCCTTCCTTTGGTAGTCCAAGCTTTCTAGCAATTTCTACCCATGCAGTATCTGTATCTGGCTCTGTACCAATTCCAAGCTTTTGTCCTAGTAATTGCTTAGCATCTGTAATATCCTCTGAAGTTACTAAGTAGTATGATCCTCCAATATGGTTGTTAGCTCCAACCATTAGTGGAACATTCTTCTTAGTTGCAAGGTATGCACCTGTAATTCCTATGTATCCAGCATCCATCTTCCCTGCTGCCATAGCCTCAGGAACCTTACCGTTTCCTGTAACCTTAACCTTAAGACCGTTCTTCTCATAGATTCCAGCCTTCTCAGCAATTGGTGCAGCTGTCATATGGTCACAATTGTAGTAACCAAGATTAATTGTGTAATCATCCTTAACAGCAGCTGTTTCTTGTGTTTTGCTGCTACATCCAACAGCTAGTGATGCGATAACTGAACACATAACTGCAGTAGCAATAAGTTTCTTAACTCCCTTATTCATAATACCCTCCTAAACTTTGATAATTTATAGAACAAACTGTTCTAAATAGTACTATCAGCATGCCTCCATACTACCTGAACCAAATAGGTCTATAACCTTATCCTTTTCTATTTTGTATATTCCAATACCAAGTTCTCCATTTTTAGAACCTGATATTACGAACTCATTTAACTTGTCCCCGTCCGTATCCTTAATATCTATGTTTTGGTTATCAAGTGGTGCCCTGTAATGGTCAAGCTTCTTAAATCCACCTTCACCTGATAATATAACAGTAAATGCAATCTCTTTCTTACCCTCATGTTCATGGGAAAATATTACTACAGTGTCATCTTTACCATCACTATTAATATCCCCATCACTATGCTTTATTATCTTTGCATCACTATGACTCTCTTTAAAAAAGTTAAGTCCCATACTCTCCTTATTAGGCTTCTCTAAGCTCTTAGGTGAGCATGAAGCAAGTGTTAGTGAAATAACTAACATACTTATTCCTAGAATTAATTTCATATATTTCATCATATCTACGCCCTCTTAATCTTATGTAAATATGGAATAATACTTTTATATATTGATATAACCCCTATTCCTATTATGAAAATGCTACATATACTCTTAAACCAGTAGGGGAAAGTAATCATAAACTTCCTAGCCATCTCAACAGTTCCTGTTGCACTTGAATAGTTCATAACAGGTGTAAAATCAGGAAGTAATATCATGTTAGCAACATAGCCTCCCATAATAGAACCTATTACAACAATTGAAAAGTATATAAGAACTGATCTTTTTCCAACTACCTTATATAATGTCATAAGCTCTGGAATATTAGTTGCTGCTCCTGCCATAAGAAAAGTTATTGCAACTCCAGGGGCTACCCCTGTAGCTATAAGCGCTGCTACAAAAGGTATATGCCCAACTGCACATACATACATAATCCCAGCAAGTATAGCTATACTTCCAAGTGAAATAAGGTTAGGGTCCATTAATATACTTTGAAGTCCAGTAGATTCTGATAAACATATTAATGTTCCAACAAGAATCATGCCTATAACAACATACTTAGATACCATCATTGATAAATCAAATATAGCCCAGTGAATACCTGACTTAATTCTACTAAGTATACTTTCCTTATCCTCTTCAAGCTCAAGTGTAGCTTCTAAGGCTACCTCATCAAATGCTGAAACCTCACTTCCTCCAAACCTGTTTGCAACAAGACCTACAATAATTGATATAACAAGTCCAGTAATAACATATATAATTGTTATTTCAGGTCCAAGTAACCCAATACTTAATAGTATTGCTATAGGATTAAGCACTGGATTTGCTGTTAAAAATGTAAGTGTCGGCCCAAGGTATGCACCTGAATAATACATACTTATAGCAATAGGAAATGTTCCACAGCTACAAATAGGAAGTACCATCCCTGATAAAATACTCTTAAATATTGAAGATAGCTTGTTATTTCCAAGCATTCTTTGGAACTTTTCAGGTGATACAAAGTTTCTCATAATACCTGCAAATAAAAAGCTAATAACTAGCCAATCAGCTGATCCAAGTAGCGCATTATAGGAGGTTGTTAAAACATCCATAATAAAGTCTGTCATACTATTTCCTCCTAACTTCCCATTCTAATAGCCTCTTCAAAGGCATCTTCTATACTCTTCTTTGATAGATTATCTATCTTCTTCTTTTCATTGATAATAACTACACTTTTCATTATTGGTCCATACTTTCTTATGTAGTCAAAATCCTTACCTACCACATATATTTTAGTATCTACTACTCCATGATACTGACTTGAAAGCCCTTCAACTAAGGGTCTATACATATCACATCATGCACATGCATTTATAAATTCAATACAAGGTTTTTTCATAATCAAATTCTCCTATACTTCATTAGTAAAATTAAACATTATATGAATATAATTTCAAATATATACATTACATATACAATAATATAGGATAATACTGCGTTTTTCTATTAAATTATGACAAATTATTTATAGTAATTTTCTATTATGTAAAACTTTGTTATTTATTCTCTCTATATCAAAGTCTGGAATAAATTTTACCTATACATAGGCTTACCATAATCAGTTTTAACTATTAGATTCTGGTAACATTTTCACTTATAATAAAGACAAGATATACGCCTAACAAAAATTTATTCGACATTTAACCTACAAAAACAGCTCCTTGGTAGTCTGGAAATACCAAGGAGCTGTTTTTATTTATTTTATGAAATTAATATTCTCAAGGGAGAATATATAAAGTAGTTTTTTACAGTTAATACTCTCTAAAACATCTTTCATGCCTGTATTATAGTACCTTGGGTCTACCACGTGGATACTTCTATAATGGTCTAGTAAAAAAGGTATTATACTATTAGCATAGGAGTCCTTAATAATAACTAAATCCTCACTTGCCTTCTGGTTACCTGTTATCTTCATATAAGGATAGTTATCATTTAAAAACACCTTATACTTATCCTTTTCTTTAAGTCTTTCCCTAAAGTATATATCATTATATACCTTTCCATCCCTAGTAACCCTATAGCTACTCTCAGAATTTCTAAGATGATATAAATTTATAGTATCAGGGGATAAGCTTATATCAATAACCTTAGAATATAAACTTCCATAGAAGCTATTTGATGCATCTTCTATCCTATAGTCAGCTATATTATGTGAAGGCCTATTAATAGAGTCCATATATGACCTATATACTCTATAACTTCCTCTACTAGTTAAATGATGATCTGTTCTATAATATAGGTAATTATCTCTTTCTCCTATTAAATCATTTCTAAGTTCTATATTATTAACCTTACCTGAAAGAGAGTTTTTTAAATAATCTAATGAATCATTCTCCTTTTCAGGATCTACATACTTTGGAAGTAGGTTATTATATACAAGAGCCGAGGATGGTATAAATAATGTACTTATTTTATAGCCTTCCTTCTTCATAGCTAAAATATTGTTTACCGCCTTATCCATAGTACTTTCTGATGGAGTATTAATCTTTTGAAGTAAATATCCATTATCTCCAAAATAAACACCATTTCCTTCTTTTTTAAGCATAGATTTATCTAGCATGGTTTTTCCTGCTACAAAACTATCTCTAAAAGGAAACTGGTCTGATATATATGTTTCAAAAGTTTTAGTGTATTTTCCTTTAAATAGCCCATAGGTACTAAACTCTGGCATAGTCTGTAATACCCTATTCTCACTTTCTGAGAAATCCCTATCATCAGTTAATAAAAGCAATAGAGAGAATGCTATTAAAGGAATAATAAATATAGCAATCATTGTAATCTTATATGTCTTTCCCATATATTCTCCCTCCTAAAACCTAAAATATAAAAATGGATTATAAGTATCATTAACTAAATAACATATACAAACTATAAACAATGCTAACTGAACTATTGGTATTATAATATTAACCTTAGAGTCTTTAATTTTCTGGGCTATAATCTTAACTAAAGGTGTTGCTAATATACATCCAATTAATATAACAACTCCATAGCTTGTTAAATAATATAGTCCTGCACTATCTATAAAGTTAGTATTTATAAACATTGCCCCTACATATTCCTTAATACCAGTTAAGGAATCGATTTCAAATATAACAAAGCCTATTAAAACTAGTAATAGGGCGTATATATGCTGAATAGAAGACGGAAGTCTAACTAATATATCCTTAATAATAAATTTCTCAACTATTAATATAACTCCAAAATACAGTCCCCAAAATACAAAGTTCCACGCAGCTCCATGCCAAAGCCCTGTTAGCATCCACACAGTTAAAAGATTAAATATATGACGGCTTACCTTAACCTTATTTCCTCCCATTGGAATGTACACATATTCCCTAAACCATGTTCCAAGGGATATATGCCACCTTCTCCAAAACTCAGTTATGCTTTTACTTATATATGGATAATTAAAGTTCTCAGGGAAATGGAATCCTATCATCTTACCAAGTCCTATTGCCATATCTGAATATCCACTAAAGTCAAAGTATATTTGAAGGGTAAATGCAATAATTCCAAGCCAAGCAGTTAACATACTCATGTTACTAAACTCTGATGCCTTAACAGTAGCCCATAAAAGCCCTATATTATTAGCTATTATAACCTTCTTAAATAGTCCACCTAAAAATCTATAAACACCCTCTGAAAAGTCATCTAGTGTTGTTTTTCTATTATCCATTTGATTTTCAACAGATGCATATCTAACAATTGGCCCTGCTATAAGCTGAGGGAACATTGAGATATATGCTCCGAATGAAATGATATTTCTTTGAACCTTAACCTTATCTAAATATACATCTATAACATATGAAAGTGTCTGGAATGTATAAAATGATATCCCTATAGGAAGGGGTAACCCCTGAAAATCAATGCTTGTACCTAAAAAGTTATTAACACTATCAACAATGAAACCTGAGTATTTAAAAACCCCAAGCATTCCAAAGTTAATAATTAATGAACCGATAAATATGGTTTTAACTAATTTTCTGCGGTGTCTATATTTATCTATTATGATCCCATTATAGAAATCAAAAACTGTTGAAAATATCATTAAAACAATATAAATAGGCTCACCCCAGCCATAAAATATAAGACTGAATATTAATAACACCCCATTTTTAACTCCCTTAGGTGCTAAGAAATAAACTCCTAAAAATATAGGAAGAAATATAAACAGGAATAAAAGACTGCTAAAAACCATATGTCACCTCTTAAACTTCTTATAAATTAAAATAGGATGCCCTATAACCTATAGGCATCCCTTATTCTACTGTAATAATATACTATTTTGTTGATTCATCAATTGTTTTTGATATTTTTTCAACATCTGGTGAAATTACCATAAACACATAATTACCATTTTGTTTTAATACATGTGCCTTTATTTGGTCATATACCTCTGGTAAATATCTTTCAAAAGCCTGCTCTTGGTTCTTAACTCTCTGCTCTACCTTACCAAGTAACTCCTTAGCAGCCTTCTCGTCCTTAGCCTTAAGAACTATAATCTCATCAGCCTTAACGTTTACAGGTGTATAGTATCCGAAGTATTCTTCAACATCACCTTTTTTAATGCCGTATAATTGCTCTAAAACCTCATCATCAACCTTCTTCAGGAAAGATACATCTGTAGTCTTAGTTACTGATTCATCAATACTCTTAAGTGAAACATCACTTCCTCCTGATGAACATGATACAAGTGTTAGCATACCTAGTGATGCTATTATTATAGAAGCAATTGCCTTTTTTAGCTTATTCATGATAACCTCCCAAAATATATTTTTTAAATTATATCATATATCCTTGTTATTATAATTACAAAATGGTTATAATGTTATTTATATATTTAAATACATTCTAACTATGGAGGACTAGTTTATGGCTATAAAAATAGTAACCGACAGTACAGCCTATATACCTAAGGCTCTACTAGAAGAATACGACATTAAAGTTATTTCTCTTAATGTTACGATGAATGATAAGTCATACAGAGAACTTGATTTATCAAATGATACATTCTATACAGAAATGGCTAACCTTAATAATATTCCAACATCTTCACAACCTTCTCCAATGGAGATATATAAAGTATTTGAAGATATTGTTAAGTCTTCAGATACTGTTGTTGGGATTTTTCTATCCTCAAAAATGAGTGGTACATACTCAAGTACTAACCTTGCTGCATCAATGGTTCGTGATAACTACCCTAATGCAGATATTCACCTAATAGACTCCCTTACCAACTGTATGCAAATGGGATTTATGGTTATTGAAGCTGCTAAAGCTGCTTTAGAAGGTAAGACCTTAGAGGAGGTTATTAATACTGCTAAGGCTGTTCAGGCTAATAGTAGATTCTTATTTACTCCACATACACTTGAATATCTTCATAAGGGTGGTAGAATAGGCGGTGCATCTGCACTTTTTGGAAAAATACTCCAGATTAAGCCTATACTAACAGTAGAGAATGGTGAAACTACCCTTTTCACTAAGGTAAGAACTAAGAAAAAAGCTATAGACACTATTTTATCTAAGCTTTTAGAGGATATAGAAGGCAAAGCACTTGGTGGAATTATAGTTCACCATATTAACTCACCTGAGGAAGGTGAGAACCTTGCCTCTATTATAGAATCTAAAACAGGTATTAAGCCCTACATTGGTTCTATTGGGCCTGTAATAGGTCTTCATGTAGGACCTCAAAGCATTGGAATAGCATACTTTACAAAATAAAAAATCAGGCTATTTCTAAAATTACTTAGAAATAGCCTGTTCTTATGTTTATGATAGGTTATTTGGTGATGCCTCATGTATTTGGCGAATATCATCTAAAACCCAATTTCCTCTTTCTTTAATGAATCTCCAGTATTCACTATAGGAATTAGGGTATCTTTGGTCACCATCTATTACCTGATTTGTTTTTTCGTTTATTGTATAGTCAATTGATGATGCCTCAACAAGTATCCATACCACATCATCATTATCTCCCGGTCTATCTACTACTGACACAGGAGTTAGATTAAGTAGCTTATAGTCTTTAAGAATATTAACTTCACCTCTAACACTCATCCATTGAAGCTTCGAGTTAACTTCCTCAAAATACCTTTCACTAAGATATTCCCTTGAGAAATTTAAGTCTCTATTCATCCACCCAGTTGCATATCCATAGAATACGTCACTGGCCCTATTTTTAAGGTCATCATGTCTCCATGAAGAACCTTCATTTGAGGCAATTCCAATAACATTTGAAGGATTATTAAACCCATTGTCTTCTCTTTTAAAATTATTTATATTAGGATTTCCTCCTCCTTGGCTGTAATTATTGCCTCCTCCTGAGTTTCTTTTTCCGCCTCTAAAAACCCCTCTACTAGCAAGGTATAATCCTCCACCTACTAGTGCAACTCCCCCAAGTGAAAACATTGCTATACCAGACATTATTCTTCCAAATGGAGAACCAAAGAAGAATCCTCCTCTTCTATAGCTATTTGAGTATGATGATGAATGGCTTTTAGGAGCTACGAATCCTCCCTTGCTTCCTCCACTAAATCCACCCTTACCTCCACCTGGTCTTGCAAAAACCGTAAGTGGGGTTATCATAAGTAAAATAACCACTATAGCTATAATAGATCTTTTTTTCTTTAAAAACTTCATAATATCAACACCTTAACTTTTAATTATTAATTATTATATCACTATTAGTATTTATAAATTCTAAAAATAAGTATAAAAAGGTCTTTTTCAAAACAATTTAATTTTGTAATAACTTTTCGTATACTCTAGTACAGGTAGTATATGATGGATTCCTTGATATATGGTGGTATGGTGCCCTAGCTGTAATAACTTTAAAGGGACTATCTCTTATAAGACAGTCCCTTTGTGTTTATATTTTAAATTGCTCTACTAAAGAAGATATGTTTTGGGCCATTTCTGCCTGTTCTTGGCTACTCATAGCAACCTGTTCAACAGCCATAGTTGTCTCATTAACACCTTCTCCAACGCCTTCCATAGCCTCAGCTGCAGCCTGTGCACTTTGGGCTATTCCCTGTATACCTTCACATATTTGCTCAACTGCATCTGTAATATCTTTAGTCATATCTGCTATATCTCTAGACATTTCGTTTACAAAAACTCCATCTCTTTCGTAGTTCTCACCAGTTTCAACAAACTTATCAAGTAAAGGTTCTATTTCCTTACTAACAAATCCTAAAAGCTCATTACTACTTGAAGATAGACTTTCAAATGCACCTTGAACCTTGTCTATTGTAGTCTTAACAAGGTCAACCTCACTTGAAGATTGTTCTGCAAGCTTTCTAACCTCGTCTGCAACTACAGCAAATCCACGGCCTGATTCCCCAGCCCTTGCAGCCTCTATTGCTGCATTTAGAGCTAGTAGGTTTGTTTGCTGGGAAATAGATGCTATTGTATCTGCCATTGACTTAATTTCATTAACTACCTTACCACTTTCAATGCCTTGAATCACCTTTTCCTCAACGCTTTTATATACTGTTGAAGTAGTTTTAGCAGCTAGCCTACTTTCCTCTTCAATCTTAGCAGCTCTTTCCATTATATCCTTAGCATTGCTACTTCCAGTTTCAGCCTTATTTGATAATGCTTCAACATTAGCTGTAACCTGCTCTATAAATGCTGTTAACTGCTGTGTAGCAGCTGCTGATTGCTGGGCACCGCTTTTTACTTCTCCTGTTGCCATGTTAATAGTTTCAAGTTGTGATGAAACCTCCTCAACAGTAGCAGCAAGTTCCTCACTTAAGGCACTCATTCCCTGTGATGTTCCTGATAAATTAGAAATTAGGTTCTTTGTATTACTTTGAGCCTTATTAAGCCCAGCTGCAACAATTCCTATTTCGTCATTTACCCTAATATCAACATCCTCTGATAAATCATAATTTGCCATTTTGTCAGCGAACTCACCAATTCCCCTAAGTGAACGGTTAATCCCCTTAATAATTAAATATGCAAATAATATTGCTATTACTGTAGCACCTAATGTTATAAAGAATATCATATCTCTATTAAATAGGAACTCCTTATTTAATAGCTTAATATCATTTGCTGCTACCTCATCATTGTACTTTATTATTTCTTCTATATCCTTAGATAAAGGCTTTTTAGTATCTGCAACTACTCCAAACTGTGTAGTTGCTCCCTTAATATTCTTACTTTCCATAAGTGCTATAAATTTATTAGTCTCTTCATAATAATTCTTTAAATCCGCCTCGATAGAATCAATAAGCTTTTTGTCCTTTGCATCAAGGTCTACTGAATTATATACCTTAACAGCCTCAGCATTAACTACTGAAAGCTCTTGAATCTCTTTTTTAAATTGTTGAAGCCTTGTCTCATCATAGTAATTTAGAATAATAATTTGATCCTGGAACACCTTCTCAACGTTCTTATCTATTTTAGCTAGAGAAGTTATTCCTTTAATATTACTATAATAAAGACCCTCAGCCATTTTGTTAATTTTGCTATTGCTAACTATTCCAGCAGCGCCAATAGCAATAACTACTACAAAACAAGTTATATAACTTAAAATTAGTTTTGTAGATATTTTAAAATTTTTCACCCTACTCACTCCTTGTTTAATTGCCTGTAACCCATAACTACCTATTATAAAACTGTTGAAGTGAAGCCTACTTATAGTGTACCTATAATAATTCTTTGCGCATAATCCATGGCACTATCTATATTGCTAGCATTTTTTCCTGCACCCTGTGCAAGGAACTGACTTCCTCCACCTTTTCCATCAATAAGGGTTATAGCGTCTCTTAGAATGTCACTCATATTAACCTTTTTGATTCCCTTTGATGAAGTGAATATCATATTAACCTTATCTTCGTTTATTGATGCAAATAATACAACTCTTTTGCCTTCCTCTGTAAGCTTAGCTGATAGTCTTGCAAGGTATTTTGTATCCTCACCCTTAAATGTCTTAGATATAACCTCAACATCTGAAACCTTAGTGCTACTATCAATAAGCTCCTTAATTTCATATTCTGAAAGCATTGTTTTAAGTTTTTTTATATCCTCTGACTGGGTTTTTGAGCTGTTCATTATATTAGTAACTGTTTTAAGCAGATCATTTTCACCTGTGTTTAATGCGCGACAAATATCTCTTAAAATGGCTTCCCTTTTAAAAGTATCATTTATAGCTCTGTTTCCTGCTAAGTACTCAATCCTAGTATTTCCCTTATTTTTTTCCCATCTTTTTATCTTAATAAGCTGAACCTCTAATGTATTTGATGGATGTATTCCGCAACAAGCGTTAACGTCAAGGTCTTCAATCTTAACAACTCTAATTTCTTCATTAGTCTTTGGTAAATCTCTTCTTAGCTTTAATTTCTTAAGTTCACCCTTAGTTGGAGTTAAAACTTCAACTTTAAGGCTTCTCTTAATCATTTCATTAGCAAGAGCCTCAGCTTCTCTTATCTTATCCTCTTCTAAAAATCCAAAAATATCAACTGTACTTATCTCTGCTCCTAAATGGAACCCTACCGTATTAGCATTAAAATAATCATAAAAACACCCTGATAAGATGTGCTGTGCAAGATGTTGCTGTGCTCCGTCGATTCTTCTATCCCAATCTATACTGCACTTAACATTCTCCTTTTTCTTCGGCTCATCCTTAGAAACATGGTATATTACTAAGTTTTCTTCGTAAACATCAATAATCTCTACGTTTTCTATTTTTCCAAGGTCACATGGTTGACCTCCTCCACCTGGGAAAAATGCTGTAGCATCTAGCACCATATGATAGTTTTCGTCTTTTTTCTCTAAATGTATAATATTAGCCTTAAATTCTTTTAGGTTCTGGTCACTGTAGAATAATTTTTGTGTTTTTTCCATATATATTAATTCCTCCGACTCTTTTAATTTAATAATTTATTATATTATATCAGATTCATACTAACTAAATATTTTACATTTATATTTTTTTACAGCTTAGCCTTGTTTTATTCATTTACATAGGGTTAATTAATCTATTTTACATAGCGTTATACTTACTAGATTATTTCGACATTTTCCTGTATTATGGTATTAAAACTAGTGGAAGGGGATTTATATGAAGAATATATTATTAACAGGTCATACTGGGGTTGGCAAAACAACACTATTATATAAGATAATCGAAAGACTTAACCTTTCTATAGGAGGATTTAAAGTTGATAGGTATATTAATCAAATAGGTTCAACAGAAACCAAAACATTTATACTATCATCACTTTTTAATGGAATAGATAATTTTATAATAGCAAAACTAAGAAGTACTGATTCCTCATTTGACATGAACATATTTCCTGAAGAATTTGAGAAGGCTTCAATTGCTGTAATGAATAGAAGCATTATGGAGAGAGATGTTATTGTTTTAGATGAAATAGGTGTTATGGAGTCTAACTCCCCCCTATTTAAACAGTCTATTATAGACTCATTTGAAAGCCCTAAGCTAGTTATAGGAATACTCAAAGATCGTGATGCCCCATTTCTTAACTCTATAAGAAATAGGGATGACGTAGATATTATTAATGTTACATGTGAGAATCGTAGTTCATTACTTCAAACTATTTTAGATATGCTACAAAATCACTTTAAAGGTGATAATGTAATTAGAAATAATTATTTCTCAAATGATCATAATAGAATTTACTGGTATGATAAGGCTCTAAGCCACAAAAACTGCGAATATCCAAAGATATTTTTAGATGAGATTTCTAAATATGTAGATATTAAAGGAAAATCTGTACTCGATATAGGCAGTGGTACAGGTGCATTTGCCCTTCCCCTATCTAAATCTGCTGAAAAAGTCACAGCATTAGATTTCTCTATTAATATGAGAGAGTTTCTTCAACTTAAATGCATTGAAGAAGAAGCCACTAATATCGAGCTTATAACCTCACCATTTGAGACTATTTTACTTAGCAAGCATAATATTATTATTAATGCCTTTGCTTCATCAGTTACTAAGTCCTATTCCTCTATGGAAAAAATAATAAACCTAGCAACCGACTATGTATTTATTATATCCCACCATGAGAAGGACAAGTATAAATTCGGAGCAAACATATTAGAAAAAAAGCTAGGTAGAAGCCTTCTTACACAAAGAAGTGAACCTGAGGATGATATACATACAATGCTCAGCTCATTTAATGTAGATTATGAATACAAGGAAATAAACTTTAGCTTCCCACAATACTTTGAGGATATGAATGATGCTATTAACTTCTTCAAAAAATACTTTAACCTAAAAGACCTAGAAGTTCCTACAGTAACCACCTTCCTTAACGAAACCCTTATAAAAATAGACAATGGCTTCATCTACCCAGAAAACAGATGCAGCCGCTTCATAGTAATTAAGAAATAATTAAATTGGCTTAAATGAAACCTTTTTTTCATATCATCAATAAACTAATAACTAGAAGTTATTAGTATCGTGGCTTTTTCAAAGACACCAACCCTGGCCTTTATCAGACAGAGTTAGTATCATGGTGAAATAAGTTAGCCCTGTACAACATTCATATAAGAAAATACTTAAAT
>NZ_JAVWJB010000039.1:0-16997 GCF_036639235.1 Clostridium sp.
TGTGCAGTTTTGAAAGAACTATTACATATTCTTTTAATTTTAGCCAATTGCTAATATGGGGATATAGCTCAGCTGGGAGAGCACCTGCCTTGCACGCAGGGGGTCAGCGGTTCGATCCCGCTTATCTCCACCATATGGGTCTTTAGCTCAGTTGGTTAGAGCAACCGGCTCATAACCGGTAGGTCCGGGGTTCGAGCCCCTGAAGGCCCACCAAATATGCCTCGATAGCTCAGTCGGTAGAGCAGTGGATTGAAAATCCACGTGTCGCTGGTTCGATTCCGGCTCGAGGCACCAAACCTAGTATGAAAGTACTAGGTTTTTCTTTTATATATATTTTCTTATTAAAATATTTTCGGAGGAGATACTTTGAGATTAAATAAATATATAAGTGAAACAGGATTTTGTTCAAGACGTGAAGCAGATAAGCTTATAGAGTCAGGAAATGTTACAATAAATGATAATATAGCTACACTTGGGGATAGAGTTAAGGAAAATGATATTGTTAAGGTTAATGGACAAAACTTAGCAGTAACTTCAAATAAGGTATATATTGCTTTAAATAAACCTGTTGGTATTACATGTACAACAGAGAAGCATATAAAAGGAAATATTGTAGCTTTTATTAATCATAGTGAAAGAATATTCCCAATAGGAAGACTTGATAAGGATTCACAGGGACTTATTTTACTAACTAACGATGGAGATATAGTTAATAAAATATTAAGGTCAGAAAATAACCATGATAAAGAATATATTGTAACTGTTGATAAGAAAATTACTAACGAGTTCATATATAAAATGGGAAATGGTGTGTTAATAGAAGGTAAGCCTACAAAAAAATGTTTTGTTGAGAAGGTTAACGATAGAACATTTAGGATTATATTAACAGAGGGGCGTAATCGTCAAATTAGAAAAATGTGTGCAGCCTTTGGTTATATAGTTAGGAAGCTTAATAGAATAAGAATAATGAATATAAATCTATCTGATATGCCAATTGGAAAGTGGAGAGATTTAACTAAAAAAGAAAAAGAAGTTTTATTTAGAGACATTGATTATATTATAAAGTAATGAAAGCTTGACTGTATATGTACTTTAGGGTAAAATTTTTATGATTATTAGAGATTTAAAATACTATAGATGTAGGTGATTATATGCAAAATGAGATATTCGAAAGAGAGATTGAGAAGATAAAGAGTAAGCTAGTTGCACCAGTAAGCGAAGACTTTAATCTTAATGATTATCTTAATATTATGACAAAGGATGAACTTACCAATATAAGAAGAACACTTGAGGTAAAAGGTGTTAGTTCATATACTAAGGGTCAATTAATAGAAAAGCTAGAAGAAGTAATAAAGGGTAACTTAGTTGATATATTACATAATATAACTGAGAGAGAATATTATATGCTTCTTATGATGATTCCGAAAAATGGAGCAACAATTGTAAATTTAGAGGATTTAGCTCAATTTAAACTAATGCTAAGTCTTAGAAACTGGGGTATTGTATATACAGGAAAAATAAATGATGTAGTATACGCTTCTATTCCAAGAGATATTTTCGATATGGTAAAAGCCAATGTTGAGGATGCTAAAATATCAGACTCAGTTAGTAATACTCAAAAGTGGTTAAGAGCAGCTTCAGGATTATTGTATTTTTATGGAGCTTTAGCTAAAAGGGATCTATATGATATGCTTGTTAAAACTCTAGAAGAGGACAAGTCATATGATAAGTTTGAAAAAATGCTAGATAATGCAGCTAAAAACAGTATCCTTATAAAGTCATCAGGAGATATTTACTATTACTATAAGGCTGAAAATCCAGAGTCAATAGTAGAGGCACATAAATCATCACCACTTGATTATTTATATCCTGGGATTAAGGTTATATATACATTTGGTATGGAAGATGCATTTAATTATAATGAGGACAACTTTGGATTATATGAGTACATTACTAAGAACTTTAAAATGCTACCACTTGATACTGAGTCACTTATTAGTAATGCAGGATTTATGATTAACAATGATTATCCAAACAATGAAATTGTTGATTATATTATAAATGGAATTAATAGCGAATTTATTCATAGGGTTGATGTTGAAAACTATGTTAATAAGATAAAAATAAGTATTCCTTTATGGAAACTTAAGGGTAATCCTATGAATGAAGTTTTAAAAAATATTGGACGTAATGATAATTGTTTCTGCGGTAGTGGAAAAAAATACAAGAAGTGCTGTGAAGGCAAGTAAAAGTAACCTAAGCTTATGCTTAGGTTACTTTTTTATGATATAATTATAATAATAGAGTTAAGATACGAAGGAGAATTATATGACTAAAATATACTTAAAATCAAACATAAGAAAAAGAACAGAAAAGGGACATCCATGGGTATACTCAAATGAAATAGATAAAGTAGAAGGTGAGTATGAAAATGGAGATATAGTTGGTGTATATAATCCTAAAGGTAAATTTTTAGGTAAAGGATATATTAATGATAATTCTATGATAAGAGTTAGAATTATGACTAGAAACCTTAAGGAAGAGATAGATAGAGACTTTTTTAAGAGGAAAATTTCTGCGGCCTGGGAATACAGAAAAAAGGTAGTTGATACTAGTAGTTGTAGAGTTATATATGGTGAAGCAGATGGATTACCAGGAATTATTGTAGATAAGTTTAATGACTATTTATCTATTCAAACACTAACACTTGGTATAGATCAGTATAAGGATATGATAGTTGAACTTTTAGTTGAGATTATTAATCCTAAGGGGATATATGAAAGAAATGATAATAATGTACGTGAGTTAGAAGGTCTTGAGCAAAAGAAGGGCTTTTTATATGGAGAGTTTGATACTAATACAATTATTAATGAAAATGGTATTAAAATGATGGTGGATATTAAGGATGGACAAAAGACTGGATACTTCCTTGACCAGAGAGAAAATAGATTAGCACTTAAGGATATAGTTAAAGATGCTGAGGTTCTTGATTGTTTCTGTCATACTGGTCCTTTTGCAATGCACGCAGCTTATTTTGGAGCAAAAAAAGTTACTGCTATTGATATATCACAACATGCTATTGATACTGCAACAGAAAATGCAAAGTTAAATGGACTTGAAGATAAAATTGACTTTGTATGTGTTAATGCATTTGATCAACTTCGTGACTATCAGGAAGAAGGAAAGCAATTTGATGTTGTTATACTAGATCCTCCTGCATTTACTAAGTCAGCTAAGAAAATTAAAAGCGCATATAAGGGATATAAGGAGATAAACCTACGTGGAATGAAGCTTGTAAAGCCAGGTGGATTCTTAGTTACTGCATCCTGTTCACATTATATGTATCCAGAAATATTTAGAGAGATGCTTCAAGAAGCAGCTAGAGATGCTAGAAAAGTTATTCGTGAAGTAGAAGTTAAGACTCAGGCGAAGGATCATCCATTTATGTGGAATTATGAGGAGTCATTATACCTAAAGTGCTTTATACTTAATGTTCAATAGGTGAGAAATGCTTAAGTTTAATAATGATTGGGATAATATCTTATTGGAAGAGATTAAAAAAGAGTACTTTATGGATATGTTAAAAAAGGTTGAAAATGAATATAAAGTAAATACTGTATATCCACAATATAAGGATATTTTTAATGCATTTAGATATACATCATTTAGTAATATAAGTGTAGTTATATTAGGGCAAGATCCATACCATGGTGCTAACCAAGCCCATGGTTTGAGTTTTTCTGTAAATAGGGGAATTAAGATACCACCATCCCTGAAAAATATTTATAAGGAACTTAAAAATGATCTTGGATGTTATATTCCCAATAATGGATATTTAAAAAAGTGGGCAGATCAGGGAGTTTTACTACTTAACACCACATTAACAGTAAAAGAAGCTACACCAAACTCCCATAAGAATATTGGGTGGACTATTTTTACTGACAATGTAATATCTATGATTAGTGAGAGAGATAAGCCAGTAGTGTTTATTTTATGGGGTAAATTTGCACAGGATAAGGAGTGTTTAATTAAGGGTAATCATCATTTAATAATTAAGTCACCACATCCAAGCCCCCTTTCAGCAAGAAGAGGATTTTTAGGTAGCAAGCCATTTTCTAAGGTTAATGAATTTCTTAAACTTAATAATATAAAGGAAATTGATTGGCAAATAGAGAACATATAGTAGACACCTAGAAAATTAAACTATGAAGTGATATAATGTTTTCTAATATACTAAGATATGTGTATGTTATTTGATTAACTTTGGCATTTAAATATTGACTATAAGGAGTTGATAGAATTGAAGATTTGTTCAGTTTGTAACAAGAATCTTGCTGTTATATATACAACTAAAATAGTAGATGGAGAGAGTAAGACACTTGCACTGTGTATAGATTGTGCTAAGGATGCTGGAATACCAGTACTAGACCAAATTATGCAGCAAAGTGGTATTACACAGGATGAAATAGAGAATCTTAATGAGCAGATGGATAATATGCTTAAGGATATGAACTTTGATGAGCTTACTGATAGTAATTTCTTTTCACAGCTTCTAAATCCTATTAAGAAGGATGATGATGATGAGAATGAAGAAATAGAGATTGATGAGGAAGACTTTAAAAAATCTCTTAATGATAAATCAGAGAAAAAGTCTAAATCTAAAAATAAAAAGACAAAGAATCTTGATACCTATGGAGTTAATTTAACAGCACTTGCAGCTGAGGGAAAAATCGATGAGGTTATAGGTAGAAGTGAAGAGATTCAAAGGGCTATTCAGATTCTTAATAGAAGGAGCAAGAATAATCCTGTTTTAATAGGAGAGCCTGGAGTTGGTAAAACTGCAATTGCAGAGGGGTTAGCACTTAGAATTGCTAAGGGTGATGTGCCTGAAAAACTTCGTAGCATTAAGGTATATCTATTAGACCTAACTGCAGTTGTTGCAGGAACACAGTTTAGAGGTCAATTTGAAGGCAGAATGAAAGCTATAATAGATGAAGTTAAGGAAGCTAATAGAGAAATTGTAGTTGTTATAGATGAAATTCATAATATTATGGGAGCTGGAGAAGTTCAAGGTGGAGCTATGAATGCTGCAAATATCTTAAAGCCAGCATTAGCCCGTGGTGAAATACAATTAATAGGAACTACAACCCTTGATGAATACAGAAAACATATAGAAAAAGATGCTGCACTTGAAAGAAGATTTCAGCCTGTATATGTTGAGGAACCTACAGTTTTAGAAACAATTGAAATTATTAAGGGCATTAAAAGGTACTATGAGGAGCATCATAGAGTTATTATTGAAGATGATGTAATTAAAGAAGCGGTACTTTTGTCAGAAAGATATATAAGAGATAGATTCCTTCCAGATAAAGCAATTGATGTTATAGATGAAGCTGCATCAAAGGTTAACCTTAATGCAACAGAAATAACAGATTTAATTGTTATAAATGATAAGCTAGATAATATTAATTCATTAATGGAGATAGCTAGGGATAAGCAGGATTACGAAAACCTTGCTAACTATAAAATGGATGAATTAAAGCTAAAAGAGTCAAAGGAAGCACTTGAAAGTAAGGTTAATAATATAAAGCTTAAGATTGAGGATGTTGCATCTGTAGTAGAGCAGTGGACTAAGATTCCAGTTCAAAGAATTACTGAAGATGAAGCACAAAGACTTCTTGCACTTGAAGATAGAATTAAAGAGAATGTTATTGGACAGAAGAAGGCTATTGAGTCACTTTCTAAGGCGATAAGACGTAATAGATCAGGTTTTAAGAAGAAGAAAAAGCCGTCCTCATTTATTTTTGTTGGGCCAACTGGTGTTGGTAAAACTCAGTTAGTGAAAACCTTAGCTAAGGAACTATTTAATAGTGAAGATGCTTTAATTAGAATAGATATGTCAGAATATATGGAAAAACATACTGTATCAAAGCTTATAGGAGCACCTCCAGGATATGTAGGATATGATGAAGGGGGACAGCTTACTGAAAAGGTAAGAAGAAAGCCATATTCAGTTATTCTTTTAGATGAGATCGAAAAAGCTCATCAAGATGTATTTAATATGTTACTTCAAATACTAGAGGATGGTAGGTTAACTGATTCACAGGGAAAAACTGTATCATTTGAAAATACTATTATTGTTATGACATCTAATGCAGGAACAAACTTTAAGGGTTCATCAATAGGGTTTGCTCAAAATGACCAAATTAGACTTGAAGAAAGTGTTAACGAAGCACTTAAGGAACACTTTAAGCCTGAGTTCTTAAATAGAATCGACGATATTATAGTATTTAACTCATTAACTAAGGATGAGCTTAAGGATATTATTAATATTATGCTTAAGGAAGTATTTGAAGAGGCTATTGATAAGAATATTACAATTGAAGTTACAGATTCGCTTAAGGATTACTTATTAGAGGTAGGATATGATAGCAAGTATGGTGCAAGACCATTAAGACGTGCTATTCAAAAAAATATTGAAGATAAGGTTTGTGAAGAGTATCTAAAAGGTAATATAAAAGAAAATAGTAAGGTAGTTATTGATTACGTAGATAATAAGGTTACCATAAAATAAAAAAAGGGCTATAAGCCCTTTTTTTATAGGTTTTCGTATGTTTCTTTAAGAAGTAGAGCATCCTTTTCAAGTATTGGGCTCTCGCATATAATACATCCCTTTGCACCAAAATCTTTTAAAGCTTTAAGGCAAGCTATAAAATTAAAATCACTTTCTAAGAATGGAAGGTGATTTTTTTCACCCTTAGGTCCATAGTGTATACCAGACATATGAATATGCATATCTTCTATTGCACTTTTTGAAAGGTTATTTTCAATATGTTCAAGGACTTCATAAAAATCTTTATAATCCTTTAATATACCATTACCTCTAGCATGAAGATGTGAAAAGTCTACACATAGTTTACAAGTAGGAACCTGCTTACATATTTCAACTAGTTCATAAAGATCTCCAAATTGAGTAGGCTTTCCTGTGGTTTCAAGTCTATAATCAATACCTATGTCAGGAAGTGAAGCTAGGTTATTTAAAATAGTCTCAAATGTTTCCTCCTTAGAGTCTTTTAGATAAAAACCTGGGTGGAATACTAGACTTTTACCACCAACTTTTTTTAAGGCATTTGCACCATTTAGTATTCGTTCAATAGACTTTTCTTGTTTTTCTTTTTCTTCTGCATTAAGATTTATAAAGTATGAACCATGGGCTGATAAATAAAAGTTATGTTGAGATTTTACTTCATTAATGCCATCCTTATTTTTATCAGTAACATTAACACTACGAACAAAGGGTAGTTCCATAGCGTCAAGTGATATTGAATTTAAGTAGTCAATACCTGTTTTATATGTGAATTTCTGAGTGTTTTCTCCAAGTGGAAGTCCTGAGATTCCAAATAACAATTTATCCATATACATTTCTCCTTTTGTTAAGTTAGTATATATTTTATCAAATATTTATTTTGCTTACCATATTAGGGTACAATAAAAGTGACAGTATGGAAAGGGGATATTTATGAAAGCGCATAAAATAAGAAGTGAATCACCCTATACATTAGAGGAAGTGTTAAGACTAGTTAGGGATTCTGTGGAGCTTAATATTAATATTAATGAAAAGGATGAAGAGAAGATAAAAAACGGAATATTCTTTGGTAACTTAGAAGAAGGAGCTAAGGATGAGTTTAATAAAGTTATATTAAGTGATTATGTAGATGTAATTTTTCATAAACTTGAAAATCTAAATGTTCTAAAGGATTTTCTACCTGAACTCTCATTATGTTACAACTTTAATCAAAAGACTAAATATCATAATAGAGATGTTTTTAATCATATAATGTCTGTAACATCATTAGTTCCTAAATCTAAAGTACTCAGATATGCTGCATTATTTCATGATATAGCTAAGCCTAACTGTTTTACAATAGATGAAAATGGAGTAGGGCATTTTAAGAATCATGATATAGCTTCAAGTATTATGGCTAGGGATATTCTTAAAAAGTGGAATTATGAGGATGAATTTATAGATGATGTAACAAAGCTTATAAAAAATCATATGAAAAAGCATAATGATGGGAGTATAGCTTGCCTTAAGAGGCTTAAAAAGGATATAGGAAGAGAGAATGTTAACAATTTATTAGTCCTTCAAATAGCGGACAATCTTTCGAAAAACCTAAAATATGTTAGTATAAAGGGACTTGTTAGTTTATATAAAATAAACAATAAAAAAGCTGTTTGTGAAGCATAACTTCATAAACAGCTTTAGTTTTAGTTGTTCTTTTGAATTTCAAATAGATCAATAAGATTTTCAATAAGCATAGAATTTGTCATTGCCCCAACACCACCAGGTACTGGAGTTATAAGTGAAGCTTTCTTTGACACATTTTCAAAGTCAACATCACCACAAACCTTACCATCTAAAACATTAATACCAGCATCAGCAATAATAACACCTTCTTTAACCATATCTTCAGTTATAAGAGATGCTTTACCAGCAGCTGCAATAATAACGTCTGCATTTTCTGTGTGACTTTTTAATGACTTAGTAAATATATGGCATAAAGTTACAGTAGCATTTTCCATTAGTAGAAGCTGAGATATTGGTTTACCAACAGTTCTACCAGAACCTACGATAACAACATCTTTTCCTTGTAGGGATACATTACTTTCCTTTAAAGAACGTATAATCCCCTTTGGTGTACATGGAATAACATTAGGTTCTCCCATGAACAGGTTTCCTAGGTTCTCAGAGTGAACACAGTCAACATCTTTAAGTGGAAGAATTGAATTTGCAACCTTATTTTGATCAAATCCTTCAGGTAGTGGGAATTGAATTATAATGCCATGGATGCTCTCGTCGTTATTAAGATTACTTAGTTCAGTAATAAGTTCATCTTCGCTAATATCCTTATCAAATTTGCTTATGTGCATATTTACTGACAGTTCATCACAGGTTCTAACGATACTTTTAACGTATGAAGCTGATGATGGGTGATCACCTACTTGAACTATTTCAAGGTGAGGTACTTCACCATATTTGTCATTAACTCTTTGAATTCTATCAACTAAAGATAACTTAATTTTCTTAGAAATCTCTCTACAGTCTATTATACCCATTTTTATCCTCCTTAATGGCACTACTTAATATTTTAATAATATTATTGTCTATTTACATTATATACACTTTTAAATAAATTTACAGTAAAGATTTTCTATATTAGACTAATTATAATGGATATGAAGTACTAAATAAAAAAAAAAATTTTTTTTGCAAAAGGTGTTGACTTATGTTGAAATCATGTATATAATAACTATTGTAGGTTGGCTGATGAACAGCGAGCCACACTAAGTTGGGTTATCGCCAAGCGGTAAGGCACGGGACTTTGACTCCCGCATGCGTAGGTTCGAATCCTACTAGCCCAGCCATTGTGAGTCACTAGCTCAGTCGGTAGAGCACTTGACTTTTAATCAAGTTGTCCAGGGTTCGATTCCCTGGTGACTCACCAGACCAAGATTTTTAATCTTGGTTTTTTTTATATCTATTTTTAATAATATGTTTGTACAAAATACAATATAACCTTCCGATAATAATTATTATGCAATATTTATTGCAAATTAGTAATTATTGTGATAAGATAAAAATATAAATATTTAGTAATTATATTTTTAGGGGGATTTATTATGAAGAAATTTGTATGTACGATTTGTGGATATGTTCACGAAGGAGATACTTGTATAGAGGTATGTCCACTATGCAACGCACCAGCTGATAAGTTTGTAGAACAATCAGGGGATGGACTAAGCTTTGCAGATGAGCATGTAATTGGAGTTGCTAAGGGAGTTGATCCTGAAATTGTTGAAGGTCTTCGTGCTAACTTCTTAGGGGAGTGTGCTGAAGTTGGTATGTACCTTGCTATGAGCCGTCAAGCAGATAGAGAAGGATACCCAGAGGTTGCTGAAGCATACAAGAGAATAGCATTTGAGGAAGCAGATCATGCTGCTAAATTTGCTGAACTTCTTGGAGAAGTTGTAACTGATAGTACTAAGAAGAATCTTCAATTAAGAGTAGATGCTGAGCATGGAGCTTGCCAAGGTAAGAAGGATCTTGCTACAAGAGCTAAGCAACTTAACCTTGATGCGATTCATGACACTGTTCATGAAATGTGCAAGGATGAAGCTCGTCATGGTAAGGCTTTTAAGGGTCTTCTTGATAGACATTTTGGTGATAAATAATTTAATATATTATAAGGGATGCGTTATGCATCCCTTTTTGTTTTATTTTGTATTTATATAAAAAAAATTATTTGATATAATATACACTATATAAACATAATAAGGAGATATATTTATGAAAGTTAATTTTTATACTTCTCAAAGAGAGTATCAAGAAAAGAAAGACGAATTTAATAAAGCTATACTTTCAAGTATCGAAAATGGTGTATCAACACTAGGACCCGAAGTTAAAAAGCTTGAGGAAGAAATTAAGGAGTTTACAGGTGCAAAGTATGCTATAGGTGTAGCATCAGGAACAGATGCTCTTGTTCTTGCAGCTGATATACTTGGATATAAAGAGGGTACTGAGGTTATAACAAGCCCATTTACATTCTTTGCATCAGCATCATGTATTGCGAGATGTGGGGCTAAACCAATATTTGTAGATATTGATGAGGAAACTTTTAATATAGATGCGAATTTAATTGAAGAAAAGATAAATGAAAAGACTAAAGGAATACTTCCAGTTCACCTATTCCTTCAAATGGCTGATATGGACGCAATTATGGAAATTGCAAATAAGCATAATATTAGTGTGTTAGAGGATGCTGCTGAGGCATTTGGTATGAGGTGGAAGGGTAATGGCGATTCATATAAGCATGCTGGAACTATAGGTGATTTTGGTATATTCTCATTCTTCCCAACGAAGACACTAGGTGGTTACGGTGACGGTGGAATGATAGTTACTAATGATGATAAGCTATACGAAATGGCTAAGGTTTATAGAGTACATGGTGCTTCAAAGAAGTATCACCACGAGTTTATTGGATATAACTCAAGGCTTGATAGTATTCAAGCAGCAGTATTATCAGTTAAAATGAAGTATATTAAGGGTTCAATCGAAAAGAGAGAAGAAATTGCCTCATGGTACATAGAAGGACTTAAGGATATTGATGGAGTTAGAATTCCTAAGGTTAAGGGAGATCAGAAGCATGTTTATTATGTATTTAATATACTTGCAGAAAAAAGAGATGAACTTGCAAACTACCTAAAAGAAAAGGAAATTGGATTTAGTATATATTACCCAAAACCACTTCATCTTCAAGAATGTTTTAAGTATCTAGGTCATAAGGAAGGAGATTTCCCAGTATCAGAAAAAATATCAAAAGAAATTCTTGCACTTCCTATGTATGCAGAGATAACTAAGGAAGAAGTAGATTACGTTTGTAGTACAATTAGAGAATTTTATATGTAAAAATATTAAAAGCTAGCATTTGCTAGCTTTTTTGCATTTTTAAAGTTTAAATAACATAATAATTACTATAAAGGGGGTATGTAATGAAGTTTCATCCTTTATTAAGAAGAAAAAAGAAAAAGAAAAATTATTATTTTATTTTAGGTGGGGTATTATTTGCAGCAGTAATTTGTTTCTTATTACCAAGTATTATTAATGGAGTAAAATACAGTAGGGTAAAGTCAGATGATGCCTTTAATAGGGCTATGAGTATGATTAATCATGTATGGACCTATGATAAGGAGAAGTATGTAAATATAAATAATAATATAGTCAAACCATATTATTTATTAGATTCAGGCATGTATATTGGAATACCATATTGCTATGGTGGGCAAACATCACTTAAAGATTCAAATATAAAAGGAATTAGTGGATTTGATGATGCTTTAAGTAAGGGGTATATGCCAGGAAATATCAATACTAATCTTGGTTATATTGAGAATACAGCTGGAGTAGATTGTTCAGGGTTTGTTAATGTGGTATTTAATATTAAGGAAAGAACATCAACAAGAACTATGGATAAATACTTTAAGAAAATAAATATTAATAAATTAAAGGCAATGGATATATTAAATTCAAAGGGTAAGCACGTATACATATTTTTAGGTAGAACAAAGGAGGGGGTAATAATACTAGAATCAACTTCTAATGGTGAAGCTAGGTATAAAGATAAAACGGTAGTGAATTTTAAAACAAATAGTGAGTTTGAGAGAGATATTAAAGAACGTGGATATATACCGATGAGGTATAAAAATATCAAATTTAAAAAAGTAGAAAGTATATATGACAATTATGAATATAACAATAAAGAAAAGTTTGCATATAATATAAATATTGGAGATGAAATTAATTCAAGCATAGAGTATCTAGAGGATATTGATTATTATAAAATATTAAATAGAAATACACAATTAATAATAAACTTTAGTAAGTTTAGTAATGTTAGTGTAGTTGCCTATAATAAAGATAAAAAGTTTAAGTTACAAGGTGGTGAAAATATAATTAATATAAGTGGAGATATTTTTATCAGGGTGGAAAAAGGTGAAAATTTAAGTGGAAATAGTGATTATACGTTTAGAATAAGTAGGTAAGGGGAAATATTTATTGAATATACTTGAAATAAACCAGAATTTATAATATTATTTATTAGTATACTTTTTAAATTTAATAAAAGATAAGGAGCTAATTATTATGAGCCTTTTTACACAATGGGAAGATTTAGTAGAACTTGATAGAACTGAACAAGAGAACGAAAACTTTTGGAAAGAATACCTTGAAAAAGAAAGAGACGTATATGTTCAAATTCTTGAAAACAAAGACGCAGTAATTTCAGGTACTGTTAAGGAACTTGCTGAGAAGTTTAACATGGATAACGTAACTTTTGCAGGATTCATGTCAGGAATAGAAACAAGCTTAGTTGATGGATTTGATCTTGATTCACTTGAGGAGTCAACAAATGTTGAACTTAAAGTTGATTTTGAGAAATTATTCTACAATATGCTAGATGCTAAGGCAGAGTGGTTATTTACACTTAAGGAGTGGGATGATGTACTTTCAGTTGAGGCAAGAGAAACAATTGCAAGAGATTACAGACAATCAAGAACAGTTGTTAAAGAAGACAAAATAGGAAGAAATGAACCATGTACTTGTGGAAGTGGAAAGAAGTACAAGAAGTGTTGTGGAAAATAAGCAGGTGTTATCACCTGCTTATTTTATTTCCTTTAAAACATTAAGAAGATAGTTATACATTCTCTCTGTGCTTGATATGCTCAGATGTTCATCTGGGCTATGTACATCAAAATGATTCGGTCCAAATGAAATAATATCAAGTGATGGATATTTACTTTTGATGATTCCACATTCAAGACCAGCATGTATAGCTGATATAGTAGGCTCTTTATGGAACATGTCCTTGTAAACACTCATAAACTTATTACGAATAGGAGAATTCACTTCATATTCCCACTCTGGGTAATCACCCTCAAACTTAATACTTCCGTTAAATGAATCAGCTATTGATGAGTGAATATTAATAAGATGATCCTTAAGAGACTTAGAAGAGCTTCTAAGAGCGCTTTCTAGTACTACTGATGAATTAGTTGTAGTAACAACCCCAAGGTTAGTAGAGCTTACAGGAAGATCTTTAATCTGGTTACTCATAGTGATTACTCCATTTGGAATTACTGTTAATGAATTGATAACATTTAGTGAAGAATATTTAGTCATAAATTCCTTTTTAGTATTAGTTTTGTTAATATTGAAGATTATACCATCATCTACACCAATATACTCGCTTTTAATACTATTAAATACATTTATACATTCTTTGGAAATTTCATCAATAATATTATTTTCAACTGCTATTGTAGCAAATGCTTCTCTAGGGATTGCATTCATTTTAGAGCCACCATTAAAATATGAAAGACGTAAATCATAATTTTTTGTTAATGATTTTAGCAGTCGTCCAAGGATTATATTAGCATTACCACGTTGCTTAATTATATCCATTCCAGAATGACCACCTTTAAGACCTTTAATCTCTAGACTAAGTTCACTAAAGTTTTTAGGTAATGAATCATATGTAACATCAATTGTTATTGAAGTTTTAATGCCACCACAGCAGCTAACAAGTAGACAACCTTCTTCCTCAGAGTCTATGTTAATCATAATATCACCCTTAAGGATATTATGGGATAGATTAATAGCACCACCCATTCCTATCTCCTCCTCGGTTGTAATCAACACTTCAAGTGGTGGGTGCATTATATCATTTGACTCTAGTATTGCAAGGCAGTACGCGATTGCTACACCATTATCAGCACCAAGAGTTGTTTCGGTAGCATATATAAAGTCTCCATCAATTCTTAGTTTAAGTGGGTCATTTAAAAAGTCATGAGTTGAAGATGCATTTTTTTCGCAAACCATATCCATATGACCTTGAAGAATAACAGTTTTTGAGTTTTCATAGCCTTTAGTTCCAGGTTTTCTGATTATAATATTTAAATAATCATCCTGAATATATTCAAGTGAATGCTGCTTAGCAAATTCAACTAAATAATCACTGATGGCTTTTTCGTTTTTAGATCCTCTAGGAATTTTAGATATTTCCTCAAAGTATTTAAAGACAGGTTTTGGGTTTAGATTTTCTAGCATAGTAAGTCCTCCTTTTATATACATAAGTACATTATATATAGGTTAAAAAATAAATACAATTTGAATGTTTTTTATAATGTAATTTCAATTGATACATTATTAACATAGTTGACATGAATGGCAAATTTTATATATTTATATTAAAGGGATTTTAGTTTTGTTAGGCGACATAAATTAGGAGGATTAATTATGGAGAAGAGGATGCTTACGACCCCTGAGATTTGTGAAGAAACAATTAAAATTGGTATCAAGAAAGGAAGTAAAACAAAGCCAGTTCAAACATTGATTTTATCAATCCTAGCTGGTGCATTTATTTCATTTGGTGCCTTTGTTTCAACAGTTGGGTCACATGGTATTGCAGACTACGGTATTGCAAAGTTTGTAGCAGGTGCTCTATTCCCAATAGGACTAGTACTTGTATTAGTATGTGGAGCAGAGCTTTTCACAGGTAACACACTTTTAATTCAAGCGTATATGGAGAAGAAGATTAGTGGTTACGAATTTATAAAGAACCTTATTATTGTATATATAGGGAACTTTATTGGTGCTTTTATGATAGCACTACTGATATATTTAAGTGGACTTTTATTAAGTAATGATGCAAAACTAGGGGCATATGTAATTAAGGTTGCACAGTATAAGGGACATCTAAGCTTTACAAACGCACTTGCGAGTGGTATATTATGTAACTTCCTTGTATGCTTAGCAGTATGGGGTTCATACGCTGCTAAGGATGTTGCCGGAAAAATTCTGATTATATGGGTTACAATTATGACATTTATAACTTCAGGGTTTGAACATAGCGTTGCTAATATGTATTATTTCTCTATAGGATTACTTGCAAAGCTTAACCCAGCTATAGTAGCGGCTTCACCACTTTCACCAGAGAAAATTGAAAGTGTTAATATTGCTAGTGCAATAGGTAATATTATACCTGTTACAATAGGTAACATTATAGGTGGAGTTTTACTTGTAGGACTTGCATATTGGGTAGTATATGTTAGAATTCCTCAAGAGGAAGAAAAAAAAAATAGTGAGAAAATAAGCGTATAGAATAAAAACCAAGGTGTATTCCTTGGTTTTATTTTTTTAGACAAAGTATTTACTAATTGATATAATTTATATAAATAGTTTTAAGAATGGAGCAAAGTAATGGAGCAAAAGATAAGCCACTTAGTTAAAAGATTTAAAGTTGATTGTTTTGAAGAAATTGAAGATTATGTAGTAGTAGAAACTGCAATAAATATACAGGTAAATAATTCACCATATATTACACTTATGACAACACCTGAAAAAATTAAAGAACTTGCGGTAGGTTTCTTGTACTGTGAAGGTGTTATTAAAAGTATAAGTGAAATCGAAGGTATTCACTTAAATGATAAAACCATAAATATAATCTTAAACAAAAAGGTGTCAAAGTATAATTTTAATGATAGAATCATATCATCAGGATGCGGAAAAGGTAGTATGCATATTAGTATGATTAATGAAAAATCACTAGAAAGATGTAAGTTTGAAGGTGAATTTGAGGTATTAAAACTACTAGAGCAGATGAATAACTTTAATAAAAGTTGTGAGCTTTTTATGGAGACAGGGGGAGTTCATAGCTGTGCATTAAGTAACGGAGAAAAGATTATATCTATATGTGAGGATATAGGAAGACATAATGCACTTGATAAGGTTATTGGTAAATGCTTACTTGAGAATATAGATTTATCAAATAAGGTCCTATTAACAACTGGTAGAGTTTCATCAGATATTATTATTAAAGCCGCAGTTGGTAAAATACCTGTTGTAATATCTCATTCAGCGCCGACTAAGCTTGCACTTAGAGTTGCTAACAGTTTAAATATAACTGTTGCAGGATTTGCAAGGGGGAAGCGTATGAATGTATATACAAGCTATGACAGAATTAATTAGAGGTGAGTGGAATGGGAGCTAAGGTTTTTAATCTTGAGAAGGAATATATTAATATGATTGATAAGGCCTTATACAATAGAAAAAACTACATGTTTTATGATGATTATGAAGATGAAGAGGGTAGTGAAGCGTATAGATTTTTTTGTTCAAGTAAAATAGATCCACTAGAATTTCTTAATATTGATATATTTAAAGAAAATAATAATGAAGTGTATGGTAAAATACATATTACAACAGATAGAAATATTAAAAAACTAGATATTAATAAAGATTACGGAGAAATAATTATTAAAGAAGTGATAATAAGAGATAAGATTAAGAAAAAAATAGAACTTAGACTTAATCTTCATGGATACAATAATGTAATTAGTGTTATAGAGTATTTTGACGCTGCATTATTAAAGGGATACTAAAC
>NZ_JAVWJB010000040.1:0-8269 GCF_036639235.1 Clostridium sp.
CCCTAGAATACCTTAATTTAAAAGATTCACTTTCAGTATAAATTTGATATGTGATATACTAACAATTACTGTAAAGCATTGCATTGCATATGGCTGCAGCTATTGTACTTCCACCTTTACGTCCCCTAGCTGATATGCAGCTAACTCCTGAATCTATAATTAGCTCCTTAGACTCAACTACATTAACAAATCCAACTGGAACAGCTATTATAAGGTATGGCTTTACAAGACCTTTGTCCATCATTTCTCGAAGCTTAATTAATGCAGTAGGTGCATTTCCTATTGCAAATACAAGTGGGCAGTTAAGCTTTGAGGCTTTTTCCATACTAACAATTGCACGTGTTATTCCTCTTTCCCTAGCTTCCTTAGCTACATCCTCATCTCCCATAAAACACAGTGCCTCTGCACCATATTTCTTAAGAACCTTCTTGTTAATTCCTGACCTAACCATTTCTGTATCGGTTATTATCTTACCTCCACTTTTTATAACCTCTACAAACTTCTCAACAGCGTCATCTGAAAAATACATATTATCTATGTAATCAAAGTCTGCTGAGGTATGTATTACCCTTTTAAGTATAGGGAGAAACTCCTTTTTAATATTAACTTCTCCCATTTCACTTTCTATTATTTGAAAGCTTCTTTCTTCTATGTCACTTGGTGAAAGTATGTTTAAGTACATTTTCTACCTCTCTATTCCTATTCTTGAAGGTATCCCCTTGTCATAGGGATGCTTAATTTTCTTTATTTCTGAAACATAGTCCCCTCTGGATATTAGCTCATTATCTGGGTCCCGTCCTGTAAGAACTATTTCACAGTTTCTCTTTGAATCTAATAATTCTAATAATCTTTCCCTATCTAAAAGATTTTTATTATAGGCTCCTATAACCTCATCTAGTACAAGCATATTGTATCCCTGAAGATTATTAATTATATCATCTAAAAACCTATTATTATCTTCCCGAAGTCTTTCTAATTCTTCACTATTCATCTGGAATGTAAACTTTTTAGGTGAAGGTGCCCTTTTTACATCTATTCCATCTAGGCTTAGTAATATATTCATTTCACTTGTATCCTGCCCCTTAAGAAATTGACAAAACAGCACCTTAAAACCTGCTCCAAGGCAGCGAATAGTAAGTCCTATTGCTGCTGTGGTTTTGCCCTTACCATCTCCATGGTAAATATGTATAAGATTATTCTCCATTATGTCCACCTTCTAATATAGAGTAAATCCTATCTATGTTAAGGCATCTTCTTAAAAGCTTCTCAACCCTATCGTACTGCTCCTCTATATCACCTTGGCTTAATGGCTTACCATCTTCATATCTACTTAAGGTATCCTCATCATCTATATAAAAATCACCATAGTCAACTATTCCAATTAGGTCTTTTTCTGTTATCTCCTCAATCTTAGATGATAATGAATCAATAGACTCTCTTTTTCCTCTAAACTTATTAACAATGCATCCCTTAATTCTACTTCTCTCATCCTCAGGTAATAGCATTAATGTTCCATAAAGTGATGCAAAAACCCCACCACGCTCTATATCCGAAACTAATATAACAGGTGAATTAGTAATCTTTGCAACTCCCATATTAACAATGTCATTAGAATTAAGGTTCATCTCAACTGGGCTTCCTGCCCCTTCAATAACAATATAATCATAATCCTTTGAAAGCTTATTATAGGAATCGAGTATTATCCTGCGAAGATCATCCTTCGAATCTGAATAATTCTTAGAGGAAGTTATCCCCTTGTCTTCACCATTAATATATACTCTACACCCCATAGGTTCTATTTTAAGTAAAATTGGGTTCATTAAAGGTGATGGGGCTATATTACAAGCCTTTGCCTGATGAAACTGTGCTGTTGATATAACAGCACCATCCTCTAGGGTATATGAAAGTGATGACATATTCTGTGACTTAAATGGCGCCACCTTATAGCCATCCTTTGAAAGTATTCTACATAAACCAGTTGTAATAATACTCTTACCTACACTAGACATGGTTCCTTGAATCATAATTGACCTTGCCATATTATCCTCCAATACTATCCTTGTATTTTTTAGCCTTTGTAATAAATCTTCTTGGAATCTCTAAATTAGAATAAAAATGTGTATGATGAAACCCTGCAAATAGGGATTCACTAACCACTCCTAATTTATAGGTTCTCTGCCTTAGTGGCTTACTAGCTAAAAGATCCTCACCGCTGCATGTACAGTCATAATAATGAAACTCATGTCCCCTAGCTATTTCCCCTTCTTTAAGGAATGAATTATCCCCTGTTATATTTATATATCCGAATCTAACAAGGCTACTGCTTTTATAACATTCACCACTTAGGTAGCCTACCATAGGATACTCTACTTCATCCTCACCCTTAATACTTTTATTAAGGTACATAAATCCTCCACACTCTGCAATGCAAGGCATTCTGCTATTAAGTGCAGTAAGTATGCTGTTTTTCATAGAAGTATTATCTGATAGTAACTGTAAATAAAGCTCTGGGTATCCTCCCCCAATGTATATCCCATGGGTATTTTCAGGTATATAATTATCTCTTAAAGGGCTAAAATATATAATATTTGCTCCCATTTCTTCTAGAGTCTTAATATTTTCCCTATAATAGAAGTTAAATGCCATGTCGTATGCTACAGCAATATTAACATTGTCTACTTTATCAATATTCTTTAATGGAGCCTCTATATAAGGGGCCTTAGATGCTATCCTTAGTATTCTATCTATATCTAGGGTTTCAAGTACCTTCTCTCCTAGATAATCAATAATACCCTCTAAATTATTAACCCCATCTGGTGTTATAAGACCTAGGTGGCGGCTGTTTAAAGTAATATTCTCATCCTTTTCTAAATACCCTAAACACTTTATAGAAAATCCGTTTTCTATTAATATTTTCATATCAGGATAAAGTGATGGTGATATATTATTTAGAATAACTCCAGCTATGGTACTTTTATCTCCATATTCAAGATATCCCTTTATTTCTGCAAGTATTGATAGGGACTTTCCCCTAGCATTAACTACTAAAATAGATGGGGTTCCAGTCTTAACTGATAGGTCGTAGGTAGACCCTTCATAGCTTATTCCAGCTAGCCCATCATAATACCCCATAACCCCTTCAATAACTGCTATATCACTACTACTTTCACATTCAGATAAAACTTCCCTACATCCACCATAGCCCATCATAAACAAATCTACATTGGATGATTCTATACCAAGTGCACTTCTATGAAACATAGGGTCTATATAGTCAGGTCCCACCTTTAGTGAGTAAGGATTAATCCCCCTCTTTTTAAGAGCTGATAATAATCCTATAGTTAGGGTTGTTTTACCACATCCACTTGATGTACCAGTTATAATTATTCTTGCCATGTTCCATCACCTTCACCACTAAATATATAAACCGGGTTCTGCCCCATCATCATATTAAATTCTCCAATTGATCTTGCCTTAGCTATTGAAGCTTGAGTAATTTCTACATCTTTAAATGGAAACTTCTTAAAGCAGCTTAGTGCCTCTGAAATTGTTTCAAGTGATATAGCATTCACAACTATTCTTGCATATGGATTTTTATAGAAAGCATTTTCTATAATTGATTCTAATTGACCACAGCTTCCTCCTACAAACACCTTATCCGCTGCTGGAAGATCCTCCATAGCACTAGGTGCAAAACCGTGAATAACCTTCATATTATAGGCCTTAAACTTAATCCTATTAGACTCTATTATATTAATAGCCTTCTCTTCCTTCTCAATAGCATATACCCTTCCATATGTTGCAGATAATGCTGCTTCAATAGCAACAGAACCTGTTCCTGCTCCTATGTCATAAATAACATCATCACGATTAATCTTAAGCTTAGAAATTGAAATTCTTCTAACCTCACACTTAGTCATAGGAACATCCCCTCGTATAAACTCCTCATCAGCTATACCTGATAGGGATATGTTAATGTTAACTGGGCGAGGATTCTCAATAATAAGTACATTAAGTGGGTCAAAATCCATATTCATAACAACAGATATATCATCTACTGTAATTCTTTCATTAGGATATGAAAGATTCTCCCCTATATAAACTTTAAGATTTCTAAATCCCTTTTTATAAAGTGAACGACAAATACTTCTTGGCGAGTTAGTCCCATCTGTTAATATAAATGTTCTATGATTTTCCATAACGCTTCCTACAAGTCCACCATGCCTCCCATGAAGACTTAATACATTAATATCATCAAAGGGTATTGAAAGCCTAGCTGCAAAATATGAAAGTGAACTAATTCCTGGTATTATCTCAACACTTCTATTAATTCCCTGAACAATAGACTCTGCAGCACTGAAGAACCCTGAATCCCCTGATACAAGAATTGATATTACATCTGCTAGATGATTCTCCTCAATTGCTTTATTTATATCACAAACCTTATATGATTCTATTCTCTTAGCATTGTTATTTTCAAATACTGAAAGTACCCTTTTAGCACCTATTAAAACATCACTAGAATTTATAATCTCTATGGCCCTATTAGTTGTGTGGCTCTTAACTCCTACACCTACTATATAAATTTTCACTATATTAATTCCCTAACCCTGTCAGCTAGAATAGCTCCTAGTCTTCTATCGTCTCCTAGGGTATTTCCTAGGGTTACCTTAATATCATTGTGATGTTTTAGAATTTTATTAATTTCCTCAGGAATATCCTCCTTAATATGAACCCCCTCAAATAGGAAGTATGGAACAACCTTAATATCCTTTGCTCCCATTTGTATTAATGTATTGATTCCCCACTCTAGAGTCTTATCTGAAAACTGAAGATAGGCACACACTGCATTATTAAGACCAAGTTCCTCCTTAACATAACCTGTTATCTTATCCATTGTAAGTTCTGTTGATTTTTCACGACTTCCATGTGCAAGTAATAATACACCCTTCATTTATTTCTCCCCCTTAAAATAATCTTCTATAACATTTAGTGTATAATCTATATTCTCCTCAGTATGGGCACCCGATATAAACATAGCCTCAAACTGTGCAGGAGCTAAATATATTCCTCTTTCAATCATATATTTAAAGTACTTTCCGTAGCTCTCAGTATTAGAAGACTTAGCCTTATCATAGTTATCTATTTTCTCCTTGCTAAAGAATAAACAGCATAGTGATTCAAGTGAGTTAACACTATTATCAACTGAGTATCTATCTATTAAAGTTTCAAGCCCAGTTGATAGTCTAGTAGATAATCTACGAAGATAATCATAAACTTGTCTATTCTCATTAAGGTAGGTTAACTGTGCAAGTCCAGCTGCCATAGCAAGTGGGTTTCCACTAAGTGTCCCTGCCTGATATACTCCACCAAGTGGTGCAATGCACTGCATTATTTCCTTAGATGCACCGTAGGCACCAACAGGCATACCCCCTCCTATAATCTTACCGAATACAGTTATATCAGGCTTAACATTAAAGTACCCCTGTGCACCATCTACTCCTAGTCTAAATCCTGTAATAACCTCATCAAATATTAAAAGGGCACCATTTTCACTACATATACTACGAAGCTTATTTAAGAATCCATCCCTTGGTAATACAACACCCATATTAGCAACAACAGGTTCTAATATAATAGCTGCAATCTCCCCCCTATTCTCCTCAAATAACTTCTCAACACTTTCAATATTGTTATAAACTGCAGTTAATGTATCCTTTGCACAACCTTCTGGCACTCCAAGACTATCTGGAACACCTGTAGTTAATGCACCTGACCCTGCCTTAACTAGCATAGAATCACAGTGTCCATGGTAACACCCAGCAAACTTAACTATTTTATTACGTCCTGTATATCCTCTAGCAAGTCTTAGTGCGCTCATAACAGCCTCTGTTCCTGAGTTAACCATTCTAACCATTTCAACTGATGGCACCATTTCAGTTATAAGACGTGCCATATCAACCTCAAGCTTAGTTGCAGCACCATAGCTTAATCCATTTTCAGCTTGGCGAATAACAGCTTCCCTAATTGATGGGTGGTTGTGCCCTAGTATCATAGGTCCCCATGACCCTATATAATCAAGATATTTATTATTATCCTCATCTATTATGTAGGCACCATCTGCCTCCTTAATAAATCTAGGTGTTAATCCAACAGATTTAAATGCACGAACTGGGCTATTAACTCCCCCTGGTATATACTTAACTCCCTCTTCATAAAGCTTAATTGATCTATCCATTATCCTATTCTCCCCTCATCTATTAGTGCTGCAATTTCAAAGGCAAAGTAGGTAATTAATATATCCGCACCTGCCCTAAAAATACTTATAGTAGTTTCTCCAATCATATTCATCTCATCTATGTAACCATTTTTAGCCGCTGCCTTAATCATTGAATACTCTCCACTTACGCTGTAGGCTGCAAGTGGAAGACTTGTGTTTTCCTTAACATCTCTTATAACGTCTAGGTATGAAAGTGCAGGCTTAACCATTAATATATCTGCACCCATTTCTTCATCAAGCCTTGCCTGTTTAATTCCTTCTCTTTTGTTGTGATAGTCCATTTGATATGACTTTCTATCACCAAAGGATGGAGCTGAACCTGCTGCTTCCCTAAATGGTCCATAGAAACTTGAAGCATATTTAACTGAATAGCTCATAATAGGAATCCCAGTAAATCCATTGTCATCTAGGGTTTTTCTAATATGACCAACCCTTCCATCCATCATATCTGATGGTGCAACCATATCAGCTCCTGCCTTAACATGGGATAGTGCTGTTTTTGAAAGTAGTTCTAGGGTAGAGTCATTGTCTACACTGCATCCATTAAGCATTCCACAGTGACCATGACTTGTATATTCACATAGACAAACATCGGTTACTATATACATATCACTGTAATTTTCCTTAATAAATCCTATAGCCCTTTGGATAATTCCATTCTCATCATAGGCACCACTTCCTACTTCATCCTTTTCACCAGGTATTCCAAATAATAATATTTTGTATAATCCTCTAGATTTAAGCTTGTCCAGTATAATATGTAGGTTGTCAATACTATATCTAAACTGCCCCTCCATAGAGTCTATTTCCTCTAGTATGTTTTCCCCATCTATTATGAAAATAGGATATATAAGTGAAGATTTGCTAATTCTAGTTTCACGAACCATTTCACGAATTTTACTATCTCCCCTAAGTCTTCTTGGTCTAACCCTTAAGTCCATTATTATCTCTCCTTATCTTCTCTAGTAAATTTGCCATACTCTCTAGGGTTGCTTTCTCTGATACATATACATTCATTGAAAGGCTACGTCCAAGCCTAGCTGTTGTTTCCCCAATACATATGGCATTTATATTTGAATAATCATCTAAACCAGTAGATTCTACAAACCCTTCTATACAGCTTTTACTTGTAAATGTTATGTAGTCATAATCCTCTACATTAATGTTTTGCTTAACACTAGAAGTTTTATAAATAGGTGTGTCTAAACACTTAACACCTCTAGCTTCTAGAATCTTCACAACCTCTTCATTACCCTTAGCTGCTCTAAATAATATACAGGAATCAATATCTCCTATTTCCTTCCCTAGGGTTTCACCATCATACCTACTTGGAATAAAGTCTACAATAAGTCCCCTACTCTCAATAGATTTAGCTGTTGATGGACCAACTGCTGCTATTTTTACTCCATATAAAATTCTTATATCAAGCTCCTCTTCCTTTAGACAGTTAAAGAATTCATTAACACCTGATGGACTTGTAAATATAGCCCACTTGTAATCACTTATATTAGAGGCTGCATATAGAAAGCCTTTTCTATCTATTTTATCTATTGAAATTGTGTTAATACTAGTAACACTAGCACCTCTTTTTTCAAGTATAGTGGAAAGCTTAGATGCCACCTCTTTCGGCCTAGTAACAAGTATTCTAGTTCCAAATAGGGGCATATTCTCTATCCAGCTATATTCCTTAGCAAGGCTACAAACATCACCAACTATTATTATTCCTGGGCTTTTTATCTTAACTCTCTTTGCTTCATCCTTAATACCCTTAAGGGTTGATATTGTTACCCTTTGATTTGAAGTTGTCCCACTTTCAACTACAGCGCATGGAGTATTTTCATCCATTCCCTCACTAATTAATGATCCTGTAATAGTTTCAAGTGCTGATATTCCCATTAAAAACACAAGGGTTCCATTAAGAGATGCAAGTGCCTTAAAGTTAATACCATAGCTTTCATCCTTTAAGTGACCTGTAATTATATGAAGTGA
>NZ_JAVWJB010000040.1:8369-15320 GCF_036639235.1 Clostridium sp.
TAAAGTTAATACCATAGCTTTCATCCTTTAAGTGACCTGTAATTATATGAAGTGAAGATGCTACTCCCCTATGGGTTACTGGAATTCCTGCATATGCAGCTGCACCTATAGCTGAGGTTACTCCTGGCACTACCTCATATTCTATTCCTGCTTTTTTAAGTGATGCTATCTCTTCACCACCACGACCAAATAGGAATGGATCTCCCCCCTTAAGGCGTACTACAATCCCCCCCTTAAGTCCATATTCAACAAGAATACTATTTATCTCATCCTGAGTTTTTGAATGGTTTCCTGACCTTTTGCCAACATATATCATTTCAGCCTTTGGGTTTATATAATTTCTTATTCCATCTCCTATAAGGCTATCATAAACAACAACATTAGCCTCTTTTAAGAGGTTTGCACCCTTAACTGTTATAAGCCCAGAGTCTCCAGGCCCTGCCCCTACTAGGTACACTCTTCCCTTCATAACTATCCCCCTATTTTCATTCTTTTAGCAAGACTTAGCCCTACGTCCTGTGCATCAACTATGTTTCCACTTTCCTCTGATATTGTGTACTTCCCTGATGACTCATCATAGTAAAGCCCCTTAAGAATTATATTCTCTCCATCAACCTTTCCATAGGCAGCTACTGGGGAACTACACCCTCCATCTAAATATCTAACAAAGGCTCTTTCCGCAATAGATGTATAAAATGCACTGCTTGAGTTTACACATTCTAAAAACGAGTAATCAACTCCTCGTCTTCCTTGAATCGCAAGTACTCCCTGTCCTGCTGCAGGTAGTATTTCACTTGTGTCAAAATATCTACTAATTCTCTCCTCAAGACCTAACCTTTTTATACCTGCTGCTGCTAGTATTATTCCTGAAAACATTCCATCATCAAGCTTTTTAAGTCTTGTTTGAAGGTTTCCACGTATCCAGTCTGTTTCTGCTCCCTTAATTACATCCTTAACCATTAAGCTTCTTCTAAAACTAGAAGTTCCAATAGGTTTACTTAAATCAAGTTCACTACATCCCTTTGGAAGAATTAATACATCCCTTGGATCCTCCCTTTTAGATAGTCCTACAATTGGTATATCCTCAGGGGTTTCCATAGGCATATCCTTAAGTGAGTGAACAGCAAGGTCAATTCTCCCCTCCATTAAAGCAGCATCAAGTTCCTTAACAAATAGTCCTTTGCCACCTATTTTATCAAGGGTAACATTTAGTATTTTATCCCCTGTTGTTTTCATAGTAACAAGCTCTATTTCTATATCACTATGAGATTTTTTTATTTCATCTATAATTAAATTAGTCTGTATAACAGCTAATTTGCTTTCACGACTTCCAACTATTATTTTTCTCTTTCCCATAACCTACCTCATATAAGCTTATTTATTTTAGACCTTATATCCTTAGCATCCCTATGACTAGTGCCGCTGGCGGTTACCCCTACAACAACAGATCCCCTAGTTATTACCCCTGGAAAATAAAAGTCACATTCTTCCTTCTTGTCTCCAATATTACATAAAATATTGTTTTTCCTGCATTCTCTATGTATAAGGTTATTTATCTCTCGACTACTTGTTAAGGCAATTACTATATCGTAATCCTCTACTTCACCACTTATATAACCTCTTTCATAAACCTTAATATTATTATCCCTGCAAAGGGTCATCACCTCATTTGATACTTCCTTAGCTATTACTGTTATATTCTTAGTGAATTTAATAAGGGTTTTAAGGCGCCTAAGTGCTATAGCACCCCCTCCAACAACTAGAACTTTTTTATCTGTAATCCTAAAAAACATTGGAAAGTATAACTCTCTACCCTCTTCACCACAGATGATATTTACTGCAGCATCTAGGGTAACCCCACTTTCACCTTCACGTCCTATAACAATGGCTGTAATGCCTATCTCCCTTGCAGCCTCTATTTTATCTATATAGCCACCTCTATCTCCACTTTCCTTAGTTACTAAATACTTAGCACCAGAGAACCTAATATGCTCCATATTCATTTCCTTTGAAAATGGTCCCTGCATAGCTATAATATTGCTTCCCTTAATTCCAGAATTTAAACACTTTTCAAGGGCTGGAATTGAAGGTAGTATTCTCGCATATATTCTTTCACTATCTAACTTATTAAACAGTGAAATATTATTACTTCCTGTGGTTAAAAGAATATTTCCACTGGTTTTATTCAGGTAATCCACAGCTTCTTCAATAGATTCTAGGTATATATCCCCACTTATACTACTTACGTCCCTAAGTATCCTGATTCTTTTTCTTCCCTGCTTAATGCAGCTTAATCTAATACTTTCAGTAACAACCTTTGCATATGGATGGGTTGCATCAACTATATAGTCATACTCCTTAACCATTTCTTCAATTTCTTCCTGCTGCCTTGCACCTACTAGAATATTTAGGTTTTCACATTCTTCATAGTCATCCTTTGAATAGCTATAAACCATGCAAAGTGTTACATAAACATTACTTAAAATTAATCTTTTTACTATTTCCTTCCCTTCACTTGTTCCACCGAAAACAAGTACTCTAGTCATGTTTATAACCTCTTTTAGTAACCATATTCCCTGATATAACCTCAGTTGATTCATTACCTATAAATACTGTTGTAAACATATCTACACTTTCATTTAATAATTCACCAAGGGTTAATATCTTCTTCTGCTCACCTTCCCTACCTATATTTCTAACTATTCCACATATGGTTTTAGGTGATTTATACTTAAGCATAATCTTCACAGCATCATGTAGGTAGGATCCTCTTTTCTTACTTGATGGGTTGTATATACATATAACAAAGTCAGCACTTGCCGCTGCTTCTACTTTTCTATGAATTTTTTCAAGTGGAGTTAATAAATCACTTAAACTAATAACAGCAAAATCATGTATTAAAGGTGCTCCAAGTACTGCTGCCCCACTACATGCTGCTGTTATTCCACTTATAATTTCTATTTCTACCTCTTCATAATCCTTAGATACCTCATATATAAGACCTGCCATTCCATACACTCCAGCATCTCCACTACAAACCATAGAAACCGTTTTCTTCTTTAAGGCCTCCCTAAAGGCTATATGGCATCTTTCAACCTCCCTTTTCATAGGAGTTGATAATATTTCAGCATCCTTAAAGTGTTCCTTAATAAGATCTGTATATACTGTATACCCTATAATCACATCACTACTACTAAGTGCACTCTTTGCCCTATCTGTAATCTCATCAAACCGTCCTGGTCCAAGCCCTACAACATATATTTTCACTACTGTCCCTCCTATACTTAAACTAGTTAACTTACCCTATTCTAATAATTCTCACCTTAAATAATTAATATCTATAATCTATAAAATACCCTCTAGCTTAGCTTTATAATAATTCTTACGGCTACCACGAGTATAATAATAATCACTAAATTCATCTATATACTCCCTACTTATAGCCTCCGCTTCTCTTATAATATTTGAATATATATTTCTATCTCCATTTGAAATACTGTCTATATCATAAAGTGTAACTCCAGCAATTTCACTAATACTTTCCTCAATATCCCTTGGCATTGCAAGGTCAATAAATATTCTCTCATTACCATCAAGGCTTTCAATAACTTTTGACCTAGTTAATGTATAATGTGGACTTAAGGTTCCACTTATAACAACATTTTGATTTATATAATCATATCTATTTTCATAATTAACAGGAGTAGCTCCCTCTACAATCTTCCCTTGACCATGTTTATAACTTCTAGTAGTCATGTAAACACTATGACCTGCAAGTAAAAGCTCCTCTGCTACCCCTCTTCCTATTTCACCATTACCTATAACAAGACATGTAATAGGTGCCTTAAACTTGTCCATAATAATCCAGTTAATATTTTTTCCTATACTATTGTTAAATCTTTTTATTTTAAGTGTTGATTTAACCTTTTTACCACAGGTAACTCCCATTCTAAATAGCTTTTCAAGTACCGAATCAATAGCCTTGTATTTCCTTGCTATATCAGCACTTTCCCTTACCTGGGTTAAAATCTGATCCTCACCAATAATCCTAGATTCCATTCCACTTGAAAGGGAAAATATATGTTTTACAGCCTCAATTGAGTTTCTTAATATAAAGTTTTCCTCTATAAATTGAAGTGGAACATTAAATATTCTAGACGCCATTTCACTAATTGTAATCTCATCCCTATAATTACTTAACCATATTTCTGTTCTATTACAGGTTGAAATAATAACAACACCTGAAACCTTATAATAACCCTTAATAATTTTCAAAGCCCTAACTAATTTAGAACTAGTAAGTGCTACCTTCTCCCTAATATGAACAGGGGCAGCAATATGGTCTATGCCTATCATATTAATATTCAAAGCTAACACCACCCTCTACCTTTGCTATACTAATTGTCATTCCCTTATAGGAGGTTTTTCTAAGTATTAACTTTCCTCCGTTAATTAAGGCTGATCGCTCACATACATTATCAACACCTGTAATAGACTTAACAAAACTCGATGATGTAAACTCTCCCTGCACATTATTAAGTTTGTCTGCTGTATATGTATGAAATGGTATATTATGCTTTAAGCAGAATTTTACTATTCCCTCTTCACTACTCTTTAAATTAATAGAATTAAGTGACTTAATTCCTGATATAAGAAGCTTATTCTCCTTAAATATTGAAATAATAAAATCCTCAATTAATTCAGGGGCAGTACCCTTTTTACATCCTATTCCTACAACTAAATTCTTTGAAATAAGCCTTAGTGTATTCTTAAATGGAGTAATATCCCTTGAACCTATATACACCCCAAATTCAAAGCTATCTCCCCTATAGTGATGTGGAATATCAGATACTATTCCTTCATCTGATATAAGAGTTACACAATACCCATCTATTATTCTTGATGCTATAATCTTAGCCATTGCTATATTATCAATAGACAAATTATTATTAACAGCAAACTCATCAACTGGAATAATTCCTCTAACATCACTACCTGTAGTTAATATAGCCCTTGATGATAGTCCACTTGCTATATCACGGGAGAGTCTATTAGCCCCTCCTATATGACATGACAATATAGGTATTACACTTTCCCCAATATCATCTATAACTATTATTCCAGGGTCTATTTCCTTGCCCTTAATATATGGAGCTATTCCCCTTACAGCTATTCCACAACTTCCTATATATATACCAAACCTATATTCTTCAAATACCTTTTTACTAAATTCACTTAAGGTTAACCTATTAACCCCTTGCTTATCCCTAGTAGAGTATATATCCACACTATGACCAATATCTGAAAGTACCTTGGCTACCTTCTTAGATATTGTAAGACCTTGACTCGAATAGGATATTATAGCTGTCTTCATATTGTAGCCTCCCTAAATTCATGGGTAAAACCAGGGTCATATAACTTAGATAATTCATATTCCCCCTCTAAAAAATCCCCAACTAAAATCAGAGCAGTCTTAGTTATATTATTCTTCTTAGCTGTTTCATGAAGGGTGTTTACAGTGCATATAAATTTCTTCTCATCATCCCATGAAGCCTTATATACTATTGCAGCCTTAGTAGTAGGTGAATACCCACCCTCAACTAGGTTCTTCTCAAGTGACTCTAATAAACCTGTACTTAAAAATATTGCCATTGTAGCCCTATGCTGAGCGAGGCTTTTAATGCTTTCACCTTCAGGCACCTTAGTTCTTCCCTCAGCCCTTGTAATTATTACTGTTTGGCTAACTGATGGAAGTGTGTACTCTATCTTTAAAGCAGCTGCTGCTGCAAATAAACTACTAACCCCAGGGGTTACCCTATACTCAATTCCCTCTCTATCAAGCCTATCCATTTGTTCCTTAATAGCACCATAAATAGCTGGGTCTCCAGTATGTACACGAACTACCTTTTTTCCTTCCCTGTAGCCTAGTGCCATAACATCTATAACCTCATCTAAGGTCATAGATGCACTGTTATAAACCATAGCACCTTCTTTTCTATAGTTTAGAATCTCCTTATTAACAAGGGACCCTGCATATATAATTACATCTGCATTCTCTATAATTCTCATACCCCTAACAGTTATTAAATCAACTGCACCAGGACCTGCTCCTACAAACTCAATCATTTAATCCCATCCTTTATAACAACTAATGAAAAATAACTTAAATCATCCTCTAGTCTCTTTATATTTCTAAACACCCTTTGTTTATCCATAGATGCTCTTTCAACTATATTAATTTCACTATCTCCATTAGAATTAATATCATTAATTAATTTCTTCATTCCCTTACCTGACTTCATAAGAATCTTGCAGCCATGTAGGGATTCTATCTCACTACTATCCCTATGTGACATAGGCATAATATGTAGTGGCTCGTTTCCAAGTACTAAAATACTATTTAAACTTGAGGCAGCTGCACAAAAGGAAGTAATTCCAGGTATTATTTCCACATCATATGAAAGTGACTTAACAATATTATGGATATATCCATAGGTTGAATATATACTTGGATCTCCAAGTGTTAAAAACCCTATATCTTGTCCACTATCTAAAATCTCTATTACCTTTTTAGCTGCTGTTATATGACTTTCATATAGCTTTTCCTTATCTCTTATCATAGGAAGGTCAAGTTCAATAATATTCTTGTCCTTTAGGTCAACCTTCGCCTTTACAATACTTAGTGCAACATTATCACCTGCACCTGACTGTGGAGTAGCAATAAATCTACATTTATTTATTGTTTCCACTGCCTTTAAGGTAAGAAGACTAGGATCCCCCGGTCCTACACCTATTCCGTATAATTTACCCTTGTCCATAATTAACTCTCCCTAATTTAATCCCTTTAGTATTTCATCGACCTTATTTGTTTTGAATAATATACCATATTTGTTAGAAAAGACAATAAACTCAATGAATTTTTGGTTATTTATTCTATTTTTAAGGTGAAAA
>NZ_JAVWJB010000041.1:0-3405 GCF_036639235.1 Clostridium sp.
TAATAGTGGAAATTATTTCGGCTTTTTTATTTTTTGGTACTATGGTAAAATAATAAAAAATGTCGAAAATTATACGGTTTTAATTAAAATAGTATAAAGTAACTACACAATATAGCATAAAACCCTTTAGATTCTTACATTTTATCTAGGGGGTGTAATATTATGATATAATGTGTTATTATTATTTTATGTATTTACACATTAAAAACACGTACATAAGGGGGAATTACTAGGTGATAAAGTTAAAAAACGTATCTAAGGTATATACTAACAATCATATAGCACTTTCTAACATAAACATAGATATAGAAAAAGGTGAATTTGTTTTCTTAGTAGGTCCAAGTGGAGCTGGTAAGTCAACATTTATTAAATTACTTCTTAAGGAAGTAGATATAACAAGTGGACAAATTGTAGTTAATAATAAGGAAGTTAATAAGCTAAAAAGACATGATATTCCTTTCTATAGAAGAAGTATAGGAATGGTGTTCCAGGACTTTAGACTTTTGGCGGATAAAACAGTTTATGAAAATGTAGCTTTTGCTATGAGAATAGTTGAAGCAAATCCTAAGGAAATCAAAAAGAGAATTCCACAGGTTCTTTCACTAGTTGGACTATCAGGTAAGGCGAATCAATACCCAAACCAATTATCAGGTGGAGAGCAGCAAAGAATAGCACTTGCAAGAGCACTTGCTAATAATCCAAAGCTTCTGATTTGTGACGAGCCTACAGGAAACCTTGACCCAGAAACTTCATGGGAAATCATGGACCTATTAATGGAGATAAATAAGTCAGGTACAACAATACTTATGGCAACACATGCTAAGGATATAGTTGATAGAATGAAAAAGAGAGTTATTGCTATTGAAAAGGGTGTTGTAGTAAGAGACCAACAAAGGGGTGTGTACGGCTATGAAGATTAGAACTATAAAGCAGTTCACAAGTGATAGTTTTAAGGGAATTGTTAGAAATAGAATTATGAGCATAGCATCAATTGGTACAGTTGCAGCTACACTTTTTATATTTGGATCAGTTTTAATGATGGCACTTAACCTAAACAACATGGTTGAGTCTGTTGGAGAAGAAATTGAAATTAAGGTTTTCGTTGATAAGAAGCTTACACAAGAACAGGTTAAGGCAATGGAACCTAAAATAAAGGCGATATCTAATATTGAAAGTATTAAGTTTGAAACTAAGGGTCAGGCCCTTGAAAAAATGAAGGAACAGCTTGGAGATCAAAAGGATCTTGCTAAGGGAATGGAAGAGAAAAATCCACTTCCAGAATCATATGTTATAAGGGTTGATGCACCAGAAAATGTTGAAAAAGTAGCAGAAAAGCTAAAAACACTTGAGGGTGTGTATAAGATAAATGACAGTAAGAGTACTGTTCAAAAGATAATGGAAATTAATAATATAGTTAAAACATCAAGTGCCATATTAATGGGTGTATTTGGTATAGTTGCCCTATTCCTAATTGCAAATACTATAAAGCTTACTGTATATGCAAGGAAAAGGGAAATAGAGATAATGAAGTATATTGGTGCAACAGATTGGTTTATTAGATGGCCATTTGTTATTGAGGGGGTTATACTAGGACTTATAGGTTCTATAATTTCTATAATTCTTCTTTCAGTATCATATAGCTATATGTCAGAGACTATTCAAAGTCTACTTATGATGTTTAAGCCAGTTCCATTTGGAGAAATGATAGGCGGAATCACATGGAAGTTCCTACTTCTAGGTATAGGAATAGGTGGACTTGGAAGTGTAATTTCACTTAGAAAGTTCCTACAAGTTTAAGAATAATCAAAAGCTAGGTATACATTATGTATATCTAGCTTTTTTTATGTTAAAATTATAAAGGTGATAATTACTTAATATATGTAATAAACTAATAAGAAAAATAGATTAGTCGAGGTGGTTGCATGAAAGGTAGCAAAAAAAGTACGATAACCAAAATAATTATTTGGGTTGTAGTAACTAACTTAATAACAATAGCAGCCCTTATTTTCTTACCAATACCTTTTTTAGGTGTAAAACTTGTAAGTAATAGGGACTACCAGTTCTTAACTGATTACAGAAAATTAGTTAGAGTTCATAATATATTAGACAAGGGATATGTAGATGACATAACCCCTGAAATGGAAGATAAGATGCTTGAAGGTTCAATTGATGGAATGATAGGCGCTTTAAAGGATCCATATAGTACATACATGAACGAAAAAGAGTATGAAAACTTTATAACACAGGCAACAGGTTCCTATGCTGGAGTTGGAATACTACTTACAAATGATAACAACAAGTTATTAGTAATTGAGCCAATTGAAGAAGGGCCAGCGATTAAGGCTGGGGTTAAACCAGGAGATGTTATTACTAAGGTTAATGGTACTAAGGTAACTGGAGATGAAAGTGAAAAAGCTGTTTCAATGATGAAGGGTGAAGCTGGAACTAAGGTTACTATTACTGTAAATAGAGACGGAAAAGAAATGGATATATCAATTACCCGTGATGTTATTCAGATGAAAACAGTTAAGGGTGAGATGATAGACAAAACAGGATATGTTAGAATATCAAGTTTTGATGAGACAACAGGTGAAGAGTTTGAGAAAATGGTTAATTCCTTAAAGGATAAGGGAATGAACGCATTAATACTTGACCTTCGTGATAACCCAGGTGGAATACTAGATTCATCAATAAAGGTACTTGATGTACTTGTTGATGAACAGGTTGTATTATCAACTGTTGATAACGGAGGAAAGAAGACCCAGTATAAAACAGCAGATGGAAAGGTAGATGTTCCTATTTATGTACTTGTTAATAAGAATAGTGCAAGTGCAAGTGAAATTGTATCAGGTGCTTTAAAGGATCTTAATGCTGCAACATTAATTGGAACAACAACATATGGTAAGGGGCTTGTCCAGATGACAAGAGATCTACAGGATAATACTGCAATCAAGTTTACTGTATCAAGATATTACACACCTTCAGGTAAGTCTATCCAAGGTAAGGGAATAGACCCGCATATAAAGGTAAGTGATCCTAAGGAGCCTACTCGTGATCTTAAGAAGGATCCACATATTAAAAAGGCTCTAGAGGAGATCTCTAAATAATGAAACTGGCAACTCTATGTTATATTAGAAAAAATGGTAAGACCCTTATGCTTCATAGAGTAAAAAAGCATGGGGATTACCATAAGAATAAATATAATGGAATAGGTGGTAAGTTTGAAGAAGGTGAATCACCTGAGGATTGTATAATTCGTGAAGCATACGAGGAAACAGGATTAACTCTTAAATCCCCAAGGCTTCGTGGAATGATAACATTTCCTATGTTTGATATGGTAGATGATTGGTACACCTTTATATATACAGCAGATGAGTTTGAAGGTGAACTAAAAGAGTGTAATGA
>NZ_JAVWJB010000041.1:3505-6715 GCF_036639235.1 Clostridium sp.
ACACCTTTATATATACAGCAGATGAGTTTGAAGGTGAACTAAAAGAGTGTAATGAAGGAAATCTACACTGGATAGATAATGATAAGATACTAGACCTTAACCTATGGGAAGGTGATAGAGTATTTTTAAAATGGCTTAATAGTGATAGAATATTCTCAGCTAAGTTTATATATGAAAATGGTGAATTTAAAGATTACACAGTTAATTTTTATTAAAGAAAACCCCAAGGTAGAATGTCTACCTTGGGGTTTTGTATGATTAAGAATAAGATTAAGCGTGTTTCTCTTTGAATACAACCTTAAGTAGTAGAGGAGTAACTATTGTAGTTACTATGATTACTACAAGTAAAGTTGGATACATAGTATCTGATATAATTCCCTTGCTAAGTCCTAGAGTTGCAGTGATTATAGCAACCTCACCACGGGAAATCATACCAACACCAATTTGCATTGATTCTTGTTTTGACATTCCGTATAGCTTAGCTGGGACAGCACATCCAATTAGCTTACCAACTACAGCAGCTAATGAAATAACTATAATAGGAAGAATAACATCACTGCTAAGTGTTTTCATGTCAATTGTTAGACCTATACTACTAAAGAAGATAGGTGAAACAAGGTAAGTTGAGATGCTTGTGAACTTCTCTTCAACATCATGTCCGTACTTAGTAAGTGATAGTATAAGACCTGCAACATAAGCACCTGTAATAGCTGCAATTCCTAGAGCTTCTTCAACAAATATTGAGAAGATAATAGTAAGACCAGCAGTTATAAGGATTAGAGTTTCAGTCTTAGCCTTCTTATTTCCACCTTCCATAATCTTAGTGATAATCTTTGGAAGGAATTTGATTGCAATACCTGAAATAATAAGGAAAGCAAGAATCTTTCCAACAACTAGCATTATACCAGCAGCACCAGCAACCTCTGAAGCACCAGGAGCAACAAGCATAATAGCAATTGATAGTATAATGATTCCTAGTATATCGTCAATAATAGCAGCACCAATTATATTAATACTTGCCTTAGTATTAAGCTTACCAAGTTCATTAAGAGTTTGAACAGTAATAGCAACACTAGTAGCAGTAAGGATAACCCCTACGAAAATACTCTCAGTCATGTTACCTGTAAACATATAAGTAGCTCCAGCTCCAAATAGGAATGGTACAATAATACCACCTATTGCTATAAGGAATGAAGAAGCACCAGCTTCCTTGAACTTATCAACGTCAGTTTCAAGACCAGCCATGAACATTAGGAATATAACACCTATTTGTGCCATAACCTGAATTGGTTCATTGTTATCAACTAAATTAAATAAAGATGGACCTATAATAATACCTGAAAGTAAGAAACCAAGAACTTTTGGCATCTTAAGCTTCTGGCTTATTACACCAAGAATCTCACCAACAACTAAAATTATACCTACTTGAAGTATAAAATCCATAATACCGTGCATAAAGTAACCTCCTTAAAATAAAAAAGAATAAACAAAAAAAGGGCAGAAGTATCACCAAAGGTGAACTTTCCCCCCTAAAAGTCCTAATTTTCTTGAAAGCAAAATGCTCCAACCGGAAAATCGACAATATTCAATATATTTATATTATAACAGACTTTAATAAGGGACTCAATATATAAATAACAAAAATAGTATGTGTATTTTTTTACAGAATATACAATACAAATAGAGTCAAAAAAAGAGGATATTTAGCATTTATATATAAATTATATAGTAGAGTATAAAATAGGAAAGGTGATTATATATGATAAGCGCAAAGGACGAAGCTCAAAGTATTAAAAGAATAGATGTAATAAACCCTATTACATTTAAGGGAATAAAAACATGTCAGGACTTAATTGAATTATGTGATGATATGTTAGAAAATGTAAATATAAATATTAGTCAGTTTGTTATAGAGAATAATTTATATGGATATAGTGGTAATGTTAATATAAATGAAAGTATGGAGATTATATCACTTCTTAGGGATAATATTAATTCTAAAAAGAGTGTAGTTGTTAACTTAGATGGAATAATAGATTCAATTTGTGATATTAATAAGGCAAGAAATTTTAGTGAAATTATGCTTATATATGGAGCATATAAAATGTATCTTGGAGAATTTACAAGTGGAATTGGAATTATAGAATTTAGTAGAGACATATCAGGGAAGAAGGATGATATTGTAACAAGTATAGAAAGGCTAAATGAGTTTATTTTTAAGTTTAATTTATCAGTAGATATAACAAGACTTAATAACTTAGTAGAAGCTTCAGACATACTAGAGTCCTATTACGATCTATCAATGAGAATAAATAGGGGTGACCACCTTCTAATAACAATATTTGATAACCTAAAAAAGAGAAAGAAAAGTCAAAGGATATTAGAATCTATTTATAATATAAGTAGTAATGCATTATTTCATTATGAAATAGGAAAGAAGGAGTATAGACTTCCTAAAAAATCTATACTTGCTGCTATTATATTATTAGTAGGAATTTCAGCAGGAGTATACTATTTAAGTTTTAAGGGAGAAGCTACTGAAACAATAAGCACTCCACCAAAAACTACTTCTAAGATTGAACCTGTTAAGAAAGAAGAGTCTAAGATAGAGCAGCCTAAGAAGGAAGAGGTAAATACTATAGTTACCCTTGATGCATTAAAGAAGAAAATGCTAGTAGCAGCTAATGCTGGGGACTACGGATTTATAGATAAGGGAGTAGTTTCACTACCAAATGAAGTTAAAGAATCTAAGGAATATAAAGCCTTTATTAAGGAATACAACATTAAAAAACAGGGTTATTACTATAATAAGGGCCGTGAAGATATGAAGTCAGAGAATATACAAGGTGCCATAGAGAATTTTAAGGCAGCATATAAAGGTAAAACAGGTGAGTATTTAGACCCCCATATAACATACTCACTAGGATGTGCTGTTATGAAAAATAAACAGGAAGATGCAGTTAAGTATTTTGAAGAATATCTAACATATAATAAGATGGATGTTTCATATGAAGAGGAATCATTATACAACCTTGCTATGATTAATATGAATATTGGAAATAAGTCAAAGGCTAAGAAATATGCACAGAGATTACAGGATAGATATAGTGATTCTATATATAACAACGGAAAACTTAAGCAAATACTACAATAAAATAATAAAATGGTGTCTCCAAATAGAGACACCATTTTGTTGTATTTCCCGGGAAA
>NZ_JAVWJB010000041.1:6815-15221 GCF_036639235.1 Clostridium sp.
ATAATAAAATGGTGTCTCCAAATAGAGACACCATTTTGTTGTATTTCCCGGGAAATTTGTCTAAAGCCTAGTTTTTCTTAATTATTTCCTCGTAGGAAGGAATGTTAAATATACTTTCAGCAGATTTTACCCCTTTAATAATAGCCTTTTCAACACATTTACGGGCAAGTAGGCCAACTAAATTAATATCAGCATCTATTTTTCCAGTGCTAAGAGAGAAAATAGTGTCACCATCAAACATGGTGTGACAAGGAAATATACATCTAGCAAATCCGTTATGTGCCATTGAGGCAATTTTCTTGTTCTGAGCCTTGTTAAAATTAGCATTAGTAATAATGCAGGCAATAGTAGTATTACCCTTATATACAGTTGAAGGGTTAAAGCTTTTTATCATAATATCCTCTGTTGAGGAAATAAGTCCATTAACTAGTGGTCCAGCTATATTTTCATTTGTTTCAGGACAAACAATATTTCCTATAGCATTAACAGCAACAATAGCCCCTACCTGAAGACCATTAATTTCTAAGGCATGCATTCCAAGGCCACCTTTCATAGAATTATTATGTCCGAGAATTTTACCAACAGTAGCCCCAACTCCAGCACCTATATTTCCTTGAATAGGTTCATTATCTTCATATGCATTAACACATGCATTATAGCCCATTTCCCTATTAGGACGAATAGTAGAGTCCCCTGTATCAAGATCGAATATAACAGCACCACATACAATAGGGACTATATGACTTGAAACCCTAAATCCGATTCCCTTCTTCTCAAGAAACTCCATAACACCACTACATGAATCAAGACCATATGCACTTCCACCTGAAAGGACAACTCCATGAACCTTTTCTACCATTTCGCTTGGGTCAAGAAGGTCTGTTTCACGTGTTCCTGGGGCACCGCCTCTAACATCTACACCGCAGCTAGCACCGTCTTCACTTATAATAACGCTACATCCTGTGCCTGATTTTAGGTCAGAATAATTACCAAATTTAATACCATCTATTGAATTTATAGTTATTTCTTTCATATTTCCTCCTAAAATAAAATAGCCTAAGTAATACTTAGGCTATAATTTTACGCTATTTTTGTAATCTACTAACTGCAATAACTACAGGTATACAAATTAGTGTTGATATTATTGTCTCAGGTATTCCGTTTGTTGCACCAATACCAAGTAGAGTATAGCCAATTGTTGAAGACTCTACGCCCATAGCTGAAGCTAGGTTATCACCATATAATATAAATGCAAGTGATAATACTAAAATAGTATTAGTAAGTGTTCCAACTGCTGCTGATACTCCTATAGAAATTTTCTTATACTTTGACATGAATTTACTACTATTAAGTAAAGTATAAGTATAATATGAGGTTACCCCTATTAAGATTCTTGGAACCAAAGCTATTATAGGATTTAAAAATATAAATGATGTAATGGTAGGAGCTGTAACTGCTTGATACATACTAAACAGGCCGAATATACCTCCAACAATTATTCCTACAATAGGACCCTCCACAATAGCTGCTATTATAACAGGTATGTGTAGTATAGTTGCAAACACTGGTGGAATATGAATAAATCCAAGACCAGTAATACCTAGAAAAATAGAAACTGATGAAAAAACACCAGCAAAAACTATTTTTCTAACAGATAAAATGTTTTTGTAGTTTGATTTTACGTTTTGCATTGTTTCCCTCCGTTCTTATTCCATAAAGGATATAATTCGGTTATAAAATTATAAAATTATGAAATTGGTAAATGTTCAGTTTCAAATGAATACCGACAAAGTTATTATACCAATTATTAGGATGAATTCAAATAAAATTATGTAATATTTAAAGCTTTATCTATAGATGATTTATCAAACCCTACAATATAACATCCATTAATATTAATAACTGGAACACCTGATTGGTTAGACTCTTTAACAAGAACATCATAGGCAGCTAGATTTTCACCTACATCTATTTCATCGTAGCTTATATTATTATTTTTAAGATACGACTTAAGCTTAATGCACCATGGACATCCTTTTCTTGTGTATACAGTAACCATAATACTCCTCCTACCATAAAACAAAGTACATGGATTATAATAACCATGTACTTTATATGTTTATCTTACAAAAATCTATTTAAACACTCTAATTACCTTTGAGGATGCATCAAGTGCTTGTACCACATAGGTATATTTACTAGTTAGATTTGTTTTGCTATCTGTATATGAATAGTATGTACCCTTTGATTTATTAATAGTGGCTATAATATGATTAGAATTATTAAGATCTACAGTTTGGTTTCCTGTAAATTTAAATACTCTATATTTAACAGCACTACTATTCTTTACATCATTAAAGGCTATTTTATTTCCTGTACCTGAAATATACACATTAAGCTTAGTTGATGGTACTGGAGTAGGAGGTGGAACTATAGTATCTGAACCTGTTATTGGAACCTTAGATGTATAATATTTAGAAACTAAGGTAGTTTTAAATCCTGAAATATTTGAGTTAAGATCCCTTAAGCTAAAGAATGAACTACCGTGAACATTAGGGTTTTTTCTTAAATAATCTATTTGCATAGGTATTTGATTCTTATCCTTCCAGTCAGCAGCTTCATATGATGAGGCTTGTCCATCTTTATACTTATAAACAGCATGTCCAATATATAGTTTACACTTAGTACCACGGACAACGTCACTCCACCAATCAACCAGTTTTGTATAAGGTGCAACGCTATTATTCATAGACCAATAAAGCTGAGGAGTTATATAGTCTATATATCCGTTCTTAACCCATTTTTTTGTATCTGCAAATGAGTCATGGTAACTACTTAGAGCTGATTTAGCAACTCCTATTGTTCCATCTGGATGCTTGTCCTTGCTTGACCAAATACCAAATGGACTAACTCCGAATTTAACATTTGGCTTAACTTTTTTTATGTTTATATTAATATTTTTAATTAGGTTATCAACGCTACCGCGTCTAAAATCTTCTATTGTTTTATATGATGAACCGTATTTTTTGTATGTAGCCATATCAGGGTTGTCCTTTTTAAAACTAGCATCATACGGGTAGAAGTAATCATCAAAATGAATTCCATCTATATTATAATTACGTACAACTTCCATTACAGTATCAACAATATGCTGCTGAACCTTAGGCTCACCTGGATTTAAGTAAAGTTTACCTCCATATAGCATTACAAGGTCTGGATTTTTTCTAGCAAAATTATCTTGGCTTAAGGTAGCAAGTAGTTGCTCCTTAGTTTTACCTGTAACCTTTGACTCTGTAACCCTATAAGGATTAAACCACCCGTGGAATTCCATACCCTTTTTATGGGTCTCGTCAATCATGTATTTAAGAGGGTCAAAACCTGAAGCAGGGGCCTTCCCTTGGGTTCCTGTTAGGTATTTTGACCATGGATTAATCTTTGATGGATAAAACGCATCACCAGCAGGTCTAACTTGAAAAGTTACTGCATTCATATTCATACTATCAAATGAATTTAATACCTTTTGGTATTCTGATTTAAACTTGTCAGTATTTCCACTTGTTTGAGGAAAATCTATATTCCATACAGTAGATACCCATGTACTTCTAAATTCAGGAGAAGTATTTGTTTTAGCCTGGGCTAATGATGAATTAAGTAAACCTATACTACTTAAAACAAGGGTAAAACATACTAATAGGGAAGTTAAAATTTTGCCTTTAAATAATTTTTTCAAAATTGCACCTCCGTTAATGGCATTTTTTTAGAAATATTTCTTATATTTTAACACATATAGTAGAAAAATTGAAACAGATTAGAGAATTTGTAATGATAATAAATATAGAAATATGTTATTATGTAGATATAAGGGAGGGAGAAAGAATGGAAACATACATAGTAAAACTTATAATTTTAGCACTTCTTTTTCTTTTATTTGTTTATAGAATATATAAGAATAGAAAATTACATGATGTAGCAGTACTTGTTGTAATTTTAATATGTGCAGTAATAGTTTCTCCAATAGGAGAAAATCTTCCAAAGCTGCCTATAATGGTAGTTGTACTTGTATTAGTGGTTGTAACAATATTATCACTACTTAAATCGAAAAACGATGAATATAAAAAGGCTATGGAAAAAAATAAAAAACAAGATTAGCCATCTATAAAAGAATCTACCTATATAAGAGGTAGATTCTTTTTTGTATATGTAACGATTTGAAAAATCATTTCATATTATAAAGGTAGATAAATCAATATATCAAGTAATTTGGAGGCGTATTATGAAAAATTCCAAATCCTATTTAGTAGCTGCAAACACATGTGAGGGTTTTGTATCCTACTTTGAAGAATTTCTAAAACCTGCTAAAAGGGTAATGATTTTAAAGGGTGGTCCAGGCTGTGGAAAATCAACTTTTATGAAGAAGGTTGGAAATACCCTAATTGACAAGGGACTAAGTGTCGATTTTATTTACTGTGCATCTGATAGTGAATCACTTGATGCTATTTATGTTAATGATGTTGATTTAATAATTGTTGATGGTACTGCACCACATGTTATAGATCCAAAGTATCCAGGGGTTGTAGAAAGCATCTATAATTTTGGTGAATACTTTGATGAAGATATTTTAAGAGAGAATGGAAGAAAAATAAAAAATATAATAGATACAAAGTCAGGTGAGTATAAAAAGCTTTATGATATTTTAAGGGAAGCGAAGATTATCCATGACAGAATGGAAAAAGAATATTTAATTGGTATGGACTTTGAAAAGGCTAACCAAATATCAACTAACCTTGTAAAAGAGGTAGTAGGGGAGTCTGAATGTATGGATGGCAATGAAATAAATAGATTTGCAGGAGCATTAACTCCACAGGGACAGGCTATTTACTATGATGAGCTTTTAGAGGGAATTGAAAACAGATATATAATTAAGGGAAGAGCAGGAACAGGTAAGTCAACTCTTATGAAAAAGCTAGGTAAAAGCGGGCTTTGTAAGGGGTATGAAGTTGAGTTTTATCACTGTGGACTTGACCCTAATAGTTTAGATATGGTTATTATAAGGGATCTTTCAGTTGCTGTACTTGATGGAACAGCACCACATGTTGTAGACCCTGTAGGTAATGATAAGGTAATTGATATGTTTGAATTATGTATTAATAAGGATATAGTAGATGAGGAAAATGGTATTTTAGTTGATATTAATAGGGAATATTCAGCTGAAATAGTTAAGGCTAAGGAAGTATTTAAAAATATTAAGGAGCTACATGAAGAGCTTGAGGGAATATATACTAAGGCTATTAATTTTAAGGAAATAGATAAGATATACGATAAGGTTATAGAAGAAATATTAAATATGTAGATAAATATTAGTAATATATAAATAGTAGGATTATCTATGAATTATATATTGGGATTTAATTTTATATAGTGCAAACATATATTAAGGTAAATATTTGTTAGTTAACAATCAAGGTGTAGCATTTGCTACACTTTTTTTGTTTAAAAAATCCTATATTTAGATATAATTATTATTAATAGAAAGTGTATGTTTTTAATTGTTTACATAGAAAATAATGATATAATAATATAAAAGAACTTTTGTTCGAGAGGTGAGGGTATGAACGAATTTAAGATAGTATCTAAGTATAAGCCAACAGGGGATCAGCCTAAGGCAATAGATAAAATAGTTAAGGGACTTAAAAATGGAGATAAGGCAGAAACATTACTTGGAGTTACAGGTTCAGGTAAGACCTTTACTATGGCAAATATTATTGAAAGATCTCAAAGGCCAGCACTTGTTCTTGCACATAACAAAACACTTGCAGCCCAGCTTTGTAGTGAGTTTAAGGAGTTTTTCCCAAACAATGCTGTTGAGTATTTTGTTAGTTATTATGATTATTATCAGCCAGAGGCATATGTACCCCATACAGATACATTTATAGAGAAGGATGCGTCTATTAATGACGAGATTGATAAGCTTCGGCACTCAGCAACATCAGCACTTCTTGAAAGAAGAGATGTTATAGTTGTTGCAAGTGTATCTTGTATATATGGGCTAGGTAATCCTAATGAGTATAGATCTTTAATGTTATCTCTGCGTGAGGGAATGGAAAAAAATAGGGATAGTATACTTAAAAAATTAGTTGAGATTCAATACGAAAGAAATGATATTAACTTTACACGTGGAACCTTTAGGGTACGTGGAGATGTTGTTGAGATTTTCCCAGCATCATCATCAGATAGTGCTATTAGGGTTGAGATGTTTGGAGATGAAATAGATAGAATATGTGAAATAGATGTTTTAACTGGTGAGATTATAGGAAGAAGAAGTCATATAGTAATTTTCCCAGCTTCCCACTATGCAGCATCTAAGGAGAAGATAGAATCAACTATTCATCTTATAGAAGAAGAACTTGAGGTTCGCCATAGAGAACTTATAGAAGAGGGTAAATTACTTGAGGCCCAAAGAATTAAACAAAGAACCAATTATGATATAGAAATGCTTAAGGAAGTAGGATATTGTAGTGGAGTTGAGAATTATTCAAGATTGTTTGATGGAAGAAATCCAGGAGAAGCTCCATATACATTAATTGATTACTTCCCAGATGATTACTTATTATTTATAGATGAGTCACATGTAACCCTTCCACAGGTTAAGGCTATGTACGGAGGAGATAGATCCCGTAAGGATAACCTTATAGAATATGGCTTTAGACTAAAAAGTGCATACGATAATAGGCCATTAACATTTGAAGAGTTTGAAGGGAAAATGGGTCAAACTATATTTGTAAGTGCAACTCCTGCTAAGTATGAAATAGAACACTCAGAGAATATAGTAGAACAGGTAATAAGACCAACAGGTCTATTAGACCCTGTAATTGAGGTTAGACCAATTAAGGGACAAATCGATAACTTAATAGGAGAAATAAACTCTACAATACAGAGAGGGTTTAGAATTCTAGTTACTACACTAACTAAGAAGATGTCAGAGGATTTAACAGATTATCTTAAGGAAATTAATATAAAGGTTAGATATCTACATTCAGATATTGATACAATTGAAAGAATGAAAATCATAAAAGAGTTAAGACTAGGAGAGATAGACGTTTTAATTGGTATTAACCTTTTACGGGAAGGACTTGATATTCCAGAGGTTGCATTAGTTGCCATACTAGATGCTGACAAAGAAGGGTTCCTTAGAAGTGAAACAGCCCTAATTCAAACTGTAGGTAGGGCGGCTAGAAATTCTGAAAGTAAGGTTATAATGTATGCTGATAATATTACAAGGTCTATGAAAACAGCTATAGATGAGACTAAGAGAAGACGTAAGGTTCAGATAAAATATAACGAGAAGCATGGAATTACACCAACAACAGTAATTAAGGCTATACATAACAACCTTCAAGTAAGTAAGGAAGTAGATAAGGATATAGAAAATATTATAGATGAAGAGAATCTTAAGGAGATTATTGATGTTCTTGAAAAGGAAATGAAGATTGCAGCTTCAGAGCTAGACTTTGAAAGAGCAGCAAATCTTAGAGATAAGATTAAGTCACTTAAGGGAGAGTAAGGTGAAACAGTGGAAAAGAATAAAATAATTATTAAGGGTGCTAGGGAAAATAACCTTAAAAATATAGATGTTGAAATACCAAGAAATAAATTTGTAGTTATAACAGGACTATCAGGATCAGGGAAATCATCCCTAGCCTTTGATACTATTTATGCAGAGGGACAAAGAAGATATGTAGAATCACTTTCAGCATATGCAAGGCAATTCCTAGGTCAGATGAGTAAGCCTGATATTGATTATATAGAAGGACTATCTCCAGCTATATCAATAGATCAAAAGACTACTAATAAGAATCCAAGGTCTACTGTTGGAACAGTAACAGAGGTTTATGATTATTTAAGATTATTATTTGCAAGAATAGGAATAGTACATTGCCCAAGGTGTGGTAAGCCTATAACTAAGCAAAGTGTAGACCAAATGGTAGACAAAATAATGATGCTTGAGGAGAGAAGTAAGATTCAGGTTCTATCCCCTATTGTTAGAGGACGTAAGGGTGAGCATACTAAGCTTTTAGATAAAATCAAAAAAGATGGATATGTAAGAGTAAGGGTAGATGGTGAGGTTTATGACCTTGAAGAGGATATAGTACTTGATAAGAACAAAAAGCATAATATTGAAGTTGTTATAGATAGGCTTATTATTAAGGAAGGAATTCAGTCAAGGCTTGCTGAAGCACTAGAGGCTTCACTTAAGCTTTCAGAGGGACTTGTGATTATTGAGGAGGTAGGAAATAAAGAAAACCTTTTCAGCGAGAACTTCTCATGCGCTGATTGTAATATAAGTTTTGAGGAAGTATCTCCTAGAATGTTTTCATTTAATAGTCCATATGGTAAGTGTCATAAATG
>NZ_JAVWJB010000042.1:0-15100 GCF_036639235.1 Clostridium sp.
AGACCTAATATAAACGTTAGAGGAACTTCAGGAAATAATGAAGACCTAAAATATAAGGCATACATATATTCAAATAAGAAAAAAACTTGGACTGAGGCATCTGAATTTACATCAAGCTTAAAATCAGGAGAACTAGCAAGTATTAAGCTAACAACTCCACTTGAAAGTGGATATAATAAGATACAGGTTTGGGCTAAAAGGGAAACGGTTTCAGGTGATGTATATGAAGCATTTAAAACAATTGAGGTTTTTGCTAATAGACCATCCCCTATGAAAAAACTTGTAGTAGTAGACCCGGGACATGGAGGACGTGACCCAGGAGCAGGTTCAACCTCAGGAACTAAGGAAAAAGATATAGCACTTATAGTATCACTTAAACTAGGCAAACTACTTGAAGCATCAGGATATGATGTTATATACACAAGGGTTAATGACAATGTTAACTGGAATAGTTCAATTCAATCAGAGTCTTTAAGATATAGATATACCTTTGCTAATGAAAAGGGAGCAGATATGTTTGTTTCACTTCACTGTAACGCAGGAGGAGGAACTGGTATAGAAACCTATTATAGCAAGAAGTATCCAAATAAGGACAAGTTACTATCAGATACTATACAGTCAGAGTTAATAAAGGCAACCTCAATGGTAGACAGAAGATCTAAGGCTGGTAATTTCTCAGTTATAAATAATACAAAAATGCCAGCATCACTTGTTGAACTTGGATTTATAGATAATATTAGAGATGAAGCCAAGTTAAAGGATCCATTTTATCAGGATCAATGTGCAGAAGCAATCTCTAGGGCGGTAATTAAAACATTAAGCTTTCAGTAACATAATCTGGACAATTACATATATTATTGGTGAAGATAGAAGCCTTCTAAATTCAAACTAAATATAGGAGCTGATAATATGTGTTGTAATTCAAGATGTGAAAGAAAATGTGAAAGAAGATGTGGCTTATGTTGTTGTTTAAATTGGTGTAATCCTTGTTTAGGGTGGAACAGATGTAACTGTAATAGCCAGAATAATTGCAGAAATGAAAGAAACTGTAATAGAAGAAATAATTGTAACAATGGAAGCGGCTGGAGTAAGTGTGGTAATCATGGCTGCAACCATCAAAATAATTGTAATTGCTAATTTAAATTAGTCTAATTTATAAAGTTTAGGGGAAAAGGGAGCATTTAATATGCTCCCTTTTCTATTTCTTAAATTTACTTCCAACATAATAACCTAAAGGACAAGTAATAGCTGATATAACTGTTCCTATAAAAAAACAAATAAATCTTGGAGAATTAAAATAGTATTGTAACCCATAAATAGAACTACCATACCAAAGAGAAGGTAACCCTAATGAACCAGTTAAAGACTCAATTTCAAAGGCAATAGGAATAGAAGATATAAAACATATTCCAAAGTAAATTAAACAAAACTTAAGATACTTAGAATATCCCTTAACCCCAAAATAAACACTAATACCTATCCATAAAAGAAAATAAACTAAAGTAATATTAAAGTTATATAGCTCAGCACTAGAGCTCTTAAGCCAGTTTCCAAAATTAATATAGCCAGTAGAGTAGGTAACCACAATAGTAAAAATAGTAAGTAACCACTTATTACTTATCCTCATAAATAATCCCCTCCAAACATCATTACTACCATTATATACTATAAGAATTTGAATTAGTTACAATATAAGTAAAATACATTGACTTTAAGGCAATAAAAAAAGGCTTTGCTAAAGCCCGCCTCAAGTAGTTTAATTTATTGGAAATTTTACTAATATAACATTACATGATGTGTCCTTCTGACTTAGATATATATAAAGAAATAAAAAATCCTTATGTGAAAGAGTAGTCTCATGTATAAAATTGATATGGGATAGATTCATCGAGTTGGAACTTAGAGATTCTTAAATGCAAAATCCTGATAGACCTTAGAAAAAACCGTAGTGTTTGAAGCCTTTGGCTGAGTTTTACGGTTGTCTTAGGTATATCAGGATTTTGTGTTTTAGAAGCTCTTGTTACAATCTCGCTAGCAATCTAGCACATATCAATTTATACTGTACCAAGCTTTAAATAGATAAGCTTTTTATATATTCTTCTAATACGTATATAGTAAATTCCTGTGAATAATCACTTGAATCCTTGGCGAACACCTCAAGGTGATGCTCATTATTAGACACTACTCTTATTCCTAGGAATGGAATCTTATATCCCATAGCTATTTGGTTACAAGCAGCTGTTTCCATATCCTCACCTAGGGATTTAATATTAGTGTTAAAGTAGACAAGTCTATCAAGTTCCTTATTCCACTGGTCAGCAGATGCGAGGCACCCTACATAGGTATTACCCTTAGTATATCTTTCTGATGCTTTAATGGCTAAATTAACAAGGGTTTCGTCGCTTTTAAATGAAAACATCCTACGTACTCTACCCTCAATTACAACACTTGTTTTCATAGGTATCCAGTCACTTGGGTTAACCCCTGCACCTTCTTCCTTAAAATCCGATCTATATGAACCAATATTAATGCTTTCATTTCCAATTATAACGTCATACTTACGAAGTTTCTTATCATGACCACCTGCTGTTCCCTGGTTAATAATAGCGATAGGACTGTATCTTTCTATTCCAAGTACAGTTGCAGCAGAGGCATTAACCATACCCATTTCTGTTTTAGATACAACAACAGGATATCCATTAAGATTACCACAGTAGAATTTCCACTGGCCAATAGATTCTTCATGAAGATCACTTAAAGCATCAATAATGTTCTTTACTTCAATAATCATAGCTCCTTGAACTAGTATAGGTCTTTTTTCCAAATCAATATCAACTCCTAAATTAATTTCTCCTAAATAATAAGTTTATTATACATTAAAATAAAGGGAATGGAATAATTTAATAGTTTTTAGCATTTTAAGAAAATTATCAAAAAAAGAAAAAGAAGACCTGGTATAGATCTTCTTTTTCTTTAGAAATATAGAAATGTCTAGAGTTATATAAGAATTAGGGATTAGCTTAGTGACAGAAATAGTTACTTTCAAAATCCTTGTATCTTAAATCAAGGTTAGCTGAAGAAACTACTTCATACTTCATTTCAGGTATATAAACACGTCTATGTTTGTTAATGTCTACAACCTTTTCAAATTCCTTATCAATCTTCTCTTCAATTCTTTCACAAGCAATCTTAATTTCCTCGGTAGCCTTATGTGCTACTGAGTGGTCTGCAGCAGTTTCACGGGTAAATCTTTCAGGCTTAATAACAACTAGGTTAGTCTTATTAGCGTTTCTTGGAATATACTCAAATGCAGTCCAGTATGCAATTCCTACAAATATAATTCCTCCAAATGCATTACCAAGTGTAACAGGTAATATATTTGATGCAGCTGATTGTAGGGTTATTGCACTTAGCGTAGCATCGCTAACACCTGATAGTGCAACTAGTGTAGGATCAAGCTTTGCAATTAGTGAAGTTGAGAAGTAGAACATATTTGCAATACTGTTTTCAAATCCTGAAACAATGAATCCTGTAATTGCAACATATCCTAGGATTATTTTTGATGGAACACTTTTAGTTCCACATGCTCCCCACACACCTAGACAAACAAGGAAGTTACATAATATTCCGGCACTAAATGCAGCTCTTATATCAAGGCCTCCTTTGTAGGCTGTGGATTCAAATATATATGACATTAGTTGACCATTATTTGATGATAATAGTCCGCTAAAATAAATCAATGTACATACTAGGAATACTCCTACGAAATTAAATATATAAACAATTGAAAGATTTCTAAAAAACTGTGTAGCTGTAATTCTTTTTTGAAGGTAGGCCTGTATTGTCAGTACGTTACCTGTAAATAATTCTCCACCACATGTTAAAACAAGTATAAGTCCTATTGAAAAAAGTGAACCATTTACAAACTTGGAAACTGAAAAGTTATCTATGCTGTGTGCACCCATTGTAGCAGCGAAGCCACCAAAAGCAGTAAATGCACCTGCAAGTATTCCTAAAACTACAATCTGTTTTACAGTATAGTGGGAACACTTCTTAACTCCAAGCTCAATTGTGTTATTACAAGTCTCGCGTTTCAATGTCCTTCCTCCTTAAAATAATTGATTTACACTGATATGCTAAAACAATGCAACATTGTTATTAATATATCAAGGTCTAGAATCATTTTATATTATATCCTTTAAAAAGGAAAAGTCCGAAAGTAAAGGTTTTCTGCATATATTATCTTTTAAGGAGGTATACACGTAAATTACATAGGTATTCCTCACCGTATCTTCCGTTTTATAGCCCTTAATACCCCCTTGGTAGTTTCTACAAAGGGGTATGGATATAGGTATATTGATTTCGATAATGTCGAAATAATTGACATAAAAATAACAACAAATTGAAAATATGTAAATAATCAACCTGTTGTTATTTTTGAAATTTATATTAAATTACCTGTTTTAATTGAATTTCTTTGTTTAGTTTCTTTATTTCAAGGGTTATAAATATTCCTGTTAGCAGTGATGACAAAGCATCTGATATAGGTCCTGCTAAGTATACCCCATGTAGCCCTGCTACACGTGGCATAATGAAAAGTAATGGAAGAAGTATTATAACCTGTCTTGAAAGAGATAGGAAAATGGAGTACTTAGCCTTACCTACACATTGGAAGTAGTTAGAACTTACAATTTGGAATCCAACTATAGGTAGCATACATAGGTAAACCCTAAATGCATAGGTTCCCTGTTCAAGGAATTCCTTAAGTATAGTAGGATCTGACTTATTTGCAAATAGCATAATAATAGGCTCTGGGAATATAGCAACTAGTGCATAGCCTACAATAGAAACAACTGTTGCAGCTATAATTGCAAGGTTAAGGGCTTTTTTAACACGTGTATACTGCTTAGCACCATAGTTATAACCAATAATAGGTTGAACACCCTGATTAAGACCGAAAATAGGCATAAGTATAAACATGGTAACAGCATTAACTACACCCATTACAGCAATGGAAATATCACTTCCATGATAAACTAGCTGCTTGTTCATAACAACAGTAATTGCACTGGCAGCTATTTGCATTGCAAATGGAGATGCACCTATAGCGAATATACCTCTTATAATAGTAAGATCTAATATAAGGTATTTTTTTCGTATTTTAAGCATGCTCTTAGAGCTGTAGAAGTGGGCTATTACCCATATAAGAGAAGCTAATTGGGCAATAATAGTAGCAATAGCAGCACCCTTAATACCCATATCAAATCCAAATATAAATACAGGGTTAAGAATAGCATTAATAATTGCTCCTATAATCATGGTAGCCATTGCTATTTTAGGGTTACCCTCAGCACGGATAACATTATTAAGTCCAAATGATGTGGTACCAAATAGATTACCAAGTAAAATTATAAACATATAATCCCTAGAATAACTAAGAACCTGACCTGTAGCTCCAAAGGCTTCAAGTAGGGGGTCTAGGAATATAATACCTAAAACAGTAATTGCAAGTGATAAAATTACACTTAAAGTAATGGCATTTCCGAAAATATGCTCAGCGTTGTCGTGGCGCTGCTGACCTAGTCTTATAGAAATAAGAGCAGTTGCACCGATTCCAACTAGCATACCGAACCCCATTATTATATTCATAATAGGAAAGGCGATGGTTACCCCTGAAAGTGCTAAAGTTCCAACTCCTTGACCTACAAATATTCTATCAACAATATTGTAAAGTGCGTTAACTAGCATACCAACAATAGCTGGAATGGAGAATTTAAGTAGAAGTTTTCCTACGTTTTCTGTACCCATAATATTAGGGGAATCATTAGTCATTTTGTACTCCTCCTTTAGTAAAAAATAGACTACTTTAAGTTTGAAGCTTAAAGTAGTGTAATATTAAAATTATATACTTATTATGTTAAATTGCAACATTAAATTAAATGTAAACTAGTGATTAATCAAATGTTAATAAATTATGTAGGTGTCGAATTAGCACATACGAAATTATGTACTAGTTAGTATTAAAACTGAGAAAAAAAGCTAGCAAATTACATGAATAAGGTATAATTTTGTTGAAAAACATTCCAACATAGGATTTTGGTAAAAATCCTGTCTAACGTTTGAAATTGACTTATTTATCCTATTATCTTATGATTTATACATAGATATTATTACATTTAACTTAAAGTGAAATATCTTTTTAGGGAGGTTATTATATGGAGAATACTTCAGATTACAAGGTGAACTTTATGAGAGGTCAACTTCATAAAGAACTTGAAAATTGTACAAGCTTAACAGACGCCAGAGTAGTGGTTCTTAGCCAGTTACTTGATGAATTTGTAGTAGAGCGTCAAAAGCAACTGATTTCAAAAAATTATCAAAAATCAATTGCTATTCACATGTAGCAGTTATTGACAAGAGAAAACTAAATTTTTTATAATAATAGGGTTAGCACCTGTAGCTCAGTAGGATAGAGCGACGGTTTCCTAAACCGCAGGCCGGAGGTTCAAATCCTCTCAGGTGCACCATTTAACTTATTTTATTTTATTTAAGGGTAATAACTAACTTAATTTATTTTTATTTTTATAAGTTAACTAAAAGTAATAATATCTAAGAAACTTGAAAATAGACATAAGTTTTACTAATATAAGGCTACCTATATAGGTGGTCTTAAATTTTTTTTGTATATAAAATTATTATGTGTTGCCCTAAGTAAAGTTAAACTGTATTAATAGGTGAAGGTGATTTATAGCTATTTTTGACTTTTTAATTTAACTATTATACATTATATATATTAAATTAGTAGAAAGTCGGAGGAAGTCATATTGCATCAATACTTTATGTCCCTGGCTATTAGAGAAGCTATGAAGGCGGCTCAAATAGGAGAGGTTCCAGTTGGAGCTGTTATAGTTAAAGATAATCAGGTAATAGCATCTGCTTATAATATGAAGGAAAACTTAAAAAGCGCAACTGCCCATGCAGAGATGATAGCAATTAAGAAAGCATCAGATCTATTAGGTGGTTGGAGATTACTTGATTGTGATATATATGTGACTCTAGAGCCATGTGTAATGTGTGCAGGTGCAATTGTGCAGTCGAGATTTAGAAGAGTTATATTTGGAGCCTATGATAGAAGATTCGGAGGCTGTAGAAGTTTATATACAATACCTGATGATGGAAGACTTAATCATAGGGTAGAGATAATAGAGGGGGTTATGGAAGGTGATTGTAGCGCCCTATTATCAGATTTCTTTAAAAAAAGACGGGAAGGAAGTATCATTTAAATAAAAATACGCTAAAACACACTACAAAAGTAGGCGAGAGAATAGATGGAGACCGGGATTCCCGCCTGACTACGTCATGCTTTTAGCGTCAGGCATAGCCTTCCTTCCAAATAGCTAAAAATATGGATTTACCATATTTTCTTGACGCCATTTGCCTAAAGGTGGTTCGAATCCCTCTCCCCCCACCAAACAAAAAAACACACTACAAAAGTAGTGTGTTTTTTGTTTGGCGGAGAAAGAGGGATTCGAACCCTCGGTAGGGTTTCCCCTACACACGCGTTCCAGGCGTGCGCCTTAAGCCAACTCGACCATCTCTCCACATCATTGATATCTTGTACATTCTAACATAAATATATTCCCACTTCAATATAAATATGTTAATTATAAAGAAGGGGGAATATAAATATCAGTAATACCCTGTATTAAATTAGTGTGGCAAGTGACACACTTGCACACAGGAGGATATTAATAGTATTTCACTAATTATAGAAAATATTCCTTAATATAAAGTAAATTAAGCCCTACCCCTGAATAACTTTAAGTTAAACCAATAGTTATCAACACTATCAACAGAAAAATACATTAATTAATAAGAGAATCCACAGATAGTATTTCCTTATTAAATTTAATTTTTTATGTTTTGTTAAATAGTTATTTATAATATGTATTTTCTTGACTTTTTATGGTTTTTAAGAGTAAATATTATTAGGTGATGTATATGAAAATAGGTGTTAGAAATATAAAAACAGCAATAGCTGTATTTATATCAATATTATTATCCAATGCTTTTGAACTTCCCTCTCCATTTTTAGCAGGAATTAATGCTTTAATGATGATGGAAGCAAGTGTTGTAGGCTCTTTAAGAGCAGGTAAAGGACAAATACTAGGCACTCTATTTGGAGCTGCACTTGGATTTTCCTTTGTATTAATAGACCACGGGAATGTATACCTTGCGGCTATAGGGGTTATATTAATTATATCTTTATGTAATAGACTTAAGTGGGATCCGTATATAGCAACATCAGGAATTATATTTATATCTATATTATTTGGCCCGATAAACAGTACTAATGCATTAACATTTACATTGAATTCTGTTTTTGGAACAATGATTGGTATAGTTGTTGCAATAGGAGTTAATTTCCTTGTTGCACCTCCTAATCATACATATAGAATCTACAAAAGCGCACAGATACTTAGGGATAGAACCTCAGAGATTATTAAGCATAGATTATGTTATAAGGAAAATGTAGATACTTCAGGTTATTACAGGATGATTCAGAACCTAGAAAGTGACCTTAAGACCCATTTACAGGAGATAAGCATTAAAAAGAGCAAGCCAATAGATCTTGATAATATTAATAGATTTATATTTGCATATAAGAATATATATTTTCATCTTAAGGCTTTAAATGAACTTGATGAGAAGTTCTGTTTTACAGATGAGAATCTTGAGAAGATTAAGAGTATATTTGGAATAGACCCAACTACTCCTATGTGTGTAGATAATGAGGAATGTGTTATTTTTAATTATCACTCTAAGAAGATAATAGATGAGTTTATAGCTATTCAGAGTATAGTTATAACTCAAAGTGAAGACAAAATATATACAGAAGAATAATATAGAGTGTTCCTAAGGGAACACTTTTGTTTTAGGAGGAATTATGAAGTTAGTACTTAACTTAGCTATAAGTTTAGATGGGTATATATGTGATGAAAATGGAGGATTTGATTGGATTGCAGGAGACGGGGATAATTCACTAAACACCTCAAACAAAATGGAATTCAATGATTTTTTAGAAACTATAGATGTAGTAGTAATGGGTAAAAAATGTTATGATCAGGGATTTCATAAGGACTTTCAAGATAAAAAGGTATATGTAGCAACAAATACTCCCATGAATAATTATGATAATATAGAGTTTATTTCTGGTGATATATGTTCAATCATTGAAGATGATGTGTTAAATAGGGGTAATAATATATATCTATTTGGTGGTGGGATTGTTATAGACCCATTTATCAAGAAGAATATAATTGATGAATATATAATAGGTATAATTCCGACCATACTTGGAGGGGGAAGAAGATTGTTTTTAGAATCTAATCCTAAAATAGACCTTCACATGGAGGAATATTCGTCTAAAGACGGTGTAATGGTTATTAAATATACTAAGAGATAATAAAGGGACTTGATCAAATATTTAAATTTGACCAGGTCCCTTTTTACATCACAATTCCTTTACATAATTCATATACTGTACCAAACTTCTATAGCCGTATTTTCTAGGTTAAAGTTTTCCTATTCCTAATTGATTTTATGTTAGGAGGTTTTAGTATGTTTAAGTATCTATCTAAAAAGATAAAACTTTCCACTATGATTTATGCGGAAGTTATTATTATGTTTATTTTAGTTGCAGTTATAGGATTTGTAGCAGTTTTTCAACTAATAAATACGGCTAGTACAGGAAATGAAATGTTTAGTAACGCAATTAAGCGTTTAGACTATGCCTTTAAAGTTAATACAAATATGCTAGAGTATAGGCTTAATGCTAATAAGGGAATGTCAGGTGAGGATATGACTTCTGTTGACAATGCAATTCAAGTTGCCAATAAGAACTTGGATGAGGGTATTAAGGGATATTTAGCTTTGGAAGGGATTTCAGATGCTGATAAGGAGTTAATAGCCACTATTAATGAAAACAAACATAATTACGATGAAATTTGGCAAAAGGTAAGGGGGAGAATAATTGCAAATGAAGCAATACCTCAGGAAGAAAAGAACCTTTTAGCTAAGAGTGGAGATGCAATAGTTAAATCTGTACAGGTTGCTTTAGAGGCTACTATTAAGTCTGCTAATGGAACATTAACTAGTATTGATAGTAATGTTAGTAAGGCTACTGTGATTTTAATTTTAATTATAGCCTTCTCAGCAGCAATTTTAATCTTATTTTCAATTATATTTGTTGTTTATATTAAGAGATCAGTTAGTGATATATCTGAGGTTCTTGATTCTGTATCTAAGCTTGACTTTACAGTTGATATTCCATCTGATCAGAAAAATGAATTTGGCCTTATGAAGGCTAACTTAAAGAAAACAGTAGATGAGGTAGGAAATGCTATAGGGCAAGTGAAAGTTAAGTCTAATGGGATTAAGGATCAATCAAAGGTGCTTGCAGAGTCAGCAGGTCAAATAACCGATTCTATTAATGAAGTAGTTGAGGCTATAGGACAGGTTGCAAGTGGTGCTAATGAGCAGTCAGAAAAGCTTCAAAATGTTAACTACAAAATGGAAGGTTTTAGTGATAAGCTTGTTTCAATTATAGGAAGTATTAATGAGGTAGATAAGAAAACAGCTATAGCAAGTGAGCAAGCAAGAGATAGTAACCACCAGCTTGAAAGTGTTGTTTCAGCTATTAATGAACTTAAAGAGGCGTTTAGCAATATAACAAGTAAGGTTGAGTCACTATCAAGTAATATTACTAGGGTTTCTAAAATTACTGAAATGATTAATACCATTGCAGAACAAACAAACCTTATTGCACTTAATGCTGCGATTGAAGCTGCAAGAGCAGGGGAGTCTGGTCGTGGATTCTCTGTAGTTGCTGAAGAGGTAAGAAAGCTTGCTGAACAGTCAAAGAACTCGGTAAGTGATATTAAGGATATTATTGAAATGGTTATTATAGAAAGTGAATCTATGGAGGTAACTTCAAAGACTGTTGAGGAAAATCTAGATAAAGAAGTTAAGATTATGGAAAATGCGGTTCTATCATTTAAGCAAATAATAGATCTAATTGGGGAAATAGCTCCTAAGGTATTAAATATTTCTAAGGAAGTTGATGGACTAAACAAGGAGAGGGAAGGAATTCTAGAAAAGGTAGAGGAAACTTCATCTATTTCAGAGGAATTCTCAGCTACAAGTGAGGAGATTTCATCAGCTAGCCAAGAGGTATATGGTACAAGTGCTGAAATAGCAAACTCTACAAAGAAGATGCTTCAGGACTCTTTAGACATGATTGACTCTGTAGAGAAGTTTAAGCTTTAATTCACTTAGGTTAGGAGAATTTTAATGACAAAATGTTAAATTTTTGTTGCTACTAGTAATTACTAGTAGCATTTTTCATATTTATAGTTTATATTTCTTATATTAAGTTAATACTATAGTATATTGGAGTAAGAAGTTTAGGAGATGATGGTATGCTACCTTCACAGTATTTAATAAAAGGTTTAATTAATATGCCAATGATAATTGTGCTTGTTTTGGCACTAGGTGCAGGTGTTGTTGTATATAACACTAAGAACTCTCTAGTTAGGAAGATTACATATATAGGTCTAATTGCATCTGTATGTCTTATGATTACTATTAATATAGTAACCTTATATAAGGCTAATCCACCTAAGAGTGCTAGTAGTGCACCTATTAAGAAAAAACAAGAAAATATATATTTTTTTAATAGTCCAGATACTAGATATAGGGAAGGGAGTAGCCCTATGCTACCACCTATTGAATAGTTACAGAAAGTTTACGAAGATCTATACATAATATTAAAATTATCTATACTACAATTGTTGACATTTCCTTGTCGTAATTATAAGATAATTGTATAAACTCGTTAGTTTAAGAAAAGGTTTTTTATACAACGGATTGCTTGCGAAGGCTTGTAGTTCGTTGTTTTTATTTTTTTGACTATTATATATCGACAGCTTTAATTAGAATATAGGAAAATGATGTAGAGTCCTTTTCCTTGACCTTTAGATTGTTTGGATTTATAATGATATTACGATATTTAAATTTGTATATGTTTGGTCATGCTAGATGGGGAGGTAGCGGTGCCCTGTAACCTGCAATCCGCTGTAGCAGGGTTGAATTCCATTTTGAGGCTATGCTGTGTGGGGACTGACCATAGTAAGTGGTGTTGAAGATTGGGTCCTACGCAAGAGAAATCTGTGAACCTCGTCAGGTCCGGAAGGAAGCAGCGATAAGCGGAATTTTCTCTGTGCCGTAGAACAACCTGGTTAGAGCTAACTGCTGTGGTAACGCCTGTATAGTATAGTCAGGATTTGGTGCATGACCTTTAATTATAATATAAGCATAAATACTAACTTTAGAAGTTTTAAGTTACTATTTATGCTTATATTTTTACCCTAGACTGAAGAGGTGATGAACTTGGGTTACATGGCCCTTTATAGAGAGTTTAGACCTAAGTCCTTTGAGGACATGATAGGTCAAGACCATATAGTAACGACACTTAAGAATCAAATTACCAACAATAGAATAGCACATGCCTATTTGTTTACAGGAACTAGGGGTACAGGAAAGACTTCTACTGCTAAGATTTTTTCTAAGGCAGTTAATTGTCTAAATCCAATAGATTCTAGTCCGTGTAATGCTTGTCCTATATGCCTAGAGGCTAATGCAGGCACACTTTTAGACATTGTTGAAATGGATGCAGCATCTAACCGTAAGCTTGAAAATGCATTAGATATTATAGAAACGGTTAAGTATCCACCAACATCAGCTAATTATAAGGTATACATAATAGATGAGGTGCACATGCTTACAACACAAGCATTTAATGCACTTCTAAAGACAATAGAGGAACCGCCTGAGTATGTTATTTTTATTTTAGCAACAACAGACCCTCAAAAGGTTCCAGCAACTATTTTATCTAGATGCCAAAGATTTGACTTCAAAAGAATCAAGACTGATGATGCATTTTCAAGACTTAAGCATATAATAGATATGAAGGGTGTTTATGCAGAGGATAACGCATTAAGGGCAATAGCTAAGGTTTCTGAGGGGGCTATGAGAGATTGTCTTTCCATATTAGATCAGGCTATTTCAATGGGAGACGGCAAGGTTGATATGGAGCTTGTTTCATCAATGCTTGGTATTACTGGATCAGACAGTATTACAAGACTTGTTGATTATATGGCTAATGGGAATATTGAAGGGGCACTTTCAGAAATTGACTCTGTTATGATGTCGGGACGTGATATTGCACAATACGTTAAGGATATTATTAAGCATCTTAGAAATTTACTAGTAGTTAGAATAAGTAAGAATCCTTCAGGAACTATTGACCTTGGAGAAGATTCACTTAACAAGCTACTTGAACAGTCAAGAAAACTTCAGTATGAGGATATAGTTAGAGGAATTAATCTTTTCCTAGAGGCGGAACAGGAGATGAAGCAATCATCCCAGTGGAAAATAATACTTGAGATGTGCATTATTCGTTTCTCTAAAAGGGAATATGATCATTCTACTGAAACTCTACTTAAGAGAATATCTAGACTTGAGGATATTATAGAAAGTGGAAACATTAAGGTTACTACTACCTCAAGTGAAGAGGTGAAACCTCAGCACACTAAAGTAGAGGCAGCTCCAAAACCTGAAACGAGAAGCTTACAATTAGATGTAAGCCATAATCAGGAACAGGAAGCTTCAACAGGTGGAGGAATAACCTTAAACCATCAACAGGTACAGGGTGCATTAGTAGAGGTACTAAACGCATTAAGGTCTAATAAGAAGATGACTGTATATGCACATCTTGTTAATGGGACTATTAATAAGGTTGATGGGAATACTATATATATTGGATTTACAGAAGACTTTAAGTTTAGCAAAACAATGCTAGAGAAGCCGGAAAACACTAAGGGACTTCAGGGTTACTTTGAGAAGTTTTTAAATGGTAAGGTCTTTGTTAGATTTCTTTTAGATAAGGGACCTGACGATGATTTTAACCAAAGCATTAAGAATGCAAAGGCTATTCTTGGAGAAGACTTTGTCGAGGTAATTGAATAGTAAAATATTGAATGTTACAATATAATGAATTATATATCATTTTGAGGAGGGAATTTATATGTTCAAAGGTGGAATGCCAGGAAATATGAATAATATATTAAAGCAAGCTCAAAAGCTTCAAAAGCAGTTAGAGGAAACTAAAGCAGAGGTAGAAAACAAGGTTTTTGAAGCTACTGTTGGTGGTGGAGCTGTAACTGTTAAGGTTAATGGTAAGAAGGAAGTTGTAGAGGTTATCATTAAGGAAGAGGTTGTTGACCCAGATGATATCGAAATGCTACAAGATCTTATAATTTCTGCTGTTAACAGAGCCGTATCAGAAGCTGACAAAGAAATGGGAGCAACTATGGGCAAGCTAACAGGTGGAATGAACATGCCAGGTCTTTTCTAGACAGGGGAGGAATTTTAGGTGATATACCCACAATCAATACTTAAGTTAATTGAAGAATTCTCTAAACTACCAGGTGTAGGCTCTAAAACAGCCCAAAGACTTGCCTTCCATGTGTTGACTATGGATAAGGGTAACGTACAAAGATTATCTGAGGCTATTATTGAAGCTAAGGAAAATACTAAGTACTGCACTATATGTGGAAACCTTACTGATAAGGACCCGTGTATGATTTGTAGTAACAAGGCTAGAAGCGGTGAGACTATATGTGTTGTTGAGGACGCTAGAGATGTTATAGCTATGGAGAGAACAAGAGAGTTTTCAGGGCTATATCACGTACTTCAAGGAGCAATATCCCCACTACAGGGAATAGGTCCTGATGATATTAAGATTAAGGAACTTGTTACAAGAATGACCCCTGAGGTTAAGGAGGTTATACTTGCAACTAACCCTAATGTAGAGGGAGAAGCTACAGCTATGTATATATCAAGACTTCTTAAGCCGCTAGGTATTAAGGTTACTAGAATAGCCCATGGAATACCAGTTGGAGGAGACCTTGAGTATACCGACGAGGTTACAATTACAAGAGCCCTAGAAGGGCGCCGAGAAATATAAAAAGAAGCTGTA
>NZ_JAVWJB010000043.1:0-13591 GCF_036639235.1 Clostridium sp.
GGTTCAAGTCCATTAAGTTATTCTTTTACATAAAAAAAGATGATACATAAACTGTATCACCTTGTTGGTGCGGATGGAGGGACTTGAACCCCCACGTCATGGACACTAGATCCTAAGTCTAGCGCGTCTGCCAATTCCGCCACATCCGCATGTGGACCAAGCGACTTCCTACCCTCCCAGTCCGTCACCAGACTAGTACTATCGGCGTTAGAGAGCTTAACCTTCGTGTTCGGTATGGGAACGGGTGTATCCTCTCTGCCATCATCACTTGATGTTTGTCTTACTGACAAGATTAATTATATACCCATATAAAAAAAGTGTCAACACTATTTATTAAAAAAAACAAAAAAGTTTTAAATTAAATTTTATGTTTTTTCATATACTATTAATAACTTGTAATTAAAGGGGTTTTATTATGACTACATTTAAAAGTTTAGTATTTAAGCCTTGGTCAGCTTTAGTACTTTATATAATGTATATATTGTCACTAAGTTTTTTAAATACGGTAATTGATACGGCTCTAGGTTATGCAATTATGATATGGCTTGGTCTTGTTTTCTACATATATCTTATTGTGTATTCCTGCCGCTCTATTATGTATGCTAGTAAGAATCAGATAAGTTCTGTTAATGCCCTTATTTCAATAGGATTTTGTGCACTGGCAGGTGTTGTATTTTTTGCAGTTAACTTTTTTTATATATATCAAATTTCAAGTCGTCACTTTATAGGACACATAGGAAATAACTCATTTGATATGTTTATTTCATTTTTGTATTTTAGTTTTGCAACCTTTGCAACTGTAGGCTACGGTGACATTGCCGCAATATCCTCACTTTCTAAGATATTAACAATACTTGAGATCATATATTCCTTTTTTATAATTACCGTTGCATTTTCATCATTTAGCCACCTGAAAGATTCACTTAAAAAGAAATAGGATTATATAAATATCTATAAACTATTACTGGAACCAAGCGAAGCTTGGTTCCAGTTTTTTATTTCATAACACTTACAAATTCTTACTTATATATAGTGTTTTATATTTTTCCTCTTAATATACTATAACTTCCCTTAGATCCTTCCTCTGCTGCAAACTTAAATATAGGTTCATTTTCCTTAGTAAACCCATATATATTGCCTTGAAACTTATCCTTTTTTATATCTATTAGCATTCCTGAAATTCTAGGTTTTCCATAAATATATGAAATTACCTTTTTGTCCTTAATAAGTATTAGTTGATACTCTCCATCTGAAATACTTTGGCTATAATTATAATTAACCCCCGTTACAGACTTAATCTCATCAATACTTGTATATGGAGAAACTATATACCCCTTATCAAAGTCGAAGAAGGTAGTTTCTGATAGTTTTATGCTTTTACTCTTAACCTTTTTATTATCTATAACATTTTGTAGGTTAGAAACCTCCACTACTTTAACAGATTCAGACTTTGGAGCTGCTGTTTGATATGCTATTACTGGACCTAAAGTTATTATAAAGCCAATTAAAAGTCCAATTATAGTTTCACCCTTTAAACTTTTTATCTTAAATTTTCCTATTGAAATTACATTTCTTGATTTATTGTCATATGAGTACCCTTCAAAAATACTCATAGCATAAACAAATAAACCAACTGCAAGTAAGAATACTATTAATATCTGTCCCATAGATATAGGTAGCACAATATTTCTTAAGTGGTCTACAATATCAATAGGTAGAATAAAATAATTAACTGTATCAATTCTTTCCATTCCATAAAAAACTAAAAAATTATTCATATTAATAATAAAATAAAGTAATACTCCTAATATAATTATTATTAATGTAGATGGTATTTTCTTAACTACAGATATAATATCTATAGCTGCTCCTAACATATAAGCAGATAATAATAGCATTACTAATCTAAAGAATATAAGTAATACTGTTACTAAATCTAACCCTTCTATAAAGAAATTAAAATCTATAACATGTGGTCCAAAGTATACTAATGCTAAACTTAATATATTTCTAAGTATAATAAACATACTGAATCCTAGTGCCCATGTTTTTATAGCTGAAAATAATATAGTATACTTTTTAATTGGTGCCATAAATAAATATAATCCCTGACCTGTTTTGAATATTAGGTCATACATAAATATTGGCACTGTAACAAAATATATTAAAGATACTACATCTACTCCACTATAAAAGTGTAGAACACTTACATTTCTTGATGCTAAAGCCAAAAGACCTAGTATTAAATTAACTACTATAAAACATCCCATAAAATTTGCAAATGGAGTTCTATAGTCTCTATTTCCTCTATAAATAAGCCTACCTAAGCTATTCATTATACTATTTTCTTTCATGTAGGAAACCCCTTCCATTATATTGACTACGGTTTTCTTCCCTACTTATCCTTTGTATTATAATTAAACACCTACTATTTAATTAATTAGTATTTAAATTTTAGTTTTTAGAATTATATAGTCTTCTCCAAATATATACTTAAAAACAGGTTCATTTTCATAGGTAAATTCATATATACTATCCTTAAAGTTTGATTTCTCAACTAGTATTTGAACCTTATCTTCTTTAGGTAACCCCTTAATATATTCAACTATATTGTTATCTTTAACTAATATTAGCTGGTAACCTGTATCTGAAACTCCCTCTACATAATCATGTCTAATTCCTGTAGCTCTTTCAATTTCCTCTGCCTGTGTATATGGAGAAATAATATATCCCTTATTGAATTCATTAAATCCACTAGCCGATAATCTAACATTATCCATGTCTACTATTCTACCTCTATCTACTAAAGTCTGGGTTAAAACCTGGCTTTCCCCTGTTGTTTTAACAGTACTAAAAAGCATAAATGGCAGCCCCCACATTAGGGCTAAGACTACTAAAACAGCAATTAGCTTACTATTTATTCTTGTAATTTTAAACTTTCCTATTGATATATAGGCCCTGTTACTATTATCAAAGCTATACTTTTCAAAAATACTTAATGCGTATACAAATGCTATAAGGGCTATTATAAATAATAATCCTACCTGTCCTAAACTTATATCTGTATAATCATATCCTGCATATATTTTAACCTTAAGAGGATCTATAATAAGCTGACTTGAATCTATTGACTCTATCCTTCTAAATGTTAAAAATGCTGGCAGCTTATTAACTAAGTAATATACTAGAAAAAACAATCCTATACCTATAACAGCTGGTATTCTCTTAACCACAGATATAATATCAACAGCAAAGACTGTCATAATTAAGGCTGATATAATAAGTGCTATTTGGATAATAAAAAGTATTATAGCTTGTATATCAGTTAGATGTATTAGCTCTTTAAAGCTAATAAGATTTCTTGATAGGGTTACAATTAAAATCCCAAGCACTTCTCTAGAAACAATAAATATTCCAAATCCTATAATCCAGTTAGATATTATTTTTTTTAATATAACTGACTTTTTAATTGGAGTTAAATAAATATATAATCCTGCTCCTGTTTTAAATACAGTTCTATAACATGCAAATGGGACAAATAAAAAGTAAATTAAACTTATATTACTTACTCCCTCATATAAACTAAATACATTATCATTATTAGTACCTAGGGTAAGTAATCCTAGTATAAGATTTGCTACTATTACAGTTCCCATTGTATTTGCATAAAATGTTCTATAATCTCTATTCCCTCTATAAATAAGCCTACCAAGACTACTTGTTATACCATTTTCTCTCATATAGGAACCTCCTTCTCTTAACCTTACCAATGTTTTGTTCCATGCTTAATCTTTCTATTGATAGGGCTGCCCATATAAATAAGCCTACTAAAGCTATTAAATACAGTTCTACCCCTCCATAATATATAAGGGACTCACCTGAGGATATTGGCAGAAAGTCTGCTCCACTATCACCCCTCTTAGCTGATGCCTCAGCCGTATCTGAAAGTAAGTATATTTTTCTCTCTTCCCAAAGTCTCCACATATCAATCTTATAGTTAAATGAGTATGTTCTATGTGGCAAATAAAATGAAACCTTAGCAACTATATAAGCACCTATAACAAAAAATATAGGGTGTATTTTTCTTGATTTAACTATTATCATTATTGAAACTATGATTACTGCAAAAATAGGATAACCTATATTGTTTATCATAAACATAAACAATTCACCTTTAATATCTATGTTATTAATAAGTAGGGTAAAGTCATCCTTAGTAAATACTGAAACTACAAATACAGTTAGGTGGATAATATAACAAATAAACCACTTTAAAAGTATTTCTCCTGCTATCCTCTTCTTACTTAATGGAAGCATGTATATATAAAATTTGTTATCCATAAAAGTATCATAGAAACTAAATATTAATAACACCGTAAATATACTAGGTATTACGCTATTAATTATCTCCATATATTTAAGAGCTTCTATATTATCTATAAAATACCCCGATAGATTCATTACAACCGAAAATATTAAAATTCCTAGGGTTAATGTCTCCCCCCTATAATTAATTCCCTTGCTAAGTAACATTATCTCGCCTCCTTTAAATAGTTTCTCCATAGACTTGCTTATAGAAATCTACTACTGACTTTCCATTATCTCTTAAGTCATCTACTATTTCATTAGCTACAATGCTACCTCTATCTAGTAAAACTACCCTATCAAATACCTTCTCTATGTCACGGATTAGATGGGTTGATATTATGACTGTACTTCCTTCTTTAAAGTCGGTTATTATTGTTTTTAGAATATCTTCCCTTGCTATTATGTCTACCGCTGCAAGTGGTTCATCTAGTAAGAAAATATCTGCATCTACTCCCATTGTTAATGCAAGTGATACCTTTTCACTGCTTCCAAGTGATAATTCCCCTATAAGTGACTCCTTAGATATTTTAAATCTTTCAAGGATACTTTCTGTTTTTTCTCTATTAAAGCCGTTAAAGTATTTGTTGTAATACTTTACAGCGTCACTTACCTTCCATGTTGATGGTATAAATTCCTTATCTGGCATTAGAGCTATTTTATTTCTACTTTTATAGGTTGTTTTATCTCCATTAAGTAGAACCTCTCCACTATAACTTGTTATAACCCCTGATATTATTTTCATTAATGTTGATTTACCTTCACCGTTTGGAGCTAAAAGTCCTATTATTTCATTTTCTCCTATGCTTAGGTTAATTGAGTTAAGTACCTTTCTCCCTCCATAAACCTTAGTAATATCTTTTAGTTCTAGTAAGTTTCCCATTAACTATCCCTCCTAGTTATTATTCCTATAATATCTTCTCTGCTAAATCCCATGTCCCTCATGTCAGTAATAAATTTATCTACTATCTCTCCCATTGCCTCTTCCTTAAGAGTTACAATAATCTGATCACTAGTAGTAACATAGGAGCCCATTCCCCTCTTAGTTTCAGTAATTCCTTCAGCTTCTAGCTGCTTATATGCTCTTTGCATTGTATTTACATTAACCTTCATAATACCTGCCATCTCCCTAACTGATGGAATTCTCTCACCAAGTGTAAGCTTCCCACCTATAACTAATTTCTTTATATAATCTATAATTTGAACGTATACGCTTTTGTTATCATCGAAAACTATTGATTCAAAATCCAATACTACCACCCTCTTCCCTAGTGTAATACTTAAATAGTACACTATAACACATATATATTCAACACTAACTAATTTGTTTCATAAAAAAAGAATCCCAATTTAATAAATTACAAATTAGGATTCTTAAAACCAATATAAAGTTATCCACTGTGGATAAGTTAATAAAACATAGGATTTTATCCTATATATCCACAGAACATATAATAATAAGTTAATATTTCTTGTAAATTGTTTATAATTTAATCCACAACTCTATTTTTACCTGACTGTTTTGCCTTGTATAGGTTATCATCCGCTATTTTTATGGTATTTTCTCCATTTATTTTAGAGTGGGCAACTCCTATACTTACTGTTGTTGTTATGTTTTCTCTCCACTCCATAGATTCAATTGAAGATCTAATTATTTCAGCAAGTTCTCTAACTCTTTCCTCTACAGCATCCTTAACAATAACAACAAACTCTTCTCCACCATATCTATATAGGGCTTCATTAGGTGATAGCCTATTATTCACAACCTTACTAGTATTAATTAACACTATATCTCCAAAGTCATGGCCATAGGTATCGTTTATCTTCTTAAAATTATCTAAGTCATACATTATAATAGAGAAATTTTTATGCTTTTTCACTAGCTTTGTAATCTCCTTATTAAGATAATATCTATTATATATTCCTGTTAATCCATCCCTTAAAATTTTATTTCTGGCGTTAGTAAGAATTTTGTATCCTATAGGAATTCCAATTGCAATTATTACTACTGTAAATAAAATTATTATATTACTTAATTTTAGTCTTTTAAAACTCATAGTAAGCTGATCTTCAAATTTAACATTTTCTATTATAAAGTATGCATAATTAGAATATATTTTTCTATCTTCAACCTCCTGGGATTTAATTAATTCCCTATAATACTTAATTCTCAGTGTATTATCTTCTATGGCATCTGCTACTTTTATATTATTTTTAATAAATTGTCTACAATACTTATATCCCCTGTTATTATGGGACTCTTGAATACCATAGTCGTTATTTTCGAGGGCATCTTTATATTTATTAATTGCATAAAAATATTCGCCCCTTGCTACTAAGTATATTTGGTTTTTGCCTGTTAGAAATACATCCTTATCTACTTTAATAAGCTTATCTGCCCTATCTAGATTATTTTGTGCACTTTGTAAATTGTTTTTTGCTATATAATTTCTACACGCTAACAAAAGCTTAATAATCTCAATGTCTCTAGCATCCTCTTCATTAAAGTGCTCCTTATAACTTGGAATACTATTAATACACTCTAAAGACTTATCATAGTTTCCTTTGTCGTAATAAAGTTCAGCTAAATTTACATATGCATATACTTTAAGAAAAGTATCCTCTTTCTTGTTATCTACGTTTTTATTAAGGGTTTCTTCTATTAATTTAATAGCAGTATCTTCTCCTTTAATGTAGCTATAATCAACTCCAAGTTCAATTTCACTTTTTATTTCTAAGTATTTGTTGTTACACTTTTTAGCTAAATACATTGTTTTTAATGTGTATTTTGTTGATTTAGCATAATCCTCTACATTTAAGTAGATATTTTTAAGACTCCTTGTTGCTTTAAGCCTTGTATTATCGGTAATATACTGACTTCCCTCTATAGTAGTTAGTATATCTATAGCTAGCTCTTCACCTTTAGGAATACCCTTAAATTCACTTAACATATTGTGTATATTAGTATATTGACTATTATACTGAAATTTAGGAATGCTATTAAATGTGTTTTTGGCAACTTTAATAGCATTATCATAATTCTCAATATAAATTAGCCCCCTAATATCCCCACGACTTCTATTAACCATGGTTGCTGTATTGTTATTAAATCTATATATTATAGTGAAAACAGTACTAAATATAATAATAGTAACAAGTGTAAGACCTATTATTATTTTAGTTATATTAAATTTTTTCATGTTTTCACCTCGCATAATATTAATAAAGACCTTTTATAATTAGTAAAAATACAGTTTACTCCTTAACTCATTTTGCCCTAAAAATCATTAATATATTATTATAAAAAATTTAAACCTATAACAATATTAAACATAACAAAATAAGCTGTTCATTTATGAACAGCTTATTTGATATGTTATGAAAAACAGGTACTATAATAGTTTGGTAATTAATTTATCAAGCTATTATTTTATTATGAAAAATGTATTGGTGAAATCTACTTTGATGTACTAAGTTTAAATACAGCATCTTCCTTTGAATTAAACATATTATCGTAGTAGTATGCTTCAATTGAATCTCCATTGTCTATTCCATATGCCATATTTCCCTTAGAAGTCTTACCTGCAGGTATTGTTTGTGCATTACCTTCACCTGAAACTGGGTAAGTCTCTAGTGCATTCCCCTCTCCATCAAATAACTTAAAACTCATTGATGATATAAATAGAGGGTCTTTCTTTGATATGTTCTTATATGAATACTCTATGATTACAACTTCCTTTGGCTGCTTATCTGAGAATTGGTTTCTTTTATCTGTTTTATAAACCTTATCAATTGTTACTTCATACTCACCTTTGTAACTGAAAGTTTCTCCAATTCCATAGATCTTCTTTTCTTCCTTTTTAGCTTCATCTGGCTTTGGCTTTGATGAACCTGCTGACTGACCACTTTCTACTTGATTAGGTGGAGTCTTTGGAGCATCATCCTCCATTGTCATACCTACTGCTGCTAAAAATATTACTGAAAATGCAATAGTTAGTCCAATTTTTCCGCCCTTATTAATCTTATGATTTCTCCATAATAGGAATATTCCAACCGGTGTTACGAAAACAAGCATTAGCCACATAAACCAGCTTGTGTTATAAAACTTTTCGTTATTCATCTTTAGTTCCTCCAAACATATAATTTATCTTGCCTATGAGTAAATTATATATTAATTTATTTTTCCCTTGGTATGCTGTTAGCATACAACTAGGATAATTTAAAAAATTGTTCTAACAACACCTCTATTGATGCCCAGAAAAATAGGGCTATTACACATGACATAACAAGTCCGAATACCCTAGGCTTCTTATCTAAACTATCATTATAGGGTACATATTGCTTAATATTCATGTAATTAGTTAATATTAAAAATATAGATAATAACCCTAGTGGCATAGGTAGGGATATAATTATTCCCCTTCCCTCTGAAACACTTTCAACAAACATAGAAACCACTAACATATAAAAAAGAAGTCCCCCTATAATATTAAATGGCTTTTGCTGTCTAAATCCTGGTATAGTTATACCTACCCTACCCCTAGTCTTTAGGTCCTCAGTACTTGTATTATCCTGAAGATCTAAGTCTATAAGTAGCTCCATTATATTGTTATATCTATTACTTTGTTGAAGCTCAGTAGCCCTGCTTATTATATAATGTAACCTACCATTATCTATACCCTCACTTGAATGGTGACCTGTTAGAAGATAATTTATAACTACCCCTAGTGAGTAAATATCACTTCTTGCATCTGTTTGGGCAAATCCATATTGTTCTGGAGGTGCAAACCCTGCTGTTCCAAGAAGTACAGTGTCCTTATTACAGCTATAGGTTTCACTATCTTCCTTATATATTCTTGCTGCATCGAAATCTATAATTTTAATTATTCCATCACTTGAAATCATAATATTAGAAAGCTTAATATCCCTATGTATTATAGGACTGTCTAAGCTATGAAGAAAATCTAGACCAGAGCAAATGCTCTCAAGATAATTAATAACTCTACTTTCATGTAACGACCCCTCCTCCTCAAGAAGTTCCTGGAGAGATGGTCCATTTATAAACTCTTCTATTATAATCAATTCCCCATCAAGTTCAATAACCTCATATATGCGACTTATATTTTTATGGGGATTGTCCTTTAAAGTATAGTATATATTCCTATTAAAAGTTGTAATAACCTTTTTAACATATACCCTATTATCTAACTGGTGTTTCACTAGAAAAATGTTGTTCTTTTCACTGGTATTAAGTGTACACAATTCCTCATATTGAGAAAGTCTGTATTCTGCTGCTAAGTCCACAAAATCAACTCCTATATACTTCTATTGAACCAATTTCTAAAAGAGTATATCATATAAATATACTCTATACAATAAAGGTGAAATTATGAAATCTACTGAAGAATTATCAAACATATTAAGACAAATTAAGTGTAAAGATGAACTGAATTCATTTATTAGTGAAACTAACTCAAACATTGATTTTACAGCCTATATTGAGGATATAATATCTTCAAATTCACTTACTAAAAGTCAGGTTATTGAAAATTCAGGACTTAGCCGTACCTATGCCTATCAAATACTTCAAGGTACCAAAAAACCTAGTCGTGACAAGGCCCTTTGCCTTTTTATAGCCTGCAAAATGAACCTAAACCAGATTCAAAAAGGATTAACTCTTACAGGAAATAGTTCACTATATCCAAAGAATCCAAGGGATGCAGTAATTATTTTTGCAATAAATAAAGGGGTTAGTATAATTGATACTAACCACCTATTAGACGAACTGAATTATTCTATTTTAGAGTAAATTGGTTTTTGTACCTACCTGCTGCAGGTGAATTGTTGATTATTACAAACCATTCATCTGCAAATTTTCCTTGGGTCCAGGATTTAATAGTTGTAAATGCCTTGTAGTCCCTTGTACTATTATATATCTTATATGAAGTTCCAAGTATTCTTGGAAAAGCAATTAAATCATCATTATTTTGTGGCATGTTAGAATAAAGTTCTTTCCCTCCACTATATAGATAATTAAGTGTAAACACCTTCCCCCTAGTCTGGTTAAATCCTATGTTAAGATCATGTGCAAAACTACTATAAGATGAATTAGTTATACTACTATCAAAATTCTTCATGTTATCAGTATGGAACATTCCAAGTTGACCATAATATTTCCCCTCAGGTAAGTTTGCATACTGCCCCTTAAAATTATTCATTAACGTCTCATCATACAAACTTCCTGCAAAGGCACCTTGTAGGTTATCTATAACTATTTTGAAATCAAAATAATCTTTTCCAAGTGATGACTTTATTTTACTTCCATAGTTTTTAAAGTAGTGATTTATATCCTCAGTAAAAAACTTAGGTGAATTCTTAGATTCTTTTATTTTATCTATAAAAGGCTTTATTTCAGGATCAATATTCTTGTTCTGAAGAATACTGTTTAAATAATTAAGTGATATAACCGTAGCACTTTCTACACCTATACCAACAAATTTTATTTTTTTATCCTGAGGTAAATTACTATTTAATTCATAATAAAACCTCATAAGTTCAATCTCATCTTGACTAACCCTCATACCATCCGTTGACTCTGGAATATGTTGAAGCAAAAACTCAAGAATTTTTTTATCTCCAGTCTCTAAATATTTATTTAAATACTGGGCATATGAGTGACCTGAATCTATAACAATGTACTTAACACCCTTATTTTCTACAAAGTATTTAGCCATATATTTATTAAGTTCATAACTTGCCTTGGAACCTCTATTTTCACCCATTAAATATACATCATATTTATCAAGTATCTCTTCAAGTCCATAAAATGACTTTGGATATAAATCTAAATTTATTGTTTCACCCTCAGACGAAACATTTATAAGCCCTGTAATATCTCTTCCCCTTAAGGCAAACCCAAAGAAATACACCGTGAGTCCAGTTATTAAAATAACTCCAATTAAAACCTTTTTCCACATAGATTTAAACTCCCCTTACATACTTAATTAAATCCTCTATGCTGTCTTCGTTAATAAGGTCTAATACTTGTCCATAAGTACTTAAAATTAATTTATCATGTTTAGTTAAATCATTTTCAGACTTTTTACTAAGAGATTTTACTAATACCTTCATAATAATTTTATCGATAAAATTAAGCTTTGCATAATCTATTTTTCCCATATAATAATAGTATTTAAATTCTAATTCCTTTAAAGCCTTGTTAAGGTTATTATCTATAAGAGTAATTCCACTATTGTCGTCCCTATCTGTAAGTCCGCATGTAAAAACAATAAACCTTTTACCCTGAAGTAAATAAGCTAATTCTCCAAACATTTTAATATTGTTTACACTTCCAGCATACACACCTGCTCCAAAAATAATTGTCTCTGCCTTCATTAATACTGATTTATCAAAATTATTAATATCAAATATATACGAATTAAGTTTTTTTGATATTAACTCTGCATATTTTTTACTTCCCCCATACTTAGAAGAATATAAAACTACAACCTTACCATCCACAAAATCATCCCCTAATTAATATATTTATACTAACAATAAATATACAAACCCTAGCTATCTAAACTATTATATGTTAATTAAATAATAAACAATTAACTTATAACACTAGTATATCAGTTATTATTATTAATTTTTTACAATTAAATATATACCCTATATTTTATTTGAATATATTGACATTGTTACTCATTATTTTATCATATAAAAAACAGGTAGAAATACTACCTGCCTTAAATAAATAAAGTTTATTATAAATTTACTTTTTATATAAAAACACTACAATCTATCAATATCCTTAGTATCTTTAATAGATCTATATTCGCTAGGCTTATTCTTAAATAAATAATCTAAGTACGCTCCATAAACCTTATCCTTTACCATAACAACTCCAAGTATTATATCATTTCCATTACTTTTCTCAGAAATTTTAAAAACATAATAAATATAGCCCTGATTTCCTGGCTTTAAATTACCCTTATACCCACCTTCTTTAATTACCTTATCTATTAATTTAAATGATTCAGAATCACCATTCATAGACTTCTCCCCTGAATCTGACTCTAAATTATATCCGTTTTCCTGACATACTTTCTTAGCCTCAGCAAGTGCAGCCTCATATTGTTCCTTATTTTCCTCCTTACCTTAATTCCCATATTCTACCTTATTATCCAACTTAACACTAGGGTCATCAGATTTAGCTGTATTACTACATCCAGTTATAATAAGTCCTCCAATAATTAAAGTTAAAATAACCAATCCTATTTTTTTCAAACCCTTATCCCCCTAAAAATTTTATAAAAATGTTAATAGCTATTTTAATTAAGTATATCTATACCCTATATATAATTATTTTAAGCTAATGTTTTTCAATTTTTTTATCATAGTCAATTGGAAAGCACTGTCCTCCCATATCCTCTATATATGCACCATAAACCAGATTTCTTGACATAACAACACATAACTTTTTCTTAGTTCCATTTTTCTTTGAAATATCAAACTTATAAAAATAGTAACCTTCAAGCCCAGGTATTAAAATAGCCATATATCCACCTTCTTTAATAGCCTTATCCATTAATTCAAAACTACCAGAATCACCGTTCATAAATGGATATCCTTTTTCCGAATCTAATCTGTATCCATTTTCTATACTAACTTTTTTAGCTTCCCTAAGTGCAGCATTATGTATTGTTTCAGTATTTAAATGTCCTCCTAATAAGAAATATAATCCAATAATACATCCAAATACAATTAATTTTTGTTTTTTCAAACTCTAATCCCCCAATACTTTTACAAATATTACTAATTATTATAACATATAAAAATACAAATACAAAAAATAAAAAAAGAGTAACACTTTAAGTATTACTCTTTAATGGTGCGGATGGAGGGACTTACGTCTGTGCAAGCACAGCCTTTTCACGTCGATGCAAGCTCTCCTCTCAAATAACTAAAAATATGGATTGACCATATTTTATTAACGTTATTTGCCCTCACGGGTTCAAGTCCGTTAACTTATTCTTTTACATAAAAAAAAGTGACACATTAACTGTATCACTTTTATGGTGCGGATGGAGGGACTTGAACCCCCACGTCATGGACACTAGATCCTAAGTCTAGCGCGTCTGCCAATTCCGCCACATCCGCATGTGGACCAAGCGACTTCCTACCCTCCCAGTCCGTCACCAGACTAGTACTATCGGCGTTA
>NZ_JAVWJB010000044.1:0-13587 GCF_036639235.1 Clostridium sp.
TCTATGTGCAACGATTAGGTTTGTTCTATCCTTGCTAAGCTGCTCTAGTGATTCTTGTATATCCCTTTCTGTAACATTATCAAGGGCTGATGTAGCCTCGTCTAGTATCATTATAGGTGGGTTCTTTAGGAATATTCTAGCTATGGAAACTCTTTGCTTTTGTCCTCCTGATAGCTTAACTCCCTTTTCACCTATGTAGGTATTGTATCCATCAGGTAATTCCTCTATAAATTCGTGTATCTTAGCTTTTTTACATGCCTCAATAATTTCCTCTTCAGTTGCGTCTACCTTACCTAGTATAATGTTATCTCTAATAGTTCCTGTGAAAAGGAATACATCCTGAGCCACTACCCCTACGTTTTTACGAAGAGAATCTAGTGTTAGATCACGAATACTTTTATTATCTATTTTAATGTCTCCACTATCAAACTCAAAGAATCTAGGAATAAGATTACATAGGGTTGTTTTTCCTCCCCCTGATGGGCCTACAAGTGCAATTGTCTTACCTGCCTCAATTGATAGGCTTAGGTTATTTATAACTTCCTTGTTTCCCTCATATGTAAATGATACATTTTCAATATCTATATTACCCTTTACATCCTTAAGTTCTATAGGGTTATCACTTTCTTTTTCTGTTTCTTCACTTAATATCTCTAAGAATCTTTCAAATCCAGTCATCCCCTTTTGGTATTGCTCTGTAAAGTTAATTAGCTTTCTTATTGGCTGCATAAACATCTTTACATATAGTAGGTAGGCTACAAAGTCACCTATTGTTATTTTGCCTTCTAAAGTAAAGTATCCTGCAACAACTAAAACAACTAATTCTAGTATGTCCATTAAGAAGAACATTCCTGTAAAGTACTGTGACATAACCTTGTATGCCCCTTCACTGGCATGTCTAAATATATTATTAGCAGATTTAAACTTCTTTAATTCCTCATCCTGAGTACAGAAAGACTTAGATACCTTAATTCCTGAAATACTATTTTCAAGTGTAGCATTTACATCTCCTGTTTTCACTCTACTTTCCATAAATGCACTACTCATTTTCTTTCTTTGAAGTACTGCATAAAGTATAATAATCGGCACTATTGCAAACACAATAAGGGTAAGCTCTACATTGATTCCTATTAATATAAAGAATGAACCAATTAGCATTACTCCAGATATAAAAAGGTCCTCTGGTCCGTGGTGGGCAAGTTCTGTAACCTCCATAAGATCGTTAATAATTCTAGACATTATTACACCGATTTTATTATTGTTCATATAGGAACTCGGAAGCTTTTGCATATGGGTAAATACGTCATTTCTCATATCTGCCTGCATTCTAACTCCTACAACATGACCCCAATACTGCATAAAATAATTAAGCCCAGCTTTTAGTATAAATATAAGTACTAATGCTATACCAAATACAACAAGCATATTGCTATCCTTATTCGGTACAACCTCATTCATAATGTTTCTACTTATCATTGGATAAACCAAATCGCATAAAGCCACCATAAAAGCAGCTACTAAGTCTAATATTAATAACTTCTTATAGGGTTTATAGTATTTAATAAATTTCTTAAACATTGTTTCTACCTCTACTCTCTTTCTTTAGTATTCCCACACTTATTTTAACACAGTAAATATGTATAAATAATAAATTCACACTCCTATAAACTATGTAAACTAAGGTTTTATTTTATTACAAAAAAATAGTAGGGTTAACTAAACTCCTACTATTTTAACAAACATCACTCTAGTTCAAAATTCCTATTTAAGGGCTGCTTTTCTTATTTGATTAAGTTCCTCTGGGGTAAATAATCCTAAATTATATAACTTTAAAAACTCCTCTGATAATCCTACATCAAACAGTAGTAGGTCATCTGTGTTTATTGTTACATTAACCCCTTTATCGAATAGCTTTCTTATTGGATGCTTTGTAATGTCCTTAACTGAGCCTAGTATATTATTGCTACTTGGGCATATGTTTAGTCTAATATTTCTCTCTTTTATAAGGTCTATTAGATAGTCACTTGTTGCTGCTCCTATTCCATGTTGAAGCTCGTCTACCTCTAATAATTCTATTGCTGCCTTAACATGGTCTTCACATAAAAACTGTCCTGCGTGAACCTTAAGCTTAAGTCCCTTTTCCCTAGCATACTTATAGTATGGAGCTAATGTATTATACCCTTCTAGAGTTTCCTCTCCATAGGCATCAATATGCATAAAAACTCCACTTTCTATACTTGGAACTAGACACTCATCAAGTTCATTTTTAGGTGTAGTTATAGCCATACCAATCTCAGGTCTAAAATCTATTTCACTACTATATTTACTCTTAATATTAGCTATTGTTTTAAAAAAGTCATCTCTGTTTTCAAAGGCAAGAATGTCGTGACAATCAATGCTTGTCTCAAGAATGTTAACTCCATCCTCTATTGCTTCCTTAACAGCTGCTTCTACTAAGAACTCAACGTCCTTCCCTGTTTTAACCCTACTTGTAACCTCATTGAATATATAGCTGTTTAATTCAGCAACCCCATCCATTTTTTCTGGAGCCTTATTAGCGCTGCCCTTAGCCCACTTATTAAAAGTAGTAAATCTCATACCTGTACTACAGTGGTTATGTACATCCCCCTTAGTAGCACTTCTAATTTTAGAAAGGTTACCTTCCTTTAGTCCTTCTATAAATAGTGTATCTTCAACTGTATTCATATATATCCCCCTTCTATTAAAAGCTATTTTTAAGTCTTAATATAAAAAAATAGTAGCTACACAAACTAGCTACCCTATAATCTTTATTTAATTATATCAAAATACCCCTACTTCAACTATGAATTTCTATATAGAATTCTTAGGTGAAAAGTAAATTTAAAATAGTACAATTCTCTAATTAATTTCTATCCAGTATCCTATTCTATTAGATATTTCAAAGCCTCTTTTAAGGTAAATATTAAGTGCTACTGAATTCTTCTCTATTATTGTTAGTGTAACCTTATCTGCATTAGCCTCATTTAATTTATGTATAGCTGTTTCTAGAAGCCTCTTCCCGTAGCCCTTACCCCTATATTCTTTACATAAACCTATGTCGAAACTTCCTACACCATCTTCTATTTCAGTTTTAAGAAATCCTATAGTATTTCTATTCTCCACAACTAAATAGTATTTATTTGAGTCATTGTTACTTAAACACTTCTCAACATCCTCTAATTCATAGAATGAACCATGTGGCATATCACTAAATGATCTATTATAAACATCTAGATACTCTATCCTATTCTCCTGTGATAATTCTACTAATTCAAATGGTAAATATCTAATTTCCCTATTCTTTAGCTCCATATTATATGAACTATAACTTTCCCTATATCCAAGTTTATTAGCTATTTTAAGCATTTCTTCATCCCTAATTCCAATAAGAATATTAGTACTCCCCTTTTCCCTAGCTAGATTAATTCCAGCTTTTATTAGCTTGTCTACTACCAATAACTTATTCTTTAAGTCACTATTTATAGATAGAAAGTGGATATAGGATGTGCCTATGTTTTTAACACATTCTAAAACCACCCTAACAGAGCCACATACCATACTTTCTTCAAAATAATATAATACTCCCTCACCAAAGTTATAAACCTTATTATTAAATCCCTCTTTAATATCTTCTATACTCTTATTAGACCTATCAATCCTATTAATATAAAGCTGTACCTGCTCTATTTCATATTCATTTAAGTCTAGGAACCTTTTAATCATAGTTTACCTCCAATATTATACACTTTACACCTATTAGAATAATTGTATATTAAAAGGAGTTTAACTTCTATAGTTGCCCACATTATTTAACCAATACCAAATAACACTTAATAAAACTCATAATAAAAGGAGTATACGATCTATAAAAATCCTATACTCCAATTTTTTTATAACTTTAGGCTAATTATTTTTCCTTTGCTACCTCATCTTTAACATCATATCTATCTGCATTCATTACCTTATTCCATGCTGATATAAAGTCTTGAATAAACTTCTCCTCATTTCCCTTAGATGCATAAACCTCTGCTACTGCTCTAAGTTGTGAGTTATATCCAAATACTAAATCCACCTTTGATGCTGTCCACTTTTTAGCACCTGATTCTCTATCAAATCCTATATATCTACTATTGGAGTCAGGTATTGGCTTCCAAATTGTATCCATATCAAGTAGATTTACAAAGAAATCATTAGTTAGGCATTCCTGATTTTTAGTGAATACACCATCCATTGACTGTTTGTAGTTAGTATTTAGCATACGCATTCCACCTAATAAAACAGTCATTTCAGGCACTGTTAATGTTAATAGCTGAGCCTTATCAATTAACATTTTATCTGAATACTCTCCATAGTTATCCTTAACATAATTTCTAAAAGGATCTGACTTAGTCTCAAGATAACTAAATGAATGTATATCTGTCTCAGCTTGGGTTGCATCTCCTCTACCTGGTGTAAATGGAACCGTTACTGTATATCCAGCGTTTTTAGCTGCCTTTTCAATTCCAACACATCCAGCTAAAACAATAATATCTGCTAGAGAAATATGTCTTCCCTTTGAAGCCTTGTTATATTTAGCTTGAACCTTTTCTAGTGCATCTAAAACCCTACCTAGTCTTTCAGGTTCATTAACTTCCCATCTTATTTGTGGAAGCAGTCTAACCCTTGCTCCATTTGCTCCTCCACGCTTATCAGAAACACGGAATGATGAAGCTGATGCCCATGCAACTGTCACAAGATCTGATATTGATAACCCTGAATCTGAAATATCCTTTTTAAGTTCTGAAATATTTTTTTTAGGAATAGTTTTATAGTCAACCTTTGGAACTGGGTCTTGCCATATGAACTGTTCCTTTGGAACTTCAGGTCCCATGTATCTTGAAATTGGACCCATATCTCTATGTGTTAACTTAAACCAAGCCTTAGCAAAGCTATCCTTAAACTTTTGTGGATTATCTAAATAATTCTGAGCAATTTCCTTATACTTAGGGTCTGCAATAAGGGATAAATCTGTTGTTAACATCATAGGTCTATGTTTTATTTTTGGATTAAATGCATCAACAACCATATCCTCTTCATCTGGATTAACAGCTAGCCATTGATATGCACCTGCAGGACTTTTTACAAGCTCCCATCTATACTTAAGAAGAGTCTTTAAATAACCCATAGTCCAGCGTATAGGGTCTGCCTTCCAAGCCCCCTCAATACCACTACTTATAGTATCTGGTCCCTTACCTGTTTTGTAGCTATTGTGCCATCCAAGATTTTGCTCCTCTATAGGTGCAGCTTCTGGTGCTGGTCCAACATATTTTGGAGATGCGGCTCCATGACACTTACCAAAAGTATGTCCTCCTGCAATAAGTGCAACTGTTTCCTCGTCGTTCATTGCCATACGAGTAAATGTTGTTCTTACATCTTTAACTGCAAGTATGGGATCTGGCACACCATCTGGTCCCTCAGGATTAACGTATATTAGTCCCATTTGTACAGCAGCAAGAGGGTTTTCAAGTTCTCTATCTGGCTTATCACGATCCTCATCTGAAAGCCACTGTTTCTCACTTCCCCAGTATACCTCCTCCTGAGGTTGCCATACATCTGCCCTTCCTCCACCAAAACCTATTGTTTTAAGTCCCATAGATTCAAGTGCACAGTTCCCTGTTAGAATAAAAAGATCTGCCCATGATATTTTATTTCCATACTTTTTCTTAATAGGCCACAAAAGACGTCTTGCCTTATCTAGGTTAATATTGTCTGGCCAGCTATTTAAAGGTGCAAAACGTTGAAGTCCTTGTCCTCCCCCTCCTCTTCCGTCACCAACTCTATAAGTCCCTGCACTATGCCATGCCATACGAATAAAGAATGGTCCATAATGTCCAAAGTCAGCAGGCCACCATTCTTTAGAGTCTGTCATTAACTTGTACAGGTCTTCCTTTAGTCCATAATAGTCAAGTTTATTAAACTCCTTATCATAGTCAAACCCTTTAGACATAGGATCGCTTAACTCTGAGTTTTGACGTAGAATGTTAAGATTTAACTGATTCGGCCACCAAAACTCATTAGTAGGAGCTTTACCATCCCACTCTTTGCTGGACCTTCCTGTCACTGGGCACTTCCCATGCATCATAATAATATCCCCCTTTCCCATCCTAGACACTATTCCCTACCCCCTTATGTAAAAGAAGATATAATGCCCCTTATTATATAAATACTATTACAATAAATTATATAAATATTTATCCCCTACTATGAGTAATTTTCCAAATTATTTCAGTAAATTTTACAAACTAGCTCAAAACATCTTTATTTTTATAAAATATCTATAACCAAACACAAAAAGAGGTTATCACAAAATATTATCTATTTTGAGACAACCTCTACTTATACTAATTAATATTATTTTACTATTGGAATCCTAACTGTTATTGGAACCTTTGAATTTGAAGCATTTCCTTCAATCTTAAATTCAAAATGTGTTCTCCATGATTCTACACCATTCATAGCTTGGACTCTCATTTTAACTTGATTTGGCTTAAGTGCATTACAGTATGCTACTGGATTAATACCTCTTATACCACTTGTATTAATTATACTTTGTCTAATATAGCTACCAAAGCATATAGTATTAAATTTAGCATTTTCAATATTCATTACTAAATCAAATCCTTGATTAAGCTGTGCTCTTGTTACACCCTTATCAACGTTTGTAGTGATTCTTGGTGTTCCAACACTTACTAGGTCATTAACAACCCCAATAGTTAGAGTTCTAGGCTTTCCATCAGTAAATACTGAACCATTAATGTTTATTACCCAATCACCTAGATACTTAATTCCCTGGTTAGCCCAGTTAACATTAATTGAAAAATAGTCTTTGCTAAAATGAACTCCCTCTGAAATAGAGATATCGTAGTTTTGAGTTAAAGCATCACTGAAAACATAAGGATCTGTTGTTGTTAACTTTACTCCACTTGGCAAAAATACGTTAAAGTTAATTACTCCATCGCCTTTTACCATATCACTGTATCTAACAGTTGATACCTGTGACTTAAGGTCTCTTACACTTTCCTTTGCCACCACTGATTTTGATTGAGCTGCCATAGCAGTCGTTGGTAGAATAGCTGTAAGCGAAAATATGCTTACTCCACATACTCCTGCCACTACAAACTTCTTAAATGATTTGTTCATGATTAGATTCCTCCTAATTTATAAATAAAATTATAAAATAGATAGGACGCAAAAGCTTACCCATATAAATTGAGTAAACCGAATAAGGATATAAACAAAAAGTTTATTTCCTCCGTAAAAGTCTAAAGACTTTTAGCAACTGGCTGGTATAGCATATGCCTTAACCCCTATAGCTTTGCGTCACAAGATTTCCCTTGCTTTGCCTATTCATTTTATAGATAAAGTTTAAATTAATTATTGATATTTTGCAATAACTTTTTTCTACTAATAAGCAATTAATACTGTATATTCTAATTTTTTAATTTTTTACATAGTGATTTTAGGAGGTTAAAACTCAACAAGGTTAATCCAAAAAACTGAATTAACCTTGTAAAATATTATTTATTTAACTCTTTATAAACTATAACCTGTAATGCTTTAATTTCATCTTCAGAAAACTTACTTTGAACCTCATTTAAAACATATGCCTTAGACATAGTCCCTTCTTGAAGTCCTACTCTAATATCGTTAAGTTTAGTAAGGCCTACCTTTTTAATTAAAACCTTAGTAGCCTCTTCCTTAGTAGTAAAAGGTAGCTTGCTGCCATCAACATTGCTAGCCCCTTCTACAAATGACTTTAATTCAGGATCACTTTCAACAGCCTTCTTTACCTTTTTTATGTCACCACTTTTTTCTAGTTCATTATACATAGTATTAACTAACTTATCTGATGCAACCTTAGTACCAAAGTGGTAAACTCCATACCCAGCTGCTCCTAATACTATTAATATAACAACTAAAAACTTAATAAATCTCATACCTTATACCCCCTTATTTATTAAATTAAATTATACTACAAAAAATCTAGTAGCTTACACCCTTTTAATACCTTTACTATATGTATTATCTACATTTATGTAGCATTTATATATACCTTGAATATTATAAAGCAATAAAAAGCATTCCTTTTATAAATTGTAATAGTAGGTGATATTAATGAAGTATTACAATAATTCAAAGCCAGTAGAAGTATCTATAGAATATCCACTCTATGAATCACAAAAAGGAGATTATTTTATTGGTCAAACCCCTATTTTAAGTGGAGGAAATCAACACGCATTAGCTCTACTTAAAAATCCACAAAACTCTAATAAAATCATATACCTAAACGCAATAACCCTAACTAATATTTCAGCTGTAGACTTATCTGCTGAATTTTATTTAAGGTCAAATATTTATAACCCAGTACCTAGCAGCCTAGTTAGCTGCGTAAATACTGCTATATATCCTGAACCACTTCCTAATGGACAGGTTCAGTATATAAATTCTCCTACCTCACCTCCAGATGATGGAGTTTCAATTTTCAGCAGAATAGTTCCAAATTCTTCTACATTAGTTGTTGATGGTGGACAAATTATACTTGCCCCTGGACAATCCATAGCTGTTTATATTGGAGGGTTTTCACCTATAACATTTAGTAGTATAAGATTTGCCTTTGGATGGTGGGAAGAAAAAATCCATTGCTGTAATACCCCATGTAGATAATTTAATTAATATACTATGTTTTTATAACTAATATGCCTAGGGCTTAAATCCCTAGGCATATTAACTTTATAAATCCTATTACTTATATACTACCTTAAACTCTTCACATACAACCTTCATATTATCAGTAAACTCCTTACCTACCTCTAACATACATTGACTAAAGAATTTATCATGCACACTTCTCCAATACTGAAGGGACTTATCCCCTTCCCCCTCTTTGTATGCATGTTCCTCACTAATATTCTTAAACTCCTCAATATATACTTTAGTAATCTCAATAATGCAGATTGCATTTTCATTAGAATCTAGAATTATATGATATGACCCTGTCTTAGGTAGGGGGTGGCTTTCCGTTTCATATAGAAGGTATAACGAAGAAGTTGCTGTTTTTTCACCTTTTAATACTAGACTAGCTAACAAATCTGCATCAACTCCAAAGCCCCATGCCTCATACCCATCTTCCAAATTAGGATTAGCTAATTTAAACAAATTCCACATCTGATTAGCATTCACCATAACCCCTCCTATCTTTTGTTAAAAATCTCTGGATCCTGATAAACCCTATCAGGGTCTGACCCTATTCTAAATTCACTATTTAAAAGACATATTCTCTCCATATCATTACCGGATATCTCAAAGTCAAATATATTACTATTTTCCTTAATTCTTTCTGGGTTAATAGACTTTGGTATAGTAACTACACCCATTTGAAGATCCCATCTTAAAACAATTTGAGGTATTGATTTCTTATATTTTATAGCAAGCTCTTTTAGTAGCTCTATTTCAAACACCTTCCCCCTCATTAATGGAGACCAGGCTTCTAACTGAATACTGTTATCCCTACAAAACACCATTAAGTCATTCTGTATTAACTGGGGGTGAAACTCTATTTGATTAACCATTGGCTTTACTTTACAGTTTTCCATTATATCCTTTAAATGTTCTACCTTAAAATTACTAACACCAATAGCCTTAACTTTCCCTTCACTATATAGCTTTTCAAGTGCCATCCAAGTCTCTCTATGTAAAGGGTGAGGCCAGTGAATTAAATATAAATCAAGATACTCTACCTCTAGCTTTTTTAATGACATATCAAAGGCTTTTAAAGTACTTTCATACCCCTGATCAGAATTCCATACCTTACTAACAAGGAAAATATCTTCCCTAGGAATGCCACTTTCCCTGATAGCCTGTCCTACTCCTTCCTCATTATCATAATAAGAAGCAGTATCTATATGACGGTAACCATTTTTCAAAGCCTCCCTAACAGAGTCAACAACTAGGCTTCCCTTTTCAACCTTATATGTACCAAACCCAAACCAAGGCATTTTAATTCCGTTACTTAGTGTGGTAACACTATTTATATCCCTCATTTTATTAACCCCATTTCATTTTTTATTATATATTACACCCATATTGAATACTATTATTTTCAATAAAAGTATTAATCCTTATTCTCTATGTATCGTTATTGCAAAATTTTTTATAGGTTAAAAATAATCCTACCAAAAATGACGAAATTAAAACAGTGCTTCCTAATGTATAGTTAACATATGTCCTTCCCACGTCGCTAGGGCTAAATATAACAGGTATACTCCAAGGAAAAATTATATTAACAGATGTATTTACTATTACAATATTAAGAAAACATACTGCCATTAAACCAATAACAGGGGTTACAATTCCTTTGGACTTTATTGCTACAAAAACCATTATAGGAATTAATAAAAAATGCATTATAACCATTTTTATATAAACAAATACCATACTTATAAGCAGTTGCTTATCCATTATCCCCTTATCAAAAGTAAGTCCAAATAATATTAAAAGCAATAAAACACTTAAAAATGATACTAATATGAGTATAAATATAAACATATATTTTACTAGCATTAATTTTGATCTTTTAATTGGATATGTAAACAATACGTCTATATTTTTACCCTGATATTCACTACCAAATATATAAATACCTAGGAAACCAAATACAAATGGTGCTGCTATAAAATTTTCAAATGTAGTTATAGTTACAAAAAACTCATACCAGTCAAAAACATACTTTGGATTCACATGATATATAAATGTCACAAGAATTACAGGAATAATTAAAACTAGCAAACAGTACTTAATATTAGATTTTTTCAATTTTATTATTTCAGCTAAAATCAATCTTACCATTTTTCCCCTCCTGTGATCCTTAAAAAGTAATCTTCTAAATTTTCACTAACCATATAGATTTCAGAAACTTTAGTATTACTCTTTATAAGTAAATTATTAATTTGGTAACTGCATACCCCGGCTTTTTTAATATCCAACACCTGTAAACTATCATCATGAAGCTCTAATCTTAAATTAGGCCACTCCTTTTCAATTATATTTTTACATTTACAATTATCCTCTGTTTTAATAACCAGGTAACTTCTTAACTTACTCTCTAATTTATCCATTTCAATTTCTTCAATTATTGTTCCATTATTAATAATTCCTATTTTGTCAGCTAAAATTTGTATCTCACTTAAGATATGACTTGATATTATTACAGTAATATTTTCTTTATAGGCTATATCTTTTATAAACTCTCTAAATTCTTTTATTCCCTTTGGATCAAGTCCATTTGTAGGTTCATCTAATATTAATATTTCTGGTGAATGCATTAATGCTCTTGCGATCCCTAATCTTTGTTTCATGCCTAAAGAAAATTCTTTTACTTTTTTAAACTTTGCATCTCCTATTCTAAGTAAATTTAAATACTTATCCATTAAACCTTCACTAAAATTCATCCCCGAGTAAATCATATGAAGCTTCATATTATCATAAGCTGTTAAATTTTCATAAAATATCGGATATTCAATTACCGATCCTATTTTATCTAAATATCCAATATCGCCTTTTTTCACTTTGTTTCCTAATATCTCAATATGTCCCCTGGAATAATTCAAAAGTCCCATTATAATCTTAATAGTTGTAGTTTTCCCTGCACCATTTTTCCCTAAGAATCCGTATATTTGACCCTTATTTACATTAATATTTATATTATTTAACACCTCTTGGTTAGTATACGTTTTACAAACATCTACCACCCTTAATACATAGCTATCCAATATTTCTCCCCCCTTTATCTATAATCTATATTTATACAGATATTCATTTTCTTCTTTATCAAAAATAGTGGCTAATAATTTACCTTTATTCTTTTCAATAATTTTCTTAGAAGCTGTATTATTTATATTGCAGAGTAAAATTACATCCTCTATCCCTATCTTTATAGCTTCTTTTAATGCTAATTTTAAAATATGATAACCATAACCTCTATTCCTGCAATTTGGTGATATATCATATCCTATATGACCAGCATATTCTACTTCCTCATGTCTAATTCTCACTACTCCAACAATTTCTTCTTTATCAATTAGCCAAAATGTAGAAGTTCTAACATACCCTTTAGGTAAGTCATTTCCAGATGAGTACTCAACTAATTCCCTTAAATACTCTTCAAAACTTTCTAATGCTTTTTCATACTTATTAAAATAATATTTATCATTTATTTCTTTGTATGCTAAAACATAATTTTCAAAGCTCTTTTCATATTTTTTATTAGGCTCAACTAAATATAAATCTTCCATAACTTAAGCTCCATTTCTTAAATAAATCATCAAATTTATTATACCATATTTTGTAAATACAAACTTGCTTATGGTATGGTATCTTATCTATAAAACTCATTTATCTCATTAGAAATATTTGCACTATATATGAAAATTGCTTTGATATCATTTTTCTTTACTCCTCATCTTCATATAAAATATAAAAACTCTTACCTGTATATAAAAATACAAATAAGAGTTTCACTAAACTAATCTTTTATAATTGAAGTTGTTTATTCTTTCTCAAAACTAAGATATACTGCCTAATCTTCATTGTCTATTACTCACACACATTAATTATGATTTTTCCTATATTATGATTACCTTCCATATATAAATGTGCTTTTCCAATGTCATCTAAAGAAAACTTAGTATCTATAATCGGTTTTATTTTTTTACTTTCAAAGTAGGGTATTATATTTTCAGAAAACTCCTTTGTTAAAAGAGCTTTATATTCACTACTTCTAGGGGTTAATAAAGTTCCTGTAAATTGAATACACTTTGACATAATTGATAGTAAATTTACTTTTTCAACCTCTGCTCCACCTAGTATACCAATAAGAACCCATCTTCCTTCTTTTTTAATACTAGCTAAATTTTTATTCCAATAATCAGCTCCAACAAAATCTAAAATTAAATCTACACCTTTACCATTTGTTGCTTTTAAAACTTCTTCATCAAATGATTTCTCTTTATAATTTATAAGAACATCTGCTCCAAGTTCCCTACAAAAATCTAGTTTTCTTTTAGAACCAGCAGTAACAATAACTTTTGCATCACTAATATGTTTTGCTAATTGAATTGCTGCTGTTCCAACACCACTTGCACCTGCATGAATTAAAACAGTTTCATTTTTTTTAAGTTTACCAAGCCAAAATAATGTCTGATAAGCAGTTAAAAACACTTCTGGAATCGCAGCTGCTTCATCAAATGATAAAGAATCAGGAACTTTTATAGCTCTATCTGATGGCATTACAGCGAATTCAGCATAACCTCCACCATTAACTAATCCCATTACTCTATCTCCTATAGAAAAAGAGCTTTTACCACTTATTTCAGTAACTACTCCTGAAATCTCCACTCCTAAAATAGGATTTTCAAGATAACCTACTTTTCCTTCTCTTGTTATAATATCTGTACGATTAACTGCTGCAGAATGTACTTTTATAAGTAATTCTCCTTCTTTTAATTTAGGTATATTCATATCAACAACCTC
>NZ_JAVWJB010000045.1:0-13554 GCF_036639235.1 Clostridium sp.
TCTTTGATTTTCAGGTATCGGATCTATGGAATTTTCCTCAACCTTGAAAGCTGCATCTGTTTTCACTTCACTCATAATTTCACTCCCCTTTAAACTTTTGTTTATATATAAGGAGCCTTATTTCTAAGACCCCTTTTATACCCCCTTTTATAACTCTTTTAATCTATAACTACAGGTAATGTACAGTAGTTATTAGCATCAACAATTCCCTTATCTGTTATCTTCCATTTAGGACTTGTTGTCAGAGATAAAAATGCTAAATGCATAAATGGAGCATGTGCCTTACACTCTAAATCAACCTTAACTGTTTCGTGAAGCTTAATCATTTTATCTGTTAGCTCATATGCGTTAAGTTCATCTGTCATAAGACCTGCTATTCTAAGTGGAATCTCATCTATTATGCTTCCACCCTTAGCTACAGCAACTCCTCCTCTCATTTCAATTACTCTATTAACTGCTACAACCATATCCTCATAATTTGTTCCTACGACTATAATATTGTGGGTATCATGTGATACAGTTTCAGCAAATGCACCCTGCTTCATATTAAACCCTTTAACAAAGGCACTTCCAATATCAACTTGCCCGTATCTTCCAATTACTGCTATAGGTAGAATATCTCTATCCACATCTGGGCTAATTACCCCATCTACAACATCTAACTCTTCTTCAAATGCTTCAGTTAGGTTTTGGTCTAGTATAAGACCTATACATCTAACCTTAGCCTTATCACCTGAAGCCTTAACAAGAAGATCCTCAACCTTTATAACTCCTCTATTAACTGAGTTTTTAACCTCATCTGGATATGTATACTCAGGTATATTTAAAAGTAATTTTCCATCCTTAGCTGCAAGGTCTCCCTTAAGGAATACACTTGAAACATTCATGTCCTCTAAAGGTGAATCTATTACTGCAATATCTCCCATTTTTCCTGGTGCTAAAACACCTATTTCAGGAAGGTTAAGCCATGTACTAGCATTTATAGTTGCCATTTGTATAGCTTCAACGGGGTCTACCCCTTCCTTTATTGTTCTTCTTATAATGTCATTCATATGTCCCTTTGAAACAATATCCTCTGCAAGCATATCGTCAGTTGCAAGTATTGCTCTTCTTGAATCAAGCCCTTCTTCAGTTACTGCTCTTATACATTCTGGCATGTTTCTTTGGGTTGAACCTTCCCTCATAAGCATATAAACACCATACCTTAACTTTTCAACAGCCTCTGCCTTAGAAGTTGTTTCATGGCAAGATACATCACATCCACCTGCTATAATGTGTGCTGCAAGTTCATTTTGGAAAAGTTCAGGTGCATTTCCGTCTACACCAAACCCATTTTCCCTTGCATAAACAGTTGAAATTATTGTATCTCTAAACACTGCTGGGTTATGCTTGTACACCCACTTAGCTGCACTAACTCCCTGAGTTTCCCCAATTCCTAAAACTGAAGGATATGAAAGCAGCTCTGGTATGTCACAAGAAGTAACATCATAACCTGCTGTTTCAAGTCCTGGTGAATCAGGAGTAAGAGCTGGAACCCTTAAGTACACATGATTTGGAAGAGTTTTAACCTCCTCTGCCATTGCCTTAATTCCAATTGGTCCAAGTACATTACCAATTTCATGTGGATCTGATATAAGACAAGTTGTACCTGTAGGTATTGATATTCTTGAAAACTCACTTGCTGTTAGCATTGCACTTTCAAAGTGCATATGTGAATCTATAAATCCAGGTGTTAAGTATTTACCCTTCATATCAAATACCTGAGTATTAGGTCCTATAAGTCCTTCGCAATTTCCAACCATTAAAATGTATTGTCCTGATAATGCAATATCAGCTTCATATATTTCTCTAGTAATAACATTTACTACATTTCCACCCTTAAGAACCTTATCTGCATATGTTTTATCATCCATTAAAACATCAACCATGTATTGTCTATCTGAAACCAATTTAAGTGATTTTTGAGTTAACATATTTTACACCCCACTTTTAATTATTCATCAAGTAATGCTACTGCACGAATTGGAGATCCTGTCCCCCCTCTAATCTTTAGAGGTAATCCCATGTATAAAAATCTTTTATTAACAACCTCTGAAAGATTACATAGATTCTCAGTATTAGTTATTCCATATTCTCCACAAACTAAATGTCCTGAGAAATCTAAATCGTCAGGAGTCTGATCTATTGCTGAAGAATCCACTCCTATATTCACAACACCTTTTTCAGCTAACCATTTAGCTGCATCATAACTAACTCCAGTGTAATGGTTTTTATATGCTTCTGTTCCATATGTTCTATCGAAGTGTCCAGTATACATTAAAAAGATATCACCCTTTCTAATTTCCTGGCCTGATTTTTTAACCGCCTCTTCTAAATCCTTTACCTCTATGTAATCTGGGTATCTTATATGTGTTAAATCAACACATATTGCACTTCCCCAAAAATATTCTATAGGCATTTGTTCCATGCTAGGCCCACCAGGCTTGTACTCTATAACAGCATCACTATGAGTTCCACAATGTTCACTCATAAGAATATTTCTAGCATAAAATCCTAATGTTTTACTTCCTGTTGCCTCCATATTTTGCTCGTGTGTTTGATTTGTCATGAAAAATGTTTTCTGGTGAATGCCAAACAACGGCATACCCTCATAAATTTCCTGAGATAAATCTACTAATTTCATAAACATCCCCCTAATTTTCAGAATTTTTTAAATTGTTTGCCATAAGTGAATTTTATTCCTGTCGACTATATAAGTCAATATTTTGCCTGAATTTTTGTAAATATTTTAAATTTTAGTCAAATTATCATATTTATTATAAATAAAATCAAATATGTATTAAATTTTAATTCAAAAAAATGTACACCATATTTGGTGTACATTTTCCTAAATATCATTTGTTGTTATTGTTACATGTCCTGTATCTTTTAATCCCTTTATTATGTTTGTAAGTGGTGAATCATCTAATATCTTATAATCCCCATATCCACTTTCATTAAGATCTCCAAGTTCTATAAATGGCATTTGAGCTGAGCCGTGGATGAATAAACTTGCTAGTATGTGCTTGTGTAAATAGTTTATTTTCTTAACTAAAGACTCTCCATTTTTATCTGTTACATATCCCATAGGTGCAGGTAGATATAGCTTACCTTCTCCTCTAAATCCTATCATTGGGTTAAGATTGTATGATGGTGAGTATGGCTCATATAGAATATTAAAATACTCTTCAATTATCCTCTGCTGCTTAGCTGTTGCTCCGTAGTGTGGGGATTCAAAGAATCCTATAGGTATGTTAAGGGTTTTTGCCTCTTTAATGCTGCTTTCAATAATGTTCCTTGTTTCCTCTTCAGATGAATTAATCTTTCTTGTTAGTTCCCATCCTGCAAGGCTTGGCTCACCTCCTGATTGGTGGGTATAACCATGAAGTCCTACCACTCCACCTCTATTAATAAGATGGTCTAACATATTTACAAACTGAACGTTGTCCATTGTAGGACTCTTAGACAGTTCATTGTCTACTCCCTTAGATGGATTAACGTATCTTGGCACCCAGGCAACATGGAACTTCATATTATTTTTATATAACTGGTCTCCGATTATCTTCATCTTTTCCTTAGCTATACTTGAACCACAGTATCCACCTGAAGATACATCCTCAAGTCTAATAAAAGCAGCTCTTCCAGTACTATTACTGCCTTTTGGTGTTAGATTTTTCTCTTCTCTAAATAGGTAAATCTTCTTACCTTCAATATCCCATCTATCCCTTAAATTAAGCATATTACTTATATCATTAATAGATATTAAAATCTCTCCATTTTGAGCTATAACTTCTCCCCTTAGAGAATACTCTTTATTGTTCTTTGTATATGTTTTTTTGTTCAAATCAAGGTTAATAACCTCTTTGTTAAAGGAAATTTCCTCCCCTTTAACCTCAGCTCCAATAGCTGATAATGTTTTATGTAGTTCACTATAATAACGAAGTCCTTTTTCATAAACATTAAGTTTAATCTCCTGTTTATTGTATAAAAACTTAATATCAGTTAAATTAATAGGGCTTTGATCCCCTTTGATTTCTAGATATTTATCAGTTTCTCCCCGCTTTATATTGTATGACTTATCTACAATTTCTCCATTTTTAACTTCTATATCCCTTATACTTCTAGTTGAATACACTATTATTGTTATAATAATAAACGCTAAAAACCCAGCTAATAATATTCCAATCCACTTTAATCCCTTAATAATATTACTCTTAATAATAATCCCCCTCTTTCTTCTTACTCTCTAAGTATAATACTATAATTTCATAGTAAATCAGTTACAAAAATAAAAAGGGAATGTTACTTAACACTCCCTTTTATAATTAAACAATAAAGCAAAACAACTATATAATTACTATTTAAACCTTAATTTATAAACTTAAAATACTCATTCTTTAATTCATCTGTAAATGGTATTACTCTTTTATTGTCAATTAAATATATCTTATCACAAAGCTTTTCTATATCACTATGATTATGACTAGTAATTAGAATTGTTTTTCCCTGTTTTTTACACTTTTCAATTATATCTATAATATCTTTATGTGTTCTAAAATCTAATGCATTAAAAGGCTCATCTAATATCAAGGTAGTTTGATCCTCCATTATAGCCTGAGCTATTCCAAGTTTTTGTTTCATTCCAAGAGAGTACTTTTTAACCTTAGTTTTATCGTCTGGATTAAGATTCAACTCCTCCATAGTTTTTCTTATTTTTTCCTTATCTATTTTATTTTGAATCATAGATAAATAATATAAATTCTCAAACCCAGTATATATATCAACAAATCCAGGTGAATTTATAAAAACCCCTGTGTTTTCAGGAAAATCAACATCCTTACCAACAACCTTATTGTTTACAGTTACCACACCGTTATCAGGTGGTACTACCCCTGCTATTATGCTAAATAAAACAGATTTTCCCGACCCATTTCCTCCAACAAAACCTATTGTCTCTCCATTATCTATACTAATATTCACATCTTTAAAAAGTATTTTGTTCTTAAACGTTTTGCTAATGTTTTCTAGTTTTATCACTATAATACCCCTCCTTAATTACTAAACATTCTAGCTTTTCCGTATCTATATAAAATAAATCTTGCCATTATAAATGTACCTACTAAAATTAAAAAAATTAGACTTATGTCAAAGCCACTATCCAGTTTGTAATATGCCATTCTCTTTACAGATGATATACCAAATGGTATATAGCAAGAAATCTCACTAGGTAGTCCAACCATCATATATCCTAATAGCATTATATAAAACGAAATTAGTGGTTTTTTTATACAAATACATAGGGTTATAAATACTTCTGCAACTACAACCATCTCTAATATCCATAGTAATGAAAAAAAACTGAAATTGGCACTTCCACTAACTATGTTAGCACCAAATAGTACTCCAATTACAAATGACACTAAAGCATATATTAAAGAAAATATTAATACACCTTTTATAACCGTAGATTCTAGTCTCCTTATCCAGTTTATTTTTTTACAATACCTTATAATGTGAGAACAAGCACCATTAGCAATTAACTTTTCATAGAAAACACCAATAGTATATATGATGAACAAGTTGGTTATAACAAACAAAGCCCATTGTGGTATAAATATTCCCCCAGGTATGTAACCTGCAAATGGAGATGAAAGCACGTATGCTACATCTATACCTTGAATAGTGAAATGCGTAATAGATAGAATAACTGATAATATTACAACAATAGTAATATTAAGCTTATTTATTAAAAATCTAGTTGTTAAATCCGTCACAACTACCTCCTAACCCATTTATTACCCCTAGTCATTACTAGAATAACAACATACATAATAAACACTATTTCTATTAATATAGTAAAAATACCACCATATATTCCCTTCTCACTTAGCACAAGTGGTAAAGATATATAGTAATTAGGATATAGATACCATATGTACTTAAAAATATCAAAACCAAAGGATAGTGGACCAACTATCACCATTTTAATGTTAAGTAAAAATAGTAATAAAATTATTACTTTTGATTTAAATCCATCCATTATATTAACAATATAATAATAGAATACTGATAAAAATAAGTATCCAAATATTAAATAGATAATAGATAATAGAATTATAATATTTCCGTATGTATCCTTATAATAAATAAATACAGATAAAAATTCTTTAGAAGGACTTATAAAGTTATATATAAAATTAGGCATTCCAAAAGCTTTATAACCTAATCCTCCGATTAAAATTCCTACTAACGAAATACCTACTGTAGCTATCAATAAATTCATAATACAATTGAGCTTATTACTTAAATAATTAGAGTAACTACCGTATCTAATTTGATCTAGTAATGTATTTTCATGAAACCTATTTAACCAAAACACTGACCACATTATAAAAATAGAAGTTTGAAATGTCATTCTGCCATTTAGTGTGAATATAAAATAGTCGCTAAATGAATTTCTTATATCCATATAGGGTGCATCTACATATGAGAAGATAACACTAAATATTAATATTAAAATTGGCAAAGGACCTTTTATATACTCATTAAAGTATCTATTTTTCATTAGATTAATTCCTTTCTCCTCTTTATACTACCTATAAAATTAACTAATATAATAAACAATATAAATAAAGTTAAACAAACTATTCTTTGAAACATGCTTACCTGTGGAAATCCATCTAAGCTCCCTGCAGCAACTAAACTTGTATACCCAAAAAACGGAGTTATTGTTCCAATTAAGTCACTTAAAAACCTATATAGTATTCCCCCTGTAGCAATAACAAAAAAGCTTTTTGTATTAAAGCTTAGTACAACAGCGCATATTGAATAAATAGCAAGTATACCCGCTCTCCATGCAGCAAGTAAAATAGAGTCAATATATGGTGACCCTAGGGTTATAGGTGGCAATACTGTAGTATCAAAAGGCGTCCCTAGACTTACAATGTTCCCCTTAAGTAAAACAGCTGCATAAAAAACAATTCTTTCACTAACAAACACAAGTAAGAAACATGAAAAAAATGTTACTATAAGAATGCTTAATTTATATTTACTAATTGATACTCTTGAACCTATATAATCACAAAAACCATTCTTCTTATCACTATAGTATATATATCCGTATATACAGGGTAATAGGAAAAAGGGGATTAATGCGCCTATATCTTTATTCGCAACCTTATATAATAAGACCCCATCTATATAAGGGGTGCTATCTGCAGTATTTTTAAGCGATATTAAACTTATAACCACTATAAAAATAAAACTTAATATGTATAATAGAATAATTCTTCTCAAAACCATTTTAATAGTATTCATTATTAACACCTCAAATATTATTAGAATAGGCCATTTATATATAAATGGCCTATTACTCAGTTGATAATCTAGTTTACTTTACTCCTTAACAAAGCCTTATAAAGCCTTTAGTTAGATTTCCAACTACCTCTACAAGTAGTTCCATAAATACCAGCATCAGATATAGGAGTTTTTGACTCTAATCTAACAGTTTGTCCTGCTCTTATACTCCCAACAGGAAGACTAGATCCTTGCCCTGGATATAACTCTAATGATGATCCTCCCACACCCATATTACTTACCATTCTAAAAGTAGCTCTTCTAGCATTAGTTGTACTACTTAATTTTACTGATCCATCACCATTCCATTTTTTTGTATCATATGTACTAGATGTACTTCCCCATCCTCCACCTGATGGAGAAATAGTTTCAAACGCTATGTAGACATCATTTCTAGCTTCTGCTGAATCTGTTATCTCCCCTGCAAATACTGATGCAGTAGAAACTAACATTAGCGCTACTAAAGAAACCCCTATTTTCTTTTTTGCATTTTTTAACATAATTTACCCCCCTTTTAAACTAGAACTCAACTATATTTGTATACTATCACTAATTTAAGTAAAATTTTGTATTTTTTTGTAGCATATTTGTAATTTTTTTGTAAAATTATATATTTTTTTATTTTATTTTAAATTATTTACATAATTCTTACTTAATTATATTTATAGTATTAATTAAATACATTTTTTTACAAATAAAAGGAGAATGCACTGCATTCCCCTTTTATTTAAAATGTTTCATTTAATTTCTTTACAATTTTATTAGTAACTTTAATTAGCAGCGGGAATGCAAGCACAGCCACTACCACAGGCGCATTATATGCAATACTAAAGTATGTGCCATAAAGTCCTACTATATTCATTCCTACTTCTATAACTAGTCTAGATACCCATTCTACACATACCATAACAAAAAAGTATATTCCAGTATAGACTAAAATCTTACTTACCTTAAATGGAAATAATCTTGCATAAATATCATTACTATACTTCTCAGCAATAAATATTATTAAGCAGTACAGAAGACCAATAATTCCTAGAGCTATAAATAGCCACCCTCTATACCATGTATTAAATATCATATCATTATATAATGTTCCTGATATTAAGAAAATGAATTCTCTTAATCCCTCTAATAAATAGCTTAAAATGTTTCCTACGAAGCTTCCTCCGTTAAAATTAAAAATATCTAATATTCTAAATGTCATATATAGTACAGAAGGTGCTCCAATAATAAAAACAACAATTGGAACCTTAATATCACCAAACATTAGATGCATTAAGTAAAGTATTCCTATAGTTAGAAGTCCAGATAGAATATATCCTATATGTGGTATTAAAACAGCACTATAGGGAAGTCCTCTTTCACTTAAAAACCCTAGGTTAAATAAATAGGTTACCGTCATTATTATTAGTGATACAAGTACTGCAGCTACAACTACAAATACTGCACAGCTTAACTTTGTATATATTATTTCGCTTCTCTTCATTGGCATAGAAGGTATATATCCTACCTCTGATCTATTAAATATACCTATGGATACTAAGGTTATTAGGGCTACTGCTGGATAAAAATATAGCATATACTCTTCTTCTATTATTCTTAAGCTTCCAACATTAGTTATTTTCCACAGGTCTAGTTGATTTAATAATAAGGTTGAAAATAAAACAAAGGCTGCTACCAAAAATACAAAAAACCCTATTAACTTTCTTTTTTGGTCGTATGCAATTGATTTTTTAAACCAGTTCACTATATTCACCTCCAACTGTATATAGGAACATATCTTCTAGAGACATTCCTACCTCCTCAATAAACTCAGCTCCAAGTGATTCAATATACCTGATAATACTACTATCATAGTTATTTGTAACTAAGTAGTGTACCCTTCCTATTTTTTCAATACTAACTATTGATGGGTGGTTAACACTTACTTCCCCCTTAAACATAACCTGAAGCTTTTTAACCTTTTGCTTTAAGTCATCAAGGGTTAATGAATATCTAACCTGTCCACTATCAAGAAGTGTTATGCTGTCACACATTCTCTCAAGTTCACTTAGATTATGTGAGGCTATAATAGCTGTTGCCTTGTTTTCGTATACATAATCCACTAGTATATTTAAAAACTTATTTCTTATTATTGGGTCAAGTCCATTAGTTGGCTCATCTAAAACAATAACCTTAGGCTGAATCGCAAGGCCTAGCATTATAGATAATCTCATTTTTTGACCCTTAGAAAGTCTTCTTACCCTAGACTTTATATTTATATTAAACTGCTTATTAAGATCATTAAACATATCCATAGAAAATTTAGGATAGGTTAACTTATAAAACTTTAATACCTCTGTTATTCTATATCCATTAAAGTAGTTATTTTCATCCTCAATATAAGCTAGAGCCTCTTTAATAGAATTATTATTATAAACCTCTTTACCATCTATTTTAACAAGACTACCCTCACCTTTGTATATCCCTGTTATACACTTTAATAGAGTTGACTTCCCTGAGCCATTAACCCCTACTATTCCATGAAGGTTACCATCCATAAAGTTAATATTTACATCTTTAAGTGCTACCTTATCTCCAAATGTTTTTGAAAGGTCTTTAACTTCTATCAACACCTTCACCTCCATCTAAGCTAGTGTACAGCTCCTTAATTATTTCACATAATTTATCATCTGTAAGATTTAAATACTTAGCTTCAAGTACAACACCCTTTAGAGCATTTTTTAAACTATCCATTCTTTCCTCCTCAAGCTTTGGCTTATAATTCTCACATATAAATGTTCCCTTACCTCTTAAAGTCTCTATTACTCCCTGTCTTTCAAGCTCCGTATACGCCTTAGAAACTGTGTTAGGATTAGTTGATAAAATACCTGCCATTTCCCTAATGGATGGAATCTTATCCCCCTTTTCAAAGGTTCCCTTTACAATAGCTTCCTTAATCCCAGACACTATCTGCTCATAAATAGGCATAGAACTTCTTGGATCAATTTTAATCATTTTCTTACCTCCTATTTATAAACGTTAACCACTTCTATCTCTAGGGTTCCACTTCCCCCTATTCCATAAAACACAGTACGATTTCTAGATCCCTCACCTTTTTCTATATCAAAGCTCCCACTTTCCTTACCTCTATAGCTTTCATAGTGTATTTTATAAAACTCTTGATAAGAAGCTTCTCCAGTCCCTTCATAGGGCGATTTTTTTATAATTTTTTCTTCTGTTTCCTTAACTATGTCTATATTTTTAGGCTTTGTTAACCATTTAAACTTAAACACTTCCTTTTTAACATTTTTAGAAGAGAAAAATTCATTAATTTGATTTCTTTTCGCTTCCCCTTGAGTGCTTTTTATCGCTGTAGTTTTAATAGCTTCAAATATGTCTCTTGAAGCAATACTTCCATTCATATCATTAAAGTTGATAACTATTTTAATGCTATTCTTATCAGCACTTACAAACCTTAAATTATCCCAGAATTGACTGTGTCTTATATATTTTGCTTTATTATAAAAAGCTTCATTAAAAACCTCTGACTTAACCTCTGGTCTATAGAATTTATAAAACACACTTCCCCCTAAGATGAAGATAATAGATACTAAAATTCCAATGTATAACTTTCTCATATCCTACCCTTTCCTTACTTATTTTTTAATATTTTCAACCCTTTTCCCTATAAATATCCCTAAAAACTACCCTCCCTATTTCCACTTTATAGTGTACTATATGTACTAGTACACTTAAAACATACCATACTGCTTTATTTTTTTCAATATATTTAATAAATAATTGTTATAGTTTTTTTCTATTATCATTTTTTAAAATTTCTGAATATTATATATTTTAGTCAAAAAGTGTGGATATGGTAATTGAATTGAATTTATGGAATATACTTAAAAATTAGGGTAAAAACAGAGAATTATTATATTTTTCATGTAATGTATAAGTGTTTCTAAAAAGTAGTGGTCAAAAAGTGTATGTAATTTATTGTATCTAGAATTTTCACTCCTTTGATTTATAGTTATTTCACCACTTTTCTTATACACCTAACTTATCAATAGAATAAAACAATAAAGCCACCCTGCTTTGTATATGCTTTAACATATTACAAAACAAGGCGGCTTTACTTTACACTCTCTCTGTCCACATACTATAATCACATATTATTATATCATCATATAGCTCTTGATTAAGCTTTTCTATATTATATTCTACACACTTTCTATCCACATTTATTTCACCTATTTTATATTGTATGATTTTACTCTCAATCATACTTTTTTTAGGCTTTTCTATGTATTTCCTACTCTCTTCAATAAATTTAGATATATTACACTCAACATTTTGATTATAATATCCATATAACATATTATAGTAATGTTCATGTATAATTTGATTTTTAGAATATAATCTATCGACTTCTACAACTATTTTTTTATCACTAAACACCTGTAAAATACTATTAAAATCCTCTTCACATATATAGTTTTGAGAAATAACTATATGACTTATACTCTCTGTATTATTTAATACATCAAAGAAAATCTTACTCTGTGAACTATTAATTTCTAATTGGGATGATATTACAACATTTATTTTATCACTATATTCATTACATAGAATTTCAATTATAAATGGATTGGATACCATAATATACTTAAACCCACAATTAATTATACTTTGTATATCCTTATTAATTTCACTAAATCCCTCAACTGTAAACTCCATATTTTCAAAGTGAAACATATCATATACATAACATAAATCAATACTTTTATTTAATTCACTGGCTCTATCATATGTAATCGAATTACTTTCTGATGCACTATATAAAAAACACTTTGACTGAAAATCCTTACTAAATCTAGTACAAAATATTCCTCTATTTTTATACCTTTCTATATATTCACTACAATCATATAAAGGTAAAAATAACTGTCTATCCATATGCCTTCCCCCTATTTATACTCTATTCTTTGAGCTTGAGATGTATTTAATTGTCTTATAAATTCAATTTTTGTTATCTTACTCTGCCACTGACGATTATTTTTTATATATTTATTTCTAATATCCTCAGGGAAAACCAGGCTACTATTACATGCACTTTTACAAACCTTACAACAACTACAATTTACTGAATGTACATCTGAAAACCAATATCTATTGTCTGTATACCCTATTTCAGGAACTGCCTCTAGTTTATTTCTAGGATATACATTATCCTCATCTGCTAGTAATTCAACCGAATTATTTATATTAGATTTTGATCCATATGTACCTAGTATTTCTTGTAAATTGTCACTTCTATCCTGATTTAAATATTCATCTATTACATTTAATATCCAGGAAGTACTTGCTAGTCTATCTAATAACTTAAAATTGTTATATCCTATATCCATATATTTTTTTATATCCCTTGGGCTTATCCATTTACCCATATATATTTGCTCAGGATTTATGCTTCTAATTCCTACGCATTTATTTCTATAATAACTAAAATACGGGGTTTCAATATCCTTATTTTTACTATGTGAGCCCTGCATACGTGTGTGTGCTTTTTGCCATGGACAGTTCATTATATATAGGTCGTTAGGTATTATTTTTAAAAGCATACTGCTACCTGACTTTATTCTCTTAAGCTCAGAAAAATTCTTAATTAAGTCATAATGAATAGTTGCTTCATTACATCCTATTTCTTCTAGGTATAATACTTCTTCAAGGGTTCTAGCCTTTAAATTTACCGATGCAGATATTTTAATATCCTTAAATTCTTTTCTTATATATTTTATTAAAAATGGATTACATAACGTAATTTTCTTTACTCCAATATCCATTAATTGTGCTATAAATTTTTTAAATGATACTAAATACTCTTCTTTAAACTCCTCATTCATTAAACTGGTATTGTTAATAACATAATTAAACTCTATACCCTTTTCATTTAACTTATTAAGTATAGTTTTTAATTGCTCTTCACTATTAATAATATTATTAGTTTGAGCCCTTCCCCCTCCAAAATCATCTATTCCTAAATTTCCAAAAAAACTTTCTATATATCCATCATATTTATCTATAACCTTATCTACTAACTCAATATCCCCGTTATATGGAACTGCAAACTTAATCACTTAATATCCCTCCAAATTTTATTTAATAAAAAAA
>NZ_JAVWJB010000046.1:0-12174 GCF_036639235.1 Clostridium sp.
TAGAATAACTAACCTTAAAAACGTTAATAATAAATAAAAAAGGTTCAAGCTAAGCCTTAGTTCAGGCTGTTGGCCAAGCAACAGCCTGTCATGAAAAACATGTTTTTCATGAGATTTGCCAAGGGGTGCTAAAGCTACTGCGTGCCGCTAAAGCGTCACTTGACCCCTTAATAGGTATGATCAGCGGCGGCGCAGGTCCCCCTTGATCATGGATTAGAAGTTTATAATTAGAACTCAAGCATGGCTTGAGTTCTTTTGTTGTATGTATTATTTTACATTTAATTCGGCAAGGAATATTTTACATATATTAATAGGTTTGTGTACTTTAACTTAAAGGAGTTTAAATAACATAGGGTATTTGACAAAATTTATGAATTTGATTTGTTATTATGTCAAAAAATATACAATCCTACTTGTATATGTAGGTTATTTATTATAAAATAATTAGTTGAGTAGGTTAGGAGGTCGTTGGTATGAAGATAGCATTAGGATCAGATCATGGTGGATTTAACTTGAAGAAGTTAATAATTGAGCACCTTGAATCTAAGGGGATAGAATTTGAAGATTTAGGATGTCACTCACTAGAGTCATGTGACTATCCAGTATACGGATATAAGGTTGCAAAGGCAGTTGCAAACAAGGAGTTTGATTTTGGAATATTAGTTTGTGGTACAGGTATTGGTATATCTATAGCAGCTAACAAGGTTCCAGGAATTAGAGCTGCCCATTGTACAGATTCATTTACGGCAAGAGCAACTCGCCAGCATAACAACTCAAACATTCTTGCACTTGGTGAGAGAATTACAGGGCCATCAATAGCTCTAGACATTGTTGACGCTTTCTTAGAAACGAGCTTTGAAGGTGGAAGACATGAGAAAAGAGTTAATATGATAGATGACATTGAAAAAGAATACTTAAAGTAAAATTTTAAAATGCAGGGGGCTAATATGAATAAAGTAGTAGTTACAGATCATCCATTAATTCAGCATAAGCTTTCAATTATGAAGATGAAAGAGACTGGTTCAAAGGATTTTAGAGAGATTCTTGAAGAAATCTCAATGCTTATGTGTTACGAAGTTACAAGAAACTTCCCACTAGAAGAAGTTGAAATTGAAACTCCACTATGTAAGAGTAAGACAATGATGCTAACAGGTAAGAAGGTTGCAATAGTACCTATACTTAGAGCAGGTCTTGGAATGGTAGATGGAATGCTTAGAATAGTACCAGTTGCTAAAATTGGACATATAGGTCTATACAGAGACCCAGAAACTCTTAAGCCAGTAGAATACTACTGTAAGCTTCCAAGTGATATATCAGAGAGAGAAATAATAGTTACAGATCCAATGCTAGCTACAGGTGGTTCAGCAGCAGATGCTGTTACTCTACTTAAGCAAAGAGGGGCTAAGAATATTAAGCTTATGTGTCTACTAGCTGCACCAGAAGGAATCAAAGCATTCCATGAAGTACACCCAGAAGTAGACCTATACGTTGCTCACATAGACGAATACCTAAATGACCACGGTTATATAGTACCAGGTCTTGGTGATGCTGGAGATAGAATCTTTGGTACAAAGTAGACCAGACTGGGACAGCTATTTCATTGAAATAGCTAATGTGGTTAAGAAACGTTCAACTTGCTTAAGACGCCAAATAGGAGCTGTAATAGTTAAGGAAAATAGAATACTAACAACAGGTTACAATGGTGTTCCACCGAATATTGAACACTGTGATACTAGAGGTTGTTTAAGACAAAAACTTAATATTCCATCAGGACAAAACCATGAGCTTTGTCGTGCACTACATGCTGAGCAAAATGCAATTACTCAAGCTGCGAAAAACGGTATATCAATAGATGGTGCAACTATCTATATTACTGCACAGCCTTGTATAATATGTACTAAGCTTATTATGGGATCGGGAATATCAAGGGTAGTATATGAGGGAGAGTATCCAGATGAACTTTCACTTCAGATGCTAGAAGAATCACATATTCAAGTTGAAAAGATTAAGTCTACTAATTAATATAGTAGTATGAAATATAAAAGGATAGGTTTTTGCCTATCCTCAGGCTGTTGACAAAGTCAACAGCCTGTCATGAAAAACAGGTTTTTCATGAGGTTTGCCAAGGGGTGCTAAAGCTACAGAAGGCGCTAAAGCGTCACTTGACCCCTTGAGAGGTATGGTCGGCGGCGGCACAGGTCCCCCTTGACCATGAATTTGAATTTTTTTATAAGACAAACCAATATTTTTTTAAATATTGGTTTGTTAACAATTTAAGGATAGGCTTTTGCCTATCCTTTTGTTTGTAGGGGGAAGGGGACTAAAGAAACTTAAAGATGAAAACCTTTTCTAATGTATAAAATATGTATAAATAAGGAAGAATCTCTACTAAAGCCCTGCAATTTTGAATAGTAGGTGTAAATAATAATGTATTATGTTAAAATAGTAAGGTATAACATTATACCAATCTAATGGGTGAGGGAGTGAAATTTGTGGCAACAACGATGTTTGTGTTATTCTTATGCGCAGTAATAATTTCATTTGCAGCCACTCCTCTAGTTAAGAAGCTAGCCTACAAGGTGAATGCTATAGACGTTCCACGGGACGATAGAAGAGTACATAAAACGCCAATACCAAGACTAGGTGGTCTTGCTATATATATATCCTTTACTATTTGTACACTTATGGTACTAGGTAGCGATCCTCATACTATTGGGGTTCTTATTGGAGGAACACTTATTACTTTAATAGGGATATATGATGATATTAAGCCACTTAAGGCTATATACAAATTAATATTTCAAGTTATAGCAGCAATTATACTTATAGGATTCGGAATGACAATAGATACGGTTAGTGTTCCATTTGATTCAACAGGGAATATGGTGGATATTAGATTTATAACCATTCCAGTTACTATACTTTGGGTTGTTGGCATTACTAATGCCTTTAATCTTATTGATGGACTTGATGGGCTTTCATGTGGTATAGGACTTATATCATGTTTAACATTATTTGGAGTGTCATTTATAGGTGGCAGATACACAGCTATGGTATTAACACTGGTTCTTGCAGGTGCTTGTCTTGGGTTTTTACCATACAATTTTAACCCTGCTAAGATATTTATGGGAGACACAGGAAGTCAGCTTATAGGATTCCTACTTGCGGCAATATCAATAGAAGGAGCTATTAAGTCAGCAACTGTTGTGGTTGTTGCAGTTCCAATATTAGCACTAGGATTACCTATATACGATACCCTATTTGCAATTATTAGGCGGAAGATTAATAATCGGCCTATTATGGAGGCAGATAAGGGACATTTTCATCACAGACTATTAGACCTTGGGCTTTCCCAGCGTCAAGTTGTATACATAATGTATGTAATAAGTTCAATACTTGGACTTTCATCTATAATAGCAATGATAGTTAGCCCAAAACAGTCCTTTGCATTATTAGTAATTGTTTGTGGGTTAATACTAGCATTTGCAGTAGAAATGAACATATTAGGCAAAAACAAAAGTAATAAATAAAGAGAGGTGTTAACTTTGACTAATAAGATTAAGGTTATGACCATTTTCGGAACAAGACCTGAAGCCATAAAAATGGCTCCATTAGTTAAGGAATTAGAAAGTAGAGAGGATATAGAGTCTATTGTATGTGTTACTGCACAGCATAGAGAGATGCTAGATCAGGTTTTAGAGCTATTTGAGATAACTCCTGATTTCGACCTTGATATTATGAAGGAAAGACAAAGTCTTACTGGAATAACTAACAGGGTTTTAAGTGGACTTGATGAGACTTTTCAAAGTGCTAAGCCAGACATGGTACTTGTACATGGAGATACGACAACTACATTTGCAGGTGCACTAGCTGCATTTTATAACCAAATTAAGATTGGACATGTAGAAGCTGGGCTTAGAACATTTAATAAGTACTTTCCATTTCCAGAGGAAGCAAATAGAAAGCTTACAGGTGCAATAGCAGATCTACACTTTGCTCCTACTAAGATTAGTCAAGGTAACCTACTAAGAGAGGCGGTACCAGCAGAAGATATTTTTGTTACAGGTAATACTGTAATTGATGCTATGGCTAAGACTGTTGAGAAAGACTACGTTTTCCAAACAGATATACTTAACAAAATAGACTTCGAAAACAAAAAAGTTATAATGGTAACTGCACATAGAAGAGAAAACTGGGGACAGCCACTTGAGAATATATGCAATGCTCTTAAGGAAGTTGTTACAACTAGAGAAGATGTAGAGATTGTATATCTTGTACACCTTAACCCAGTTGTTAAGAATGTAGTGGAAAGCATTTTAGGTAATGTTGATAGAGTACACTTACTATCACCACTAGATACTAAGGAAACACATAATCTTATGAATAGAAGCTACATGGTAGCAACAGATTCAGGTGGACTTCAAGAGGAAGCACCACATCTTGGACTTCCAGTACTTGTTCTTCGTGATGTAACAGAAAGACCAGAGGCAGTAGCTGCTGGAACTGTTAAGGTTGTAGGAACAGTAAAGGAAGATATTACACGTGAGGCACTAGACCTTATAGACAACAAGTCAAGTTATGAAGCAATGGCTAATGCGGTTAACCCATACGGTGATGGATTAGCATCAAAGAGGATAGTAGACACTATACTTTATTATTTTGGTAAAACATCAGAAAAGCCAAATCAACTTATCTAATTTAGAATAGAATTCACAAAAAAGCATAATATAATCATTGGAATATAAGATAAAGCGGCATGGATAATGCCTCTTTATCTAAATTTATATACACCATTTAATATTAATATATTGAAATTATATTACCGTTAAATGTATAATTATATATAAAATTCAATATTAACTTAAATTTTATATTGATAATTATCCTTAATTTTGTATAGAATAGGCATAAATGATAATTAAGGATGTGTTTTACATAATTATTAAGAATACAAAAAATACTATTGTATTTACTCTAATATTTATGAATTTTTGTAATATATTAATATAATATTTCAAAAGCAATACCAAAAACCATAAACAAATTATTAAAATTTAACAGAAATCTAATACTATATGCTTGAATTGAACGACTATTTTAAATTTTTCAAATCATGATATAATGGAAAAAATATTAGAAAAAACGAGGATATGAGAGATAATCCCTTAAAACGACGAGGGAGCTTATCTAAAAATTAAAAACTTACTTTAAAATTTACACTTAAAGTGATAAAATCAAAATATCATATTCAAGTATTGTTATTTTTTTAATTTACAATTAATATTTTTATTAGAAATTACATATAAAACATACATTAATTTACATAGAATGTCGATAACTCTTTTAAAGCAATTAACGCAATATAATTTTTCAATAGAAACATGGAGCTGAATAATGAATTCAAATACATTAGATTTTATAACCACACAAACCAAAATTTTCATAATAGTTTCTATATTTATTGGAGTACCAGTATCACTAATCTTTGGGCTTAATATGGGACTCTATTATTATTGCGGTTTTTTAATAGGTTTAATTAATTTTATTGTACTAGCGATAGGTTCAGACATAATATTAGACAATGCAGCAAATGGAGGAGGAAGAGGAAAGTCGAAACAGACCTTTTTCTTTGGATTTAGATATGTTGTTGTAGCACTACTATTAGTTGGATTTATTAAGTTTTTTAATGCAAATGTGTTTGCCCTAGTTTCTGGGCTGTTAACAATACACATAGCTCTTGTAATACCAGTTATTAAAGAGCATTTTGAGAAAAGAAAGGAGGGTTAACGTGGGTGACTTTGCTTTACAAATATCTAATATAAACTTTACTCTGTTTGGACATGAATTTAGTATTTCATGGGCAACACAGGTACAGTGGGGTATTATGATTGTTGTGGCGGCGCTTGTATTAGTTTTAACTAGAAGACTTGAAACTGTACCTAAGGGTAAACAGGTTTTAGTTGAGAAGTTAGTTGATACTATTTATGGAGTTGTAGAAAACACCATGGGTAAGTCATACAGATCATTTGCACCGTACATAGGAACTATTATGATATTTATTTTATTCATGAACCTTACACCGCTATTTGGTGGTATTAAGGCACCTACTTATGACTTTGGTGTAACACTAGCTCTTGCAATTATGACCTTTGTTCTTATACAGGCAACTGCTATTAAGAGAACAGGGTTTGGACACTACCTTAAGGCATTTGGTAGTCCGAAAGCATTTTTACTACCGCTTAACATAGTTGAGAGAGTATTCGTACCAGTATCACTGAGTCTACGACTTTTTGGTAATATTACCGCCGCTGTAATTATTATGGAACTTATCTATCATGGACTTGAATATGTTTCAGGTGCACTATTAGGTGGAATTCCATTACTGGCAGCAGTAATACCTATACCATTCCACATGTACTTCGATATATTCGACGGTACACTACAGATGATCATTTTCTCAATGTTAACAATGATATTTATAAAAACAACAACTGAACATTAAAGGAGGAAGAAATAATGGATTTAGTACAAGGACTTATGGCAATTGGAGCAGGTATTGCTATTTTAGGAGCTCTAGGAGCAGGAATTGGGGTTGGTATCGCAACAGGTAAAGCATGTGAGGCAGTTGCAAGACAACCAGAAGCTAAGGGAGAAGTTACAAGTACACTTATCGTTGGTGCTGCACTTTCAGAAGCAACAGCTATCTACGGATTACTAGTTGCAATCCTTATCATATTCGTAATGTAATAAGAGAGTTTTATTTTGGCTTGCTAGTAGGGGTATTCCAATTACGCAAGCCTTATTAGAATCAGGAGGAGGCAGAACATGGATATAGGTGTTGGCATTAATGTTACCCTTGAGACCTTCGTCTTAACTATAGTTAATGTTCTTATACTATATTGGTTCTTAAGAAAGTTCCTTTTTGAAAAGGTATCAACTTTTATGGCAAACAGAGCGAATGCTATTGAAAGTGATATTAAGGAGGCTAAGGATGATAAATCCAGTGCCAAGGAACTAAAGCTTAAGTACGAGGCTCAAATGGAAACAGCTGAAGTTGAAGGCAAGAAAATTGTTGAAGAATACAAGGCTAAAGCTAATAAGCTTTCAGATGAAATGATAGAAGAAGCTAAGAAAGAAGCTGCTCTTGTTAGAGAAAGAGCTAAGGCAGATGCAGAGAGAGAAATGGATAAGGCTAAAGACGAGATCAAGAAGCAAATTATCGCACTTTCAATGCTTGCTGCTGCAAAGTCAATGGGTGGACAGTTAGACGAAACTAAACATCGTGACCTTATTCAAGAGTTTATTGATAAGGTAGGGGTATAATCATGCAAGAAATTGCTGCAAAAAGATATGCCCATGCCCTATTTGAGGCTGGTGTTGATTCAGACAAACTGGATATTTTCCTAGATCAACTTGGACTTGTTTCAGTTGTATACAAGGAAAACAAAGACCTTAGTGTGTTTTTAGACCACCCAACAATTAGTATTGAGGAAAAAATCTCAGTCATTAAAAACATATTCAAAGGCAACTGTGACGAAGAGGTATTAAAGCTTATTGTTCTTTTAATGCAACATGGTAGAATTAATGAGGTTTCACTTGTTTATGCTGGATATAAGAAATTATATCAAGAACACAAGGGAATCAAGGTAGCCTATGCTACAACTGCAATTGCAATGACAGAAGATGAGATTAAGAGCCTTGAGTCAAAACTTTCAGCTAAGTATAACCTTAAGGTTATAGTTGAGAATTTAGTAGATGAAAGCATAATTGGAGGGGTATACCTTAAGATAGACGACGAGGTAATCGACGGAACTATTAAGGGTAGCCTTGAGAAGATACAAAAAGAAGTAATGAAACAAGGTGGCGAGGTGAGAGCATGAGTATAAGACCTGATGAAATAAGTTCAATAATCAAGTCACAGATAGCGAACTACGAGAGCAAGCTTGAATCTGTTGACACAGGTACAGTTATCAATATTGGTGACGGTATCGCTAGAGTTTACGGTCTTGAAAAGTGCATGGCAGGAGAGCTTTTAGAATTCCCAGGAGAAGTTCTAGGAATGGCTCTAAACCTTGAAGAAGATAATGTAGGTGCCGTGCTATTTGGATCAGATACAGGAATCAAAGAAGGAGACATAGTTAAGAGAACTGGAAGAGTAGTTGAAGTTCCAGTTGGAGAAGCTATGATCGGAAGAGTAGTTAACTCACTTGGGCAAGCAATCGATGGTAAGGGTCCTATTAACACTGATAAGACTAGACCAGTAGAAGTAGTAGCTCCAGGGGTTATCTACAGAAAATCAGTTAACGTACCACTACAAACTGGTATTAAGGCTATTGACTCAATGACTCCAATCGGTCGTGGTCAAAGAGAGCTTATTATCGGTGATAGACAAACTGGTAAAACTGCAGTTGCTATAGACACAATCATCAACCAAAAGGGTAAAGATTGTATTTGTGTTTATGTTGCTATCGGACAGAAGCAATCAACTGTTGCACACATAGTTAATACACTTGAAGAGCATGGAGCAATGGACTTCTCAATCGTAGTTTCAGCAGCAGCATCAGAAACTGCACCGATTCAGTACCTTGCACCATTTGCTGGGGTAACTATGGCAGAAGAGTTCATGTATTCTGGAAAGGACGTTCTTATAGTATATGATGACCTTTCAAAGCACGCTGTTGCTTACAGAACAATGTCACTTCTACTTAGAAGACCACCAGGACGTGAAGCATTCCCAGGGGATGTATTCTATCTTCACTCAAGACTACTAGAAAGATCAGCAAGAGTTTCAGAGGAACTAGGTGGAGGTTCAATTACAGCCTTACCTATAATCGAAACACTAGCTGGAGACGTTACTGCGTACATACCAACTAACGTTATCTCAATCACTGACGGACAGATATTCCTTGAGTCAGATCTATTCTTCTCAGGGGTTAGACCAGCTATAAACGCAGGTATTTCAGTATCTCGTGTTGGTGGTTCAGCTCAGATTAAGGCAATGAAGCAGGTTTCAGGTTCACTAAGACTTGAGCTTGCACAATATAGAGAACTTGCGGCATTCGCTCAGTTCGGTTCAGACCTAGATAAGGACTCAAAGGAAAGAATCGAAAAGGGACAAAGACTTATTGAGGTACTTAAGCAGGACCAATATAAGCCAATGCCAGTAGAAGAGCAAATAGTTATACTATATGCTGCTGTTAATAACTTCCTTAACGATATCGAAGTTCCAGAGGTTAAGAGATTTGAGAAGGAATTCCTTGAGTACGTAAGAACTCACAAGGGAGAAGTTCTTGAAGCTATTATCACTAAGAAGGAACTAAACGACGAAATTAAGGGAATGCTTAATAGCGTAATTGAAGAATTTAAAAAGATCTTTAAATAAGGCAACAAGGAGGTGTTACCTTGGCTGGAGCAGGATTACTTGATTTAAAGCGTAGAATAAAATCTGTAACTAGCACCCGTAAGATAACAAAGGCTATGGGACTTGTTGCCACAGCAAAGTTTAAGAAACTTAGAGAAAGAGCAGAAGGTACTACTCCATACTTTGATAAGTTTGATGAAGTTATAAAGGAGCTTGCACTATCATCAGAAGTTGCATCTTCAGTATACTTTAACGGAGTAGAAGGTAAGAAGGACATTTATGTTGTTCTAAGTTCTGACTCAGGTCTTTGTGGAGGATACAACACAAATGTACTTTCACAAACACTATCAGCTGTTAAGGGGAAAGAAGTTTCACTTATAACAGTTGGTCAGAAGGCTAGAGCATTTTTCTCAAGTAGAAACTTTGATACGATGGCAGAGTTTGTTGATCTTGGACCAACACCTTCATACAAAGATTGTGTTGATATAATAAGACCTGCAATAAACGCCTTTGAACAGGGTGAAGCATCAAGTGTACATGTAGTTTACACTAAGTTCCATTCACCAGTTAAGCAAACAGTAGAATTTGTAAAAGTTCTACCAATGGAAAGAGTTGAAGGGGCTAAGGGCCGTGAAATGGTATTTGAACCTTCAGCTGCTGAAATATTTGATTATATCGTACCTAAATATATAAGTACTACAATGTTCTATGCAACAGTTAACTCAATTGCAAGTGAGTATAGCAGTAGAATGACTGCTATGGACAATGCATCTAAGAATGCTGATGAGCTTATTGATAAGCTTAAGCTTCAGTTTAACAGAGCTAGACAAAGTAGTATAACTCAAGAAATCACGGAAATCGTTGGTGGAGCAGAAGCTCTTAACGACTAAGGAGGGAGAACATGGCACAGAATGTGGGTAAAGTAATTCAGGTAATCGGACCTGTTATAGACGTAAAGTTTGAAGATGGCCAGCTTCCTGAAATATATAACGCTGTTAAAGTAGAAATTGGAAACAAGGAAATAGTAACAGAAGTAATGCAACATATCGGTGACGACGTTGTTAGAACTGTTAGTATGGAAGCTACTGAAGGTGTTGTAAGAGGAATGAAGGCTGTTGACACAGGAGCGCCAATATCAGTTCCAGTTGGAGAGGCTACACTTGGAAGACTTTTCAACGTACTTGGAGATGCTATAGATAATGCTGGAGATGTAGGAGCTAAGGAAGTATATCCTATTCATAGAAAAGCTCCATCATTTGACGAACAATCAGTTGCACCTGAAATGTTCGAAACAGGAATCAAGGTAGTTGACCTACTTGCACCATACCAAAGAGGAGGAAAAATCGGTCTATTTGGTGGTGCAGGAGTTGGTAAGACAGTTCTTATTCAGGAGCTTATTAACAACATCGCAAAGCAACACGGTGGACTTTCAGTTTTCACAGGTGTTGGTGAGAGAACAAGAGAAGGTAACGACCTTTACTACGAAATGAAGGAATCAGGAGTTATCGATAAGACAGCTCTAGTATTCGGACAGATGAATGAGCCACCTGGAGCGAGAATGAGAGTTGCGCTTACAGGTCTTACTATGGCTGAATACTTTAGAGATCAAGGTCAAGACGTACTTCTATTCATAGACAATATATTCAGATTCTCACAGGCAGGTTCAGAGGTTTCAGCCCTACTAGGAAGAATACCTTCAGCGGTTGGATACCAACCAACACTTGCTACTGAGATGGGTGCACTACAAGAGAGAATCACAACTACTAAGAATGGTTCAATCACATCAGTTCAAGCTGTTTACGTTCCGGCGGACGACTTAACTGACCCAGCACCAGCAACAACATTTACATTCCTTGATGCAACAACAGTTCTTTCAAGATCAATCTCAGAGCTAGGTATTTACCCAGCGGTTGATCCACTAGAGTCAAGTTCAAGAATTCTTGACCCTAGAATAGTTGGAGAAGAACACTATGAAGTTGCTCAAAGAGTTAAGAACATACTACAAAGATACAAAGAACTTCAAGATATTATTGCAATACTTGGTATTGACGAACTATCAGAAGAAGATAAGCTTGTAGTATCAAGAGCTAGAAAGATTCAAAGATTCCTATCTCAGCCATTTAACGTTGCTGAGCAGTTTACAGGAATGGCTGGTAAGTATGTTCCTATTAAGGAAACTATCAGAGGATTCAAAGAGATACTTGATGGAAAGCACGACGATATTCCAGAGGGAGCATTCCTATTTGCTGGAGCTATCGAAGAAGTATTAGAAAAAGCTAAAGCTATGGCTTAATCTAGGGGTGATATAATGGCTACATTTGAAATGGAAATTGTAACTCCTGAGAAGAAGTTCTTCAAGGGACAAATAGAGTCTATAAATTTTATGACTCTAGATGGTAAAGCTCAAATCCTAGCAAATCACATACCTTATGTTACAGGATTAAAGCCTGCAGTTGTTAAGATAGTAGAGAACGGTCATGATAAGTACTTTAGTATGTCAGGTGGATTTATACAATTCGCTGATAACAAGGGTACTATCCTAGCAGACTCAGCAGAGTGGCCACAGGAAATTGACCTTCAAAGAGCAAAAGATGCACATGATAGAGCCGAGAAGAGAATTCAGGCTAAAGAAGAGAATGTTGACATAGCTAGAGCAAAACTTGCTCTACTTCGTGCAGCAGCTAGAATCAATGCATCAGAATTTAACAAGTAAAACTAATGACCATAACAATAATGTTATGGTCATTTTTTTTATATCTTTTCTATATTTGCTCCTATTCCTTGAAGCTTACTTACTATGTCTACATATCCTC
>NZ_JAVWJB010000047.1:0-10256 GCF_036639235.1 Clostridium sp.
TTTTCTTTTTTAATCCTAGTGAAGTAGTGGGTTAATGTAGAAATAATTAATGGGAAGTATTTACTTATAAGGCTTTATTAATATATTAAGTATAGAAGTAGTCTATTGTATAGTCTACACAAAGTTGAATTTTCTATAAAAAGGATATTGACTATAATTCTCACTTGTATTATGATTTAATCATATCAAAAACATAGGATATAAAGTTATGAAGAGGGAAAGTAAATTTTAGAAGTTATCTCAGAGAGGGCTAGTTGCTGTGAATGCCTATAAGGACTTTAATTGAAGTGCCCCTTGGAACTTAAGGGTCGAAACTAAGTAGATTTTTATGGGTGCCACCATTATATGGCTAGGGTATTATATGTACCTGAACTGAGATAGGCTCATGCCTAAATAGAGTGGAACCGTGGAAGTATACCTTCTGCCTCTGTGTATAACAGAGGTAGAAGGTTTTTTTATATTTAAAGGGAGGTATTAACATGAATACAAACATTATTTTTGCAGTTATTTTATCAATTTTATCATTTTTCATTGTTTATTTTGTAAACAAGAAAACAGGGAAGTTTGCTTATAGTGTGCTTACTGCTATGGGTCTTGGACTTGCACTTGGAGTTATTTTTAAGGAGAATGTAGGGTTCCTATCAGTTGTTGGTAAGGGGTATATGTCATTAATTAAAATGATTGTAGTACCACTTATAGTTACTTCACTTATAGTTAGTATTATTAGACTTAAGGATATTAAAACTCTTAGAACTATAGGGGTTAAGACAGTAAGTATATTACTTATTACGACTGGTATAGCAGGTGTTATAGGGCTTGTTATAGCAAATGCACTTAACTTAGGAGTAGGTCTTACTATTCCAGCAGGTGTTGAATTTGCAGCTAAGGAAGTTCCACCTTTCTCAAAGGTATTTATAGATATGCTACCAGCTAATCCTTTAGCTTCAGTAGTGGATAATAAGATTATTCCAATTATCATATTTACTTTATTTGTTGCAGTTGCACTTCTTATTGAAGATAGAAGAAAGCCTGAGAGAGTTAAGGTTTTCAAGGACTTTATAGAAGGTGCATATGCAGTTGTTAAGAGAATTACAGCTATAGTTGTTAGCTTTATACCATATGGAGTTGTGGCTCTTATGGCATCTGTTGCTTCAAGTAGTGGAGCAGATACTATTCGCTCACTAATCCTAGTTATAGTTAGTGTATATATTGCAGCTATAATTCAACTACTACTAGTTTATACACCACTTGTTGCGGTATTAGGTAGAATGTCACCTATTAAGTTTTTTAAGGGTATATTCCCAGCACAGGTACTAGCATTTACTAGTCAAAGTAGCTTTGGAACTTTACCTGTAACTATAAGATCACTTGTTGAGAGAATTGGAGTTTCAGAAAAGGTAGCAAGTTTCGTTGCTCCACTAGGTTCAACTGTTGGGCTAAACGGATGCGGTGGTTTCTACCCAGCTATTGTTGCAGTAATGGTAGCTAATATGTTTTCAATTGAACTTTCATTAACTTCATATGCTGTAATCGTATTTACGGTTATTGTTTCATCAATTGGTATAGCAGGGGTTCCGGGTTCAGCTATAATGTCAACAACAGTTGTACTTTCAGCAGTTGGGCTACCTATTGAGGGAATTGCACTAGTACTAGCAATTGACCCAATTTTAGATATGGCTAGAACAGCTATAAACGTAACAGGAGCTTCAACTACAGCTTTAATAGTAGATAGAACTACAGTGCTTGAGGATGCAATAGTAGTTGAATCAGATGACAAGGTTATTGCAAACTAATCAAAGTTAAGGTTTAAATATAAGGGCAGTTTAAGGGCAGGTTATCTATGATAGCTTGTCCTTTTTAATATAATGACTTTTATTAAATCCTAAAAAAGGAAAAAACTATAGAAACCATGCCTATAATAAGTATATAATTTCTATGGAGATTATTTATTTGTAGGAGGATAAAATGTATTCATATGAGATAATGCTATTAATAATTTGTCCACTTGTCTTTATTGCAGGGTTTATAGATTCTATTGCAGGAGGGGGAGGACTTATATCCATGCCTGCCTATGTTATAGCAGGAGTGCCAGTTCATGTAGCTTATGGAACTAATAAGTTTGTAAGCAGTATAGGAATGAGCGTTGCAACATTTAAGTACTTTAAAAGTGGAAATATTAAGTTGAAGCCAGCACTTATATCAGCAGTAGGGGCCTTAATAGGTTCAGGAATAGGCGCATATATTGCGATTTTACTTGATGAGAAATATCTTAAATACTGTCTAATTATAATTCTACCTATGGTAGCTGTTTTTCTTCTATTTAATAGGGGATTCGGAAATGAGTCTAAGGAAGTAGACAAGCCGCTCAAGGTGATAATACCCTTATGTTTTGTTATAGGGTTTGTGCTTGGGGGCTATGATGGGTTCTTCGGACCTGGAACAGGAACCTTCCTAACTATAGCTTTTACAACATTTTGTGGGTTTAATATTATTACTGCTTCAGGTAACACTAAGGTTGTTAATTTAGCATCTAACCTGGCAGCATTATTTGTTTTTATTATTAATGGTAAGGTGTGGTACGCAATAGGAATTCCAGCAGCTATTTGTGGAATGGCAGGGAACTATCTAGGAGCAAGTCTTGCTATTAAAAATGGTGCTAAATTCATTAAACCAGTAATAGTATTAGTAATAGTAGTGTTGTTTGGTAAAATAATAATGGACTTTGTAGGGTAGATTTTTCATGTTGAAATAATATTTCTACTATGATAAAATTCATATAAGTGACCACTTTTAACTGTTTTTTGGAACCAAAATAGTTAAAAGTGGTTTTTTTATTGAAAAATTTTTAGAGGGGTGTAAAAATGAGTAAAGCAGAATTAGCAAGTCTTACTGAAAACAAAATGGGCACGAAGCCTGTGTTTCCATTACTTATGACAATGGCTTTCCCAGCAATGCTTTCAATGCTTATCCAGTCGTTATACAACATTGTTGATAGTATGTTTGTTGCGAGAATAAGTGAAGAGGCACTAACAGCAGTGTCACTGGCATTTCCTATCCAATCATTTATTATAGCTGTATCAGTAGGTACAGGGGTTGGGTGTAACTCCCTAATATCAAGAAAACTAGGTGAAGGACTTCGAGATGAGGCTAATAGCGCAGTAACCCATGGACTTATACTTGCAGCAATATCATCAGTTGTATTTATTATATTCGGAATGGTTTGTTCAGAGCCATTTATTAGAATGTTTACAGATTCAGAGAATGTTGTTCAGCTTGGTACAAGCTATACTTATATAGTTACGATTTTCTCATTTGGATCACTAATTCATATAACAATCGAAAAAATACTTCAAGCTACAGGAAGAATGATTTATCCTATGATATTCCAAGCAGTTGGAGCTATTATAAATATTATTCTAGACCCAATATTAATCTTCGGTATGTTTGGTATGCCAGCTATGGGAGTAAAGGGTGCAGCTATTGCAACAATAATAGCACAGATAATATCAATGTCTATGGCACTTTTAACCTTAATATTTGCTAAAAACGACGTTAAGATAAAGATTAAGTCATTTAAGTTTAAGATGAAAATGATTAAGGATATATATGATGTAGGATTCCCTACAATTGTCATGTATTCACTAGGTTCACTACTAATAGTAGGTGTTAATGTGATCCTTATTAAGATTTCTGAGGTTTCAGTTGCATTCTTTGGAGTTTACTTTAAGCTTCAACAGTTTATATTTATGCCTGTTAATGGGCTTATTCAAGGGGCAATGCCTATTATGGGGTACAACTATGGAGCGAAAAACCGTAAGAGACTTATGGAGACACTTAAGTGGAGTCTAATAGTTTCAACAATTATAATGGCCTTTGGTAACTTTATATTTGCTATGTGGCCAGAGTTTTTCCTAAGACTATTTGATGCATCAGATAGAATGCTTGAAATAGGTAAAACAGGAACTATAATAATCAGCTTTAGTTATATTGCAGCAGGGGTAGCTTTTATGTACTCAACACTATTCCAGGCAATAGGTAAGGGTGGATATAGTCTACTTATAGCCCTACTTAGACAGGGAGCAATAATACTTCCACTAGGGGCATTCCTATCAATTAACTACGGACTAATTGGATTCTGGATAACATTCCCCATAGCAGAAATAATATCAGCAATAGTTTCAGTAGTGCTGTATAAAAAGGTTGCAAGGGAAAATCCTGTGTTCTATGAAAAACCCTCAGCGTAAACCTTACTAAACTTAAGTTTTTTGTAGCATTGTGAAGAATATTGAATATTATATATAAGTGTGTATTTTAAAATAATATAATTAAGGAGTTAAAATATGATTGAAAAACTATCACTTTCAGTTGACCTTGATTTACTTTATGACACAGAAACAAGAAGCTTCACAATATCAAGGTGCGACCCAGTAGTTAAAGTTAAGGATGAGCCTAAGGAAGAAGGAATCGTAAAAATGGTTAGAACCCTTAAGGCATCAGAAATTAACTACGGAATAATTACCCTAGGCTCAAAATCTCCAATTGCAGAGGTTATGCCACTTAACAAAGACATAAAGGTAGTCTATAAAGGAGAAGAATTTGAGGGACATTCCCACAAAACTTCAGCGGGAAGAATAGACAGACTATCACCACTTGTTAAGAAGTTCAAGGTAGGTAAAACAATTGAACTTGAATACAATGTAAAAGAGAATACACTAAACATCCTATAAAAGACCCAATTTTGGGTCTTTTATTTATTACAACAATAATTATTAGGTTGGAGAATTATATTTAGTATTGATATAATTTTTAATATATGAATATGAAGGGGGATATACTATGAAGTTTAATGCTTTAGTTCCTGAAATGTCAGTTAGGGATATTGATATTTCTAAGGATTTTTATTTAAATATAATTGGCTTTAAGTTAGAGTATGAAAGAGTTGAGGATAGGTTTGCCTTTCTGTCACTTGGTGAGGCTCAGTTAATGATTGAGGAAATCGGTGATGGTTGGTATACAGGGGATATGGACTATCCCCTAGGTAGGGGGATTAACTTTCAAATAGGAGTTAGTGACGTTGAAAGTATTTATAGCAGGGTACTTAGTGCAGAAATATCATTGTTTCGCGATATTAAGGTTAATTCATATGATACAAGTAGTGGGGTAGTTCAGGATAAGGAGTTCCTTATTCAAGACCCTGATGGTTATCTTTTAAGGTTTTCACAGCAGTTATAAGGTATACTCACCGTTTAATTTGTCCATACTAAAGATAATTAGAATGGAGGGATTATTATGCCTAAGTTACTTTATATTACTGTTAATTCTAAGCCTGAGGAGATGTCTGCTAGTAAGACTGTTGGTAGGGCTTTTGTGAATAGGTTTCTTGAGCTTCACAGCGACTTTACTATGGAGGAGATTGACCTTTATGAGTGTCATATTCCACGTCTTGAGTATCAGTACTTTGAGAAGCGTAACTGTATGATTAGGGAAGATGCTTTTCATACTTTAGATCAGGGTAGTCAGGAAGAGGTTCATAAGATAGTTAAGTTAACTGACCAGTTTAAGGAAGCTGATGTATATGTTATTGCAGCTCCTATGTGGAGTCTTTCTTTCCCATCTCCACTTAAGGAGTATTTAGACTGTATTATTATGGACGGTAAGACTATTAGTATTTCTGAGGACAAGGTTCAGGGACTTCTTGGCGATAAGCTGCGTAGTATGGTATATATCCAGTCTTCAGGAGGTAAGATTCCATGGCTTTTAGGGCCTGTTCTTAACAAGGGTCTTAATTATGTTGAAGATATTGTTAAGACCATGGGTGTTAAGAGATTTGAGAAGCTTTTAGTTGATGGTACAGGAACTACTGACCAGGAGAGAATTGAAGCTATTAACAGAGCTAAGGACAAGATAGATATGACTATTAGAGAGGTTTGGAGGGATTAGCCCTAGGACTTAATACATTATTACAATATAGATAATTTACCCCTCCTATGTTAATATATAACGGATATTATATTTAATAAGGAGGGGTATTTATGTTTTGCTCAAATTGTGGATTTAAGCTAATTGAAGATGCAGTTTTCTGTGATAATTGTGGAGACAAGGTTGAAGCTCAAGGTAATAGAGAACCAATTAATAATTATAATAATAACTACGAGAATACCGCTAAGTTTTCAGCTAATGATATTAAAGCAGAAGTAAAAGCCAAAGCTGAGGTAGAAGTTAAATCAGAAACGAAAGCTGAAGCAGAAACAGAAATCAAAACGGAAGCTAGTCAAGCTGAAACTAATAATGACAGCTTCTCAAATACTATTAATATGGATGGCATTAAAGAAAAGTTCAAAAAAGGAACAGAGGAGATTAAGAATTCAGGTGTGTTTAATACAATACTTAATCTAATTAAGTCTCCAGTATCAACAGGAAATAATATTGTTCGTGACTTTGCTTATCAAGAGATGGCTATACTTACATTAACACTTCTAGGAATCAGTTTGTTAACAACTATAATAACTTTAACAACAGTTAATAGCTCTTATTTTGGATTTGATTTTAGATTCTTATTTGAGACTATTTTTAGTAGATTTGTTATTGGGTATATTGTTTTATATATTGTAAATATTATTATTTGTGGACTTATAACAGGTATGTTTATGAAGGTTTCAAATGGACAAGATGTTGTAAGAAAGGGAATTGGAGTTGCGGTTACAATTACTGCTATTTCTTCATTAATTTCAGTTATTGCATGTGTTCTAATGATAGTTTCATTTGGACTAGCTATGGTTGTTATAGTAGTAGGAGCACTTGTTTGTATGAACCTATACTTTACTTTGTTTAGGGAAAATACTTTAACTTCAAGTGAAGCAGGTTTAGTATTACCTGTAATTTCATTTATATTATTTACTTTAATTACAATGCTTATATCAGCTGAGTTTATGTCTAGACAAGCTGTTAGTGGTATTTTAAATATTTTTAATATGATAGATATGTATAATATATTCTAATAGGTTTAAACTATTATAGCCTTCCAGTAGCTTATTTGGAGGGCTATAATATTAAAATTATAATATGTTTTTTATAGGAGGGATATAATGTTTTGTGGTAAGTGTGGACGTAAAAATAGAGAGGAGTCTAAGTTCTGTACAGAATGTGGGAACCCTATTAATAAGTCAAGGTTACAGGAAGAAAAGATGGATCCTACAAAACCATCTAAGAAAGCTGCTAATAAGGATAAGGGGAGTAATAAGGTAGTCATAGTAGTAGGAGTTATTCTTGGAATCATAGCTGCATGTATTATTGGGTACTATTCTGTTATGTCAGGGATGGAGAAGCCTAAGCAGGAGAGTAAACCTCAGATTCAGGGAAGTAATTCTCAAAACACAAATAAGCCAGCAGATCCGGTTAATCCTAAGGTAGGTGAAGTTGATTTAGCAGCTAAAACAAACCCAAGTGGATATATTGCTAAGGATAGTAATGTTAAGGTTTTAGATAAGGGTGAACTTGGAAAGTTAACAAGAGATGACTTAGGACTTATTCGTAATGAGATATATGCGAGATATGGATTCATATTCAAAAGCCCAACATATGAAGAGTATTTTAATAGTAAGACTTGGTATACTCCTAATAGTAACTTTAAGGGTAACGATTCAGATCTTAATGAAATAGAGAGGCAGAACATATCAATTCTTAAAACAATAGAGGGAATAGAGTAGAGAAGAGATTAGAGCTTTGAAGCTTATTATAAGGTATTAGTAATGAAGAGAATATTTAGTTTAATAATAGCTGTGATTCTTCTTGTATCCTGTGGAGTAAAAAGCGAAGAAACCACAGTAAAGAAACCTAATAAACAAGAGGGTCAAGGAGACTCCCAAAGTATTACGGATATAAAGGATGGTAAGTTTTTAGAGACTTATAATTCTAACTATATAATTTGTATAGACCCAGGACATCAGGAGAAGCCAATGCTTGATAAGGAGCCTGTTTATCCAGGCGCAAGTATTAAAAAGTACAAGGTCTCCCCAGGTGCAACAGGTGTTTCAACTGGGGTTCATGAGTATGAACTTACACTTCAGGTTTCCCTTAAGCTTCGGGATATGCTTATAGATAGGGGATATAATGTTGTTATGACTAGGGAAACCAACAATGTATCTATTAGTAATATGGACAGAGCTTATATTGGAAACAATGCAAATGCAGATCTAGTTGTTAGGGTTCATGCTGATTCTAATCCCTCATCATCTGTAGAGGGAAGTACGATTTTATATCCAGTAGGGGAGCATACTGCTGCTATATCAGATAAAAGCCTTGTTGCTGCTACTATTATGGAAAAGGAATATGCTAAGGCAACAGGTGCTAAGTCGAGGGGACTTATGCCAAGAAGTGATATGACTGGATTTAATCATTCAACTGTTCCAACCATAATTGTTGAAATGGGATTTATGTCAAACCCTAGTGAGGATAAATTAATGTCTACTCCAGAATATCAAGCAAAAATTGTTAACGGTATTTATGGTGGAATTGAAAAACATTGTGAAACTATTAACAAACAAAATATGCAAAACTAATAATAATAAAAGGTACTATAGAGTTTATTAATAATAAGCTTGAAATAGTGCCTTTTTTGTATGTTAACTTCCAAATTATAATAATAATTATGGAAAAAATGGAATATAATCTTAGGACTTAGTAGTATAATTTTAAAAAATATGAAATTTTTAATATTTTAACTTGCAAAAAATTGATTTAGAGCCAAAAGTTTATTATAATAAATGGTAGAAAAAGGGGGCTTGATTATGAATAATTATGTTCAAGAGGTATTAAATAAGGTTAAGGAAAGAAACTCATATGAGCCAGAATTCTTACAAGCTGTAGAGGAGGTTCTAGTTTCATTAGAGCCAGTTATAGAAAAGAATCCACAGTACATAGAGGAAAATATCCTAGAGAGAATGTGTGAGCCAGAAAGAGTTATATCTTTTAAAGTTCCATGGGTAGACGATGCTGGTAAGGTTAACGTTAACCGTGGATATAGGGTACAATTTAATGGAAGCATAGGACCTTACAAGGGGGGACTTAGATTTCATCCAACAGTTAACCAAAGTATACTTAAGTTCCTAGGTTTCGAACAAATTTTCAAGAACTCACTAACTGGTCTTCCAATTGGTGGAGGTAAAGGTGGTTCTGACTTTGACCCAAGAGGTAAGTCAAACGGTGAGATTAGAAGATTCTGTGAAAGCTTTATGACTGAGCTTTACAGACATATTGGACCAGATGTAGACGTTCCAGCTGGAGATATTGGAGTTGGTGGACGTGAAATCGGGTACCTATATGGTCACTACAGAAGACTAAGAGGTGCATTTGAAAACGGTGTTCTTACAGGTAAGGGAATTTCATACGGTGGAAGTCTTATAAGACCAGAAGCTACAGGATATGGAGTTACATATTTCTGTGAAGAAATGCTTAAGCACGAAGGTGATACTATAAAGGGTAAAACTGTTGCTGTATCAGGTTTCGGTAACGTTGCTTGGGGAGTATGTAAGAAGGTTTCTGAACTTGGAGGTAAGGTAGTTACACTATCAGGACCAGATGGATATGTATACGATCCAAACGGAATTTCAGGTGAAAAGATTGAATTCATGCTAGAAATGAGAGATTCAGGTCGTGACAAGGTTCAGGACTATGCAGATAAATTTAAGGTTGAATTCATCAAGGGAGAAAAACCTTGGGGAGTTAAAGTTGACATAGCTATGCCATGTGCAACTCAAAACGAAATTGGAATGGTTGAAGCTCAAAAGCTTGTTGATGCAGGTGTTAAATACCTTGTTGAAGGTGCTAACATGCCAACATCAAACGAAGCAATTAAGCTACTTCAAGATAGTGGAGTTCTTATAGGACCAGCTAAGGCTGCTAATGCAGGTGGAGTTGCTACTTCAGCACTAGAAATGACTCAAAACAGTATGAGACTTTCATGGAGTGAAGCGGAAGTTGATGAAAAGCTTCATGGAATTATGGTTAATATACATAAGAATGCAGCAGATGCAGCACTAGAATATGGTTATGGTTATAATCTAGTTGCAGGAGCTAACATCGCAGGCTTCCTTAAGGTAGCGTCTGCAATGTCATCCCAAGGTATCTACTAGGAAAAATCGCCTGGTTTGGCGGATTTCTTCGTTGCTGAAAGGGCTACAAAATCCTCACGTACATTAGTACGCTGCGGTTTTGTAGCCCTTTCGCGCCTTGAACTCCACTCAAACCAGGCGATTTTT
>NZ_JAVWJB010000047.1:10356-11856 GCF_036639235.1 Clostridium sp.
CTGCGGTTTTGTAGCCCTTTCGCGCCTTGAACTCCACTCAAACCAGGCGATTTTTCAGCGGAGATAAAAAGGTGGATTTCAGAGTTGGTAAAAAAGAGATAAATTCCTCACGTACTATTAGTACGCTCAGGATTTATCTCTTTTTTGCGCCTTGAACTCCACTCAGCCTAATCGATTTTTGGGATACGATATTTAGGGAAAGTTTGAGTTGCTGAAAAGGTAAATTGGGTTTGAGGACAGAGTTAGATTAGTGGAAAGTGGGGTTAGGGATTTGTTTAAGTGGAGGTTTAATTAAGAATCTAAGTAGTCCTACGGACTTAATTTAGTGATCTAATAGTAGGTTTTTAATTTTTAGGATTGGCTGATTTAGGGGATTTGTGCCTTGAAGTTAAATGATGTATTGGTAGGGATAGATAAAAGAACCCTTTCGGGATCCTTTGGTTTGGTGATGTAATGTGGTGAAGGATTTTGGTTAGGAACTTGCGGGGAGGGTTATTTGAGGGGGGAGGGTTTTGGTGTGTAGGGGAGTGTTTGAACCTAGTTTAGTATAGGTGGTTTGTAGAGGGTTGTGTATATGATTTAGGATGGAATTAGCCTCAGATGGGGGGTTTGTGAAGGGGGAGATATGAGGTTAAAGTAGGGTTTTAGAGGGTAAATCTGTTAAGTAAATGGCAATGTTTTAGGTTGTTTCTATACAGAATGTGACAAGAAGTTCAGTTTGTTTAGTGTATGGTTAAGGTAGTTATATGGAGGTGGTTATATGAATTTAATTAAAAGGTTTGTTTTGTCACTGACAGTTATAGTTATGTTAGCTTTTTTAATAGGTAGTGATGCTAGGGCTTTTGTTAGTATCCCTGAGGAGGTTAGGGCAGGAACTAGTAAGTATGTTTTAGATAGGTATAGTTCCTTTTTAGCCTATGATAATCCAAATATTACAAAGGATGAGGCTGCTAAGGGGTTTAAGCTTGGCCGTGGAATTGAGATTAAGGATATTAGTTATGAGGATATTACTTCGGGTAATAAAAGTTTAGATGATACTTTTTATAAGGGAAATGGTCCTATGTATTTGTTTTTTGCTACTTTAAATGGTAAGTATATAGAGCCATTTATAACTTATAAGAATGGGAATAATTATTCTGCTGGGGTAGCTTCAGTTAATCCTAAGTTAGAGGGGATTATAGAGTCAGGGTTTAAAACAATAGAAGGTAGTGGGAAGTTTACTTCAAGGGATGCTGTATTAGTTGATTTTGGATTTAATGAGTATGCTCTTTATTCTAAGAAGGATGGAAAGATTGTTATGATTACTAATCAAACTATGATGGGCTATAAGGCTAATGATATTATTGGTTTTAAGGACATACATAGTAAAATGTTAAGTACATATGTGTCATCAGTTGAAACTGTGAACACCAGTGTTAGTGATAATAAGAAGACTTCAACTTCATATATGATTGTATGTGGAGCTATTGTTTTAATGTTTGGTTTTGTATTTTATATAAC
>NZ_JAVWJB010000048.1:0-10745 GCF_036639235.1 Clostridium sp.
TGTTATACACTTCAAATATATTTTGATTTTAGTGGGTATTCAGATATGGCAATTGGACTTTCTGCTATGTTTGGGTTTAGGCTACTTGAGAACTTTAATTATCCCTATATAAGTAGGAGTATTTCTGAGTTCTGGAGAAGGTGGCATATGTCACTTGGAAGCTTCTTTAGGGATTATGTATATATTCCCCTTGGAGGAAATAGATGCTCTTATGTGAGAAATTTATTTAATTTAATGGTTGTATGGTCACTAACTGGGTTCTGGCACGGTGCTGCATGGAACTTTGTTGTATGGGGATTATACTTTGGGGTTATTATAGCCATGGAAAAAATGTTTATTCTAGAGCTTATGAGAAAGCTTCCTATATGGGTTCACCATGTATATACTATGCTTTTAGTTATGATAGGATGGGTTATTTTCGAATCATCTAGTTTAACAGGTGCTATAGAATATATTAAGGGAATGTTCTTTTTAACAGATGCGCCCCTATATTCATCTATGGATTTATTCTATATATCTAATTACTGGATAGAAATGCTGCTAGGAATAGTGTTATCAACTCCTATAATTATGAAGGGTTTTACGTTTATAGAAAACTCTAAGATTAAGGTAGTATCAAGTATAGGTTCTATGGTGGTTACCCCTATTACTTTAAGTATTATTTTTTATTATGCTGTAATGCTACTTGTTAATTCAAGTTATAATCCGTTTATATATTTTAGATTTTAGGAGGGAAATATGATTAAATACACTAAATACGCAATACTTACTGTACTTTTTTTAATAGTTATATTTCCACTTGCTATATATGATGGATTTAAAGCTGATAGGGAGTATTCAGAGATAGAAAATAGAGGATTAAGACAAATGCCTAAATTAGGTTTAGATGGGGTTTTAAGTGGTGAATTCTTTACTGAATATGAGGAGTATCGTAAGGATCAGTATATTTTTAAGGATGATATAGTAGGAAGTTATTTAAAGCTTAATTTCTATGTTTTAAACAGGGATAAGATTAATGGGTTTTATCTTGGTGATAATGGAAGGCTTTATGAGGATGAGAAGTTAGAGACTGATAAGCTAGAGGAGTTTGTTAAGAAGAAGAATGAATTTATTATTTCCCTTAACGCTTCACTAGAGGGTATGGGTGTTAAAATGTATAACATGTATGCTCCAATTAGTTCGGACTATAATATGAATAATCTTCCTGAGTATGCTAAGTATAATATGAAGAGGGTATTTGAATTTGAAAAGCAAATAGACTCTGTTAGCAGTAAGGTTGATTATATTAACGCTAGGGAGCTTTTTAAGGATGACCTAACTGGTGATAAGTATTACTATAAAACAGACCATCACTGGAACATAGATGGGGCATATAAGGCATATGAATATATAGTTAACAAGGCAAAGAAGGATTTTCAGGGCATAGAGGATCAGCTTGAACCATATAACGGACTTATGGTTGATACCTACTATGAGTTTAACGGTAGCTATAATAGACAGCTTCAGTTTAATGTTAGTAATAAGGAGGACTTTAAGGTATATAGGCCAAGTAAGGACCTTATTACTGAGAGAATAACAGGGGAAAAAATAGGTCAAGATATAATAGATAAGTCTTTAATAGAATCTCCATCAACCTATTCTACATTTATGGGTGGAGATATGCCAAAGGATATAGTGAAAACAGGAAGAAGTAACTTACCTAATGTTCTTGTTATAGGGAATTCATTTACTAATTCACTTGAGACATTATTATATGCTAATTTTAATGAGATGCATTCAATAGATGTACGTGAATCTAACCTTGAAAGGGTGGATATTCCAGCCTATGTTAAGAAACATAATATTAATTTAGTTGTATATATTCATGGCGGAATTAAATAAACATAATCATGCTTAATATGGATAATATTATAATAATATAGAGTATATGATATAATTGTTTAGTACAAAAAGGAGGGGAGCTTTTAATGAGCATAGAGATTATTATGGTATTTAAGGCAGTTCTACTTGGTATTGTAGAGGGTCTTACAGAGTTTCTTCCTGTATCTTCAACAGGTCACCTTATATTAGTAGGTGATAGTTTAAGCTTTACAGGGGAGTTTGCTAATGCCTTTAACGTTATTATTCAAGTAGGAGCTATTTTTGCAGTAGTGTTCTACTTCTGGGGTAGATTATTCCCTAAGTTTAACGACAGAGAGCAGTCAAGAAGAGTAATGACTCTTTGGGGTAAGGTTATAATTGGAGCTATACCGGCAGGGATTCTAGGTATACTTTTTGATGATTACATAGAAGCGAATTTCTTTAATTCAAAAATAGTTGCTATTGCCCTTATTGTAGGGGGAATATTACTTCTTATATCAGATAAGAGTAACAAGGGTTCAAGATGTGAAAAGGTTGAGGACCTAACTATAAGAGATTCATTTATGGTTGGGGTATTCCAGTGTATGGCACTTTGTCCTGGAATGTCTAGATCTGCATCAACTATAATCGGTGGACGTTTTATGGGACTTTCCCGTGAGGTTTCAGCTGAATTTTCATTCTTCTTAGCATTACCAACACTAGGTGGAGCAGCTCTACTTAAGCTACTTAAGATCGGAGTTGGATTTAGTGGATTTGAATGGGTACTTCTAGGAATAGGTACTGTTGTTTCATTTGTAGTTGCACTACTTGTTATTGCATTATTTATGGAGTACGTTAAGAAGAAGAGCCTTGCACCATTTGCTTACTATAGAATTATTCTAGGAATAATAGTACTGTTTATGGTATTCTCAGGTAAATTAATATAATAACTAATAGGGCTACAGCTTATTGCTGTAGCCTTCAGGCTATTGACAAAGTCAACAGCCTGTCACGAAAAACAGGTTTTCATGAGGTTTACCAAGGGGTGCTAAAGCTACTGCGCGACGCTAAAGCGTCACTTGACCCCTTGATAGGTATGGTCTGCGGCGGCACAGGTCCCCCTTGACCATGAATTTAAATTTTTTTATAAGACAAACCAATATTTTTTCAAATATTGGTTTGTCAACAATTTAAGGGCTACAGCTTATTGCTGTAGCCCTATTTTTATTTATAGAGTTAAATTATTTTGGATTACATGAAGAAGTTGCAGAAACTATATTACACAGTGAGTATATTAGGATATCATCTGACACATCGAGAACTGTCATAATACCTCCACATACACCAATTACTCTTCCATTAATAGTTTCAGGTGATGATGATAATACACATACATCATCTAAGGCTATATCTTTAACTACGCATTTTTCTGAAATATCAAGTGAAGCAGAATCTAATACGCAGGTATTTTTTGAGTTAAGAGAAACATTTTTAATAACACTTGTTTTAGGAGCACTTGTTACTGAATTAACCTTATCTGGACTGATATCTTTAATTAAAGTTACATTAGTAGGTGTTCCAGTAACAGAGTTAACAAATGGAGCTGAGGTAGGCTCTCCAACAACACTTACAGTAGTGTTATTAACAGGTGTTTGAGGATTAACTGGTAGTATTGATGCATTAGTAGTAGATAGACTAGTACCTGCTGCAACCACTGATGGTGGAGAGGTAATAGATTGAATTTGTACATTAGAAGGACTAACCAGTGTAGGTATAGTAACTGGAGTAGAATTTACCTGTCCAACAACACTTGCAGTAGTAGCAGCAGGGTATCCAGTTACAGCATTAGCAGTAGATGCACGTCCAAGTCCATTTAGTACAGGTTCATCAATAGGAGCAGTTGGAACAGTTTCAATGATAGGACGTCCTTCTACTCCTAGTAGTGGATTAGGGGATACATAATTATTAACTTGGGTAGGTGCTAAAAGGCTAACGGAATTACCTTCAGTACCTATTATTACATCATAAGTTAGATCCCTATTTGGAAGACTTTGACCTATAGAATTTTTAGGAATTATAACCTGTAATTTACCTAAAGATAAGTCAAGACTCTTTATATTTGGAACAGCTACAGATGTAGGAGTAACAATATTTACACCAGTAACCCCTCCTATAACAGATGCAGACCCATCATATCCAGTTATAGCATTTACAGTTGAAGGAGCTGGGTATCCTGTTACAACTGGAGTAGTAGAAGGAGTTCCAAGGCCAGATAATACTGTTGAAGGTGTAGTTTGAACATTAGTAGCTACATTAGCTACTTCCTGAACTCCAGCGGAGGTTGTAACATTAACACTTTCAGTTGTAAGTGGGCCACATACATCACTTGTGTTAAGTTTAGCACTTGTTAAAACATCAACTGGTGAGTTGAAATTAACTGATTGAACTACTTGAGTCGGAGTGGATGTAATTCCTGTAAGCGCATTAGATGTTTGAGAGGCTACAGAAGAAACAAGACTTTGCTCCTTAGTTGTAATTTTTGATACAACATCAATAGGAGTTGTATTAACAGACTCTACAACACTAGTATTCTCAGGTGATAGTGATAAATTAGTTTGTACTACAGTGGATGTAGTGCTTAATACCGCATCAGATACAACTTCGGTTTTCTTTATATCATCAATTGTTTGAACTATATGAGGCGTTCCACAAGCACCTTCAAATTGTAGAGTAGATAAGTCGTCACGATGCTCATTTAAAAAACATGTTAATGTAGGGCTACAAGGCTGTGATTTACCTTGATTGTGCTTATTGCCACACCCAGTTTTATGACAATCATCCATTGACATAGCCATGCAGCATGGATTATGATTAGATAATTTAGACATTAGACAATTTTTGAATTTATTATTACAAATATCACTAGTTAGAACCTGTATTTTTGAAATATCTTCAAGTTGAATAATTAAATCATTTTTAAAAACTAAAGAATCGCTACATAGCTTTAATGAATTAAGGTTATGTGGATTTAGAGTAATAGTGTTAACACAGCCTGACACAGTAGTAATTTTAATAACTACATCAAAACAGGAAGAATCCTTACACATACATATACAATCTTTAATAGCTTGTAGTGAATAACGTATACCAGGAGCACAGCTACATCCTGTATTACCTCCGAAATTTTTATGCATTTAATTCACACCTTTCAATAATTATATTTTGTATATAGTATTGTAAAGTGGTAAAATATGTGATTATTTATGTGTAAAGCTAATGTTGTTTTAGGAAAATAAAAAATAGGTTGCTGGAATATCCAACAACCTAAAATGATAAAGTTTAAAATTTTTGTATTATGTTAAGAATGTTTTTGTGATTAGTAAAATCATATTCATTATTAGTATTCGAGTAGGAAAGATTAAATTGGAATCCAAGCATCTTCATAATTTCAAATATATCCTTAATAAGAACATCACAATTATCATTCCATTTGCTTTTATAGGATACCATAAAATTAGTAGAGTCTTCTTCCGATTGTTTTATGTTAATTAATTTATCTAGAATACTGTTTTTAGATATACTACCTTCTACACCATTAATAGTTCCCTTACCTGGATAGGAATCACAATCAATTGACATGTCTACATTATAACCTATAAGTTCACTAGTAAATATATTGTTAGGTAATTTAGCATTTTCACTACTTAGAAAGTTTCCATCTAGAGTAATGAAAATAGGATAGCTATAATCCTTAATGATTCTATCTGTAATCCCTTTAAGGGTTTCGTAATATGCTTTTTCATTAATGTTATTTGGTTTAATATTTAGTATAATTCCACTAAAGTAGGGATTGTTTTCATTTAGTTTAATAGTTTCCCGTACCATTTGAGAGAAAAATACTATATTGTCCCGATTATTATAAAGAGATATATTAGTCCTGTTCTTAGATATTCCAGGGCCTGAGGTTAGTTCTATATAATAGGGTATATGCTCTTCTCGAAACATATCGATATTTCTCATCATATTATTTTTACGTTTATAGTTGGTCTTGTAATTACCAGAATCTTCTCTAAGGCCTTCGGTTTCTAGAACTGCCTTTTTAAATCCAATATTATTTATATTATCTAGGGTTATAGGGTAGCTAGAGTCAAGTTTTGCAACCTTAAGAGTCCCTCCTAGAGTATTTTCAGTATATGGTTTAGGTACTGTAATCTCACCTGTTAAGTTTTCTTTGCGTGGGGTGCATGATGATAATACAACTAGCATAAGAGCTAATAGTATTAATAATAAATTTCTCATATTTCATCCTCCCTGAAAGGGTATTATACCATAGTTAATGGTTTTTATTATATGTTAATGTTTTCATACTATATCTATTCATCATTATACATAATTATGAAACATAATAGGTTTCAATAATATTAAAAAAGTTATATATTTAACTATTAGACAAAATAAGAAAATATCCTTTTTATATAAAAAATTTGTATATTTTTACGAAGTATTAACACAAAATTTAACTTTATAAAATTAAACATAAGCAATTAATTTGTGGAAATATACAGAACATTTTTAAGTTAGAAATATATAAAACTACCTAAATATGTATTTTAAATAACTATACTAATAATAAAAGATATTTTAAGTGCTAATATTCACTATTTGCACTTGATTTTAGTGGTATTTGTAATTTTATTACAAGTTAATAGGTGGATTAGTTAAAAAATAAATAATATGGCGGTAAGGTTTTCAAAGAAAAAGAAAATACTCTCTTGTTAAAACTACACAAATGGGTAGTGAAAAATATTATGAAAGTAGGGGGTTTTTTGAACTAAATTGTTTATATGTAATCTCTAAAATGTTAGAATAGAGTTGAAATGTTTTAGGGAGGGAAGAATCTTGAAAAAAGTTCTTACTACATGTGGTTATTGCGGATGTGGATGTAATTTCTACTTAAATGTCGAAAATGATGATATCTTAGGGGTAACTCCTAAGAGTGATCATGTTGTTAGCAAGGGGAAGCTTTGTATTAAAGGATGGCAAGGGTATAGCTTTGTTAAGCACAAGGATAGATTAAGTAATCCTCTAGTAAGGGGAGAAGACGGAAAGTTCCACGAAACAGACTGGAACCACGCAATGGAAAAAGTAACAAGTTCACTTAAGGACATAATAGAAAAATATGGGCCAGACTCAGTTGGTGTTCTTGCTTCAGCTAGATGTACAAACGAAGATAATTATCTTATAGCTAAGCTTGCAAGAGGAGTTATTAAAACTCGTAATATAGACCACTGTGCCCGTCTTTGACACGCTCCTACAGTAGCTGGTCTAGCTACTTCATTTGGTAGTGGTGCAATGACAAATTCAATCGATGAAGTTAAGGATGCAGACGTTATCTTTATCATCGGTTCAAACACAACAGAACAGCATCCTCTTATAGGTATGAGAGTAGCTGAGGCTGTTAAGAAAAATGGGGCTAAGCTTCTAGTAGCTGACCCAAGAAGAATACCTGTATCTAACTATGCACATACTTATGCATCAATTAGACCAGGTGGAAACCTAGCTCTTGTTAACTCAATGCTTAATGTAATTATTACAGAGGGACTTGAGAATAGAGAGTTTATAGGGGAGAGAACAGAGAACTTTGAAGAGTTCGCAGCATCTGTTGAAAGATATACACCAGAGTGGGCTGAGCCTATAACTGGAATTCCAGCAGATACTATACGTGAAATGGCTAGAGTGTATGCGAGAGCTAAGAATGCTGTTACGTGTTATGCAATGGGTGTAACTCAGCACGTTACAGGAACTAAGACAGTTCGTGCACTTGCAAACCTTGCACTTCTTACTGGTCAAATTGGTAAGGAAAGTTCAGGAGTTCTACCTTTAAGAGGACAGAACAACGTTCAAGGTTCATGTGACATGGGATGTTTACCTGACAATCTACCAGGATACCAAAAGTTCTACAGTGAAGCGACAAAGGACACTATAGGTGCTGTTTGGGGAGAAGACTTTGCAGATGGACGTGGACTTACTGTTACTGAAATGATGCAAGTTGCATCAAAGGGTGATATTAAGGCTCTTTACATTGTTGGAGAGAATCCAATACTTTCAGATGCAGACCTTGAGCATGTTAAGCATGCATTTAAGAACATCGAGCTTGTAATAGTTCAGGATATATTTATGACTGAAACAGCTGAGATAGCTGACGTTGTACTTCCTGGATGTAGCTTTATGGAAAAGGATGGAACTTTCACTAATACTGAAAGAAGAGTTCAAAGAGTAAGAAAGGCTATAGAGCCTGTTGGAAATTCAAGACCTGACTGGATGATTGTTGCAGATATTATTAATGGTCTAGGTGGAGAAGCTAACTTTAACGATCCATCAGAAATAATGGAAGAAATCAACAAGGTTGTTCCAAGCTATGCTGGTATTAGCTACGATAGACTTGAAAAAGAAGGTGGTCTACAGTGGCCATGTACTACAGCTAACCACCCAGGAACTAAGTTCCTACACAGAGGTAAGTTTGCCCGTGGACTTGGACAATTTACTGTTAATGAATATATAACACCAGGTGAAATGAGATGTGATGAATATCCATTTATCCTGACAACAGGTAGAACACATAACCACTACCATACAGGAACAATGACTAGACGTTCATGGACACTAGATAGAGAGCAGCCAAAGGGATTCATTGAAATGCACCCAGAGGACGCTAAGAAAATCGGTGCTAAGAGTCACTGGAAGATTAGAGTTTCTTCAAGAAGAGGTTCAATTCTTACAGAAGCAATTGTTACTGATAGAATCCAGCAGGGAGTACTGTTTATGCCTATGCACTTTGCAGAGGAGCCTGTAAACATACTAACTAACTCAAACCTTGACCCTGATTGTTTAATACCAGAACTTAAGGTTTGTGCAGTAAATATAGAGGTGGTGGACTAATGTTTATACTTAAAGCAAAAGATTTAAGAAAAGCCCTAGATACATGGGCAGAATTATTCAAGGTATATGCTCCACTTTCACAGGATGGAGAAGTTCAATTAGTTCCTTACGAAGGTAAGTTTATGATGAACTACATTAACTTTAATATGCCTTTTAAGAAGTTCTTATTTGACCAAAAAGAAGAATTATTTAGCTGGAAGAAAATCGGGGACAGAATAGAAACTTATAAGCCAGAGGTTGACGAAAGTAAGAAGCTTTACTTTGGAGTTAGACCATGTGACTTATACTCAGTACCATATCTTGACCTATTCTTCCAGGAAAGATATAAGGATGATGTTTACGCAGAAAAAAGACCATATGCTTATATAGTAGGACTTAACTGTGTACAACCAGGAGAAAGCTGTTTCTGTAAGAAGATGGGTGTAGGTCCATTTGCAGAAAGAGGATATGATGTACTATTAACTCCTATGAACGATACTTACCTAGTTGAATTTGAGGGAGAAAAGGGTCAAGAAATAATTGACTCAATAAAGGACCTTCTAACTGTAGCTGATGAAAGCTATGTAGAGAAGAAGGAAGACACTAGAAAGCATGTTGAAGAGAAATTTACTCTTGATATAGACCTTGATATGATTGAAGAGGTTATGCAGCATACATTTGATAATCCAATTTGGAAGCAGCATGCTAACCACTGTATTCAATGTACAGGCTGTACAACAGTATGTCCAACTTGTACATGTTTCAATGTAATAGATGAGGACCATGATAATGAGGGAAGTAGATTTAGATGCTGGGACTCATGTCAAACATCATCATTTACAAGAAATGCAGGGGACCACAACCCAAGAGATCCTGTAGCTCAGGTTAGATACAGAATACTTGATAAGATGAAGTATATCCCAGAAAGATACGGATATAAGGGATGTACAGGATGTGGAAGATGTATCGACGTATGTCCTGCATTTATTGATATTGTTGAAACTGTTAACAAGATTCAAGAGGACTACAAGGATGGAATCACTCATAAGCTAAATGGAATTGACCATTATGTAAATGAGGGAGAAGAATTCCACCACCCAATTCATATTGAAGAAAGAAAGCATCACCATATTAATGGTAAGTGTGAAGATGTTTATATACCAGACATTGCTATTATTAAAGAAATAATAGACGAAACACGTGACATTAAGAGATTTGTTCTTCAATTTGAAGATATAACAGTACATGAAAGACTTCATGAACTTATAGCTGATAAGGCTATAGGACAGTTCTATGAAATCACTATATTCGGTGTTGGTGAAATAGCTATTTCAATACCATTTGGAGATTTTAAGAAGGATACATTTGAATTCTACGTTAAGAGAGTTGGTAAGGTAACTAAGGCTCTTCATAACATGAAGGTAGGAGACAAACTTGGTCTTCGTGGACCATTTGGTAAGGGATTCCCTCATCAAGAGAACTATGGTAAGGATATTATAGTAATCGGTAGTGGTGTTGGTCTAGCGCCAGTTAGATGTCCACTAGAGAGAATCATGGATAAGGAAGAAAGAAGTAAGTTCGGAAGAGTTATATTCATCGTTTCAGGTGGATCATACAGCGGACTTATCTTTAAGGAAGACCTTAAGAAGTTCCCAGAAATGGGTGTAGAAGTTATGTACGCTCTTGGAAAGCCAACTGATGAAGTTGATGCCCATGTTGGACGTATAAATGACCTACTACCAGGACTTGGACTTGACTGGAAGAACACAGCTGCAATCGTATGTGCTAGTCCTAGCCGTATTAAGGCAGTTGCGAAGGATCTTATGGAACTTGGTATGGACGGAACAGACATACTTACATCACTAGAAACTCATATGAGATGTGGTATTGGTAAGTGTGGTCACTGTAAGGTTGGTAACAAGTACATGTGTATCGATGGACCAGTATTCAATTACAACGAAATGATAGAACTTCCACCAGAATTCTAA
>NZ_JAVWJB010000049.1:0-8076 GCF_036639235.1 Clostridium sp.
TATCCATATTAAAATTATTATAATAGGCTTTAAATTTCTTTTCATGACTATTCCCTCCCTTAGGTATAGTCATATACTACATATAAAATATTAATATTTTACATAATAATTTATTAAGAATTATTAATATTTAAAAAGAGGCTACAGGATTATATCCATAGCCTCTCTCATTTACAAAATCCAATATATGTTTACATTCTAGTATATAGAATTATTTTTTTATTTTATTTGTAACTATTTTAAGTTTTTCCATTATTTCATCCTTATTTTCCATTATCATTTTATACTCTTTACTACATAAAATTGAAGTGAAATCAAAGTCTCTAGCAAAGCACCTTGGAATTTCATTAGTCACCCACATTTCACAACCTTCATATGGATTTGCAGTACCTACATATAGACTATTACATGAATCTACAAATAATAATCTTCCACCATAATTCTTTCCATTATCAAACCCATTAACACAAACCGGCTTAAAGCTAACTCCATCCTCTGACATATACATATTAAAACCAAATGGATATTTTAATCTATTAAGTTCCTTAACTATTAACATATAAAGATCTATTAGCAGGTTAGTAAACTTATCTCCTATCATTCCTATTAACTCTTCCTTATTTGCTAAAAGAGTATTTAGTATAAGCTCCATATTAATAGCATCGTCAAATGTTGTTACAAAAAGTCTTCCCTTATACTCTTCTATTTGCCATGCATATACATTAAATGGATTATTAAATCCAGGTCCATAGTGGTGTTTACATCTACTATTACAACAACATTCATCATCATCAAAAATTGAACCTCCAACAATAACTTCCCATCTATCTTTCTTATCTACTCTAACTATTTCACAGCCTATAGGTAATAACCATGATATAGGTAATATTTTGGTCATAGATAGATACACATGTTCCTTAAATACACCTATACTTAAAGAGTAGGTATTTAAAGGACAATCAAATCCATTTTCAGCTATCTTAACCCATTTGTTCATTTCAGGTTCACAACCCTCTGTTCTGTATAAGGCAACACCCTTTAAACTACTTGTAGCAACATATAATTTATTATTGAATACAACCATATTTGAAATTTGTCCCTTAGGATTCTTATCTGGGTCGAATCCTGGTTTACCTGAGTCTATCACAAGATCAAAAGGAAAAAACTCTGGATCAGTACTAGAATAAAGAAGTGTTATATCTGAGATGCTTGTCTCATCTATTGCCCCAACATAAATTTTACCATTATGTGAAACCATTGCCCTTGATGAAGTACCTTGAATAGCACCCTCTTGAACCTTAAACCAGTTAACTCCATTAGTAGATTTTAAAATTTCTACATTTCCTCCATATGAAGCTGCATATAAACATTTCATTCCATTATATGGATTATGCCCTACTATATATCTATATCCTGATATAGTCGATTGTATATCAGCTTTATGAACTAACTGCCATCCCTTTAGTGAATTCTTTTTATATCTCCATATTTCAGGACTATTATCTAATTGTTCTGGAGTAATTAAATCAGGAGTATTAACATTAGGATCAATTTTTATAATGTTATATGGTACATTTCTTCCTGTTCCTACATAAATATAATCACCAAGTTCTTCTATTGACCAAGCATAATTATTCTGCCTCCCATTTATGAGATTTTCTTCGTCTAGCCCATTTTTAGGACTTATTTTATAAAAACTCATATATATCTCCTCCTTTTACAAGCATAATATTCAACAAGTATTTATTTGTTATAAATATCAAAATAATTATGTTGTAAATTGTAATTTTATAGTGTTTTTTATCTAACTATAAAAATGAGAATATCAAATTTTGATATTCTCATTTACTATTACATGAAATTTAGGTACTCTTCCCTTGTTATGCTATAACACTTATTAATAACCTTTTTATTATTTAATCTTATAAAAACATCCTCACCTGTGAATCTATAATTAAACCCACTCTTTTCTATAACTCTCTGAGAATTAGTATTATCTATTGTATGAGCAATCCATAAAATATTAAGTCTAAGCTCTATAAATGAATATCTTATTATTTCCTTAACTGCCTCAGGCATATATCCTTTTCCCCAATAACTAGGGTTTAAACAATATCCAACTTCCATCTGACCATCCTCTTTAATAACACCTTTTGGAACTCTATTATGTACTGCAATTGACCCAATTAACTTATTCTCTGACTTTAATACTACTGCAAATGAACCATCGACCATAAGCATTTTAACAATTTCTTTCGACTCTTCCACACTCTTATGTGGCATCCATCCTGCTCTCGGTCCAACTAAATCTGTTTTTGCATACTCATATAAATCTAAATAATCCTCTTCTCTAAAAGGCCTAAGTAATAATCTTTCTGTTTCAAGACTTACCATATTTATCCCCCTATGACTTTAAAATATTATATATTGATTTTACTATATATATTTTCCCTTTTTTATTTATCCTGTATATCCATCTGTAAATTTAATAATTCTATCCACTTATAAATATACTCATATACCTCACCCTTATTAGTCTCATTAAGCATCTCATGTCTTCCACCCTCATATAACTTAAGAGTTACACCCTTAATATTAAGGTCCTTATATTGCTGATATAATCTTTGTACAGACTTACCCATCTTACCTACAGGGTCCCTATCACCTGATATAACTAGTATATTTATATTCTTATTAATTCCATCTAATCTATATTTCTTATATAATCTTCTTAGTCCTGAGAATAGGTTCTTATAAAAATTAATAGAGGGAATAAACTGACAGTATCTATCATTAATATATTTTTGTACCTGCTCATCATCACGACTTAACCAGTCAAACTTAGTCTTAGGTGACTTAACACTTCTATTAAACCCACCAAAGGCCATTTTATCTATTAATCTTGCAGGCTTACTATCATCTATTAATACACTTTGAATATTAGCAGCAATATTTCCAAGTATAATATCTACTCCATCATTTTTAGCTGAACCTGAAAATATAATTCCATCTATATCATTAGAATACTGGATTAAATACTCTTGAGCTATAAATGAACCAAAACTATGTCCTAGAATAAATAGGGGTATACCCTTAAATCTATCTCTTATGTAATCTGATAAAAACTTCTTATCCTTTACAATTCCATAGAATCCTTCTTCTCCAATATAACCAAGTCCCTTATCCTTACCTGTTTCACCGTGTCCCCTATGATCCGATGATATAACAATATATCCCCTTGAATTAAGATAATTAGCAAACTCATCATATCTTCCACTATGTTCCACCATCCCGTGGAAAATGTGTACAATTCCCTTAGGACTCTCTACATTTGACCATATATATGTGTATAAATTCTCACCAAAGTGAGGTATTATCTTCTCTTCTCTATTCACCAAAGTCACCTTCCTAGTCATTTTTCTCATTATTATACCACTAATAAAAAAAGGTGGTTTAAAAACCACCTTTAAAACTAATATTTATTATATACTTTCTATTATTCTATCCTCTGCCTTTGGATCTATTCCATACTTATTGTCTCCACTTTGACCATTAATAAGTGTGAATACGAATATAGTTAGACAACATCCTGCCGCTACTAAGTATCCTCCAATCAAGAATATCTCAAGTGAACCACTTGTTACTCCCATTGAAAGTCCAAATGCCTCTAATATTTGAAAAATATATGTTGGGGCAAGCATTAGAATAAAGTATCCACTTTTCCCTATATCGTGAATTCTTCTAATTGTACAAGATAAATTTGGAACTATAATTGCAACTGAATATATCCAAGGTAAAATCTCTCCAAGACCTATAAATGAACCTAGTACAGTAAGTGAAATAAGAATAATTACATCGAATAAAAATGACATCCAGTATTCTTTACGCCTTGACCTTCCTTTAAAGTCTAGCGTTCTTTTCCATCTTAAAATATACCAACTCATGTAATCCCTCCAAAACATTTAATCGATATATTGTATAGATAAATATGGATTAAATTGCCTATATTTTAGAAATTCACAAAATATTAATATATTACAATAAATAATAACTCTACATAACTATTAATTTCTTAAGGTAGCTATCATTCTCTTAGGATTAAGAATAAGATCTAGTGCATCATCTATCGTGTTTATAACAATATCTACACTTGATATAAGCCTACCACTTATTCCCTCCCCCTCTATAATTCCTATAGATAGGGCTGCTACAGTGCACATCTGAATATCATTGAACCCGTTTCCTATACATAAACATTTTTCAGGTGAGAGATTCTCTACAATTCTTCGCTTATGCTGCCCTGCACCTTCACCCTCAAAGGTAATTATATTAAGTCCTACTTCATCACATTGAACTCTAGCATCTCCATATGTATCTGCTGTTAATACAATGCAGTTAACCATAGAAGTTAACTTTCTAATCTTCTCTCTAATTGATGGCTTAATTACACCACCTACTGCAATTGTTCCGTTATAGTCAAACACTATGTTTTCAATATTAATTTCTTCTCTTCCTGGTATATTTATAATCATATCCTACTCCCCTTAATATTACTTAAACTACTTAAGCACTTACTACATATAACTTATATATTCCCTAGTTTCTCTGCACTTTGGAGAATTAAATAATTCTTCAGTATCTCCAAACTCTATAAGATTTCCACTTTCAATAAAAGCAGTGTAGTCTGATATTCTTCTAGCCTGGGCTAAATTATGGGTTACTATTAATATTGTGTAATCTAATTTAAGCTCCTTTAAAAGCTCCTCAATAATACTTGTATTTCTAATATCAAGTGCTGAACATGGCTCATCAAGTAATATAAGTAGTGGCTCAACTGCAAGACTTCTAGCTATACATAACCTTTGTTTTTGACCACCTGATAGGCTTCTAGCATCTGATTTTAATCTATCTTTAACTTCATGAAATAACCCAACAGCCTTTAACTTCTCAATAACTATACTTTCAATTTCACCCTTAGACTTATTCTTAAAATATTCAAGTGCATAACTTATATTTTTATATATTGAAAAAGGAAATACAGCAGGTGTTTGACTTATAAGACCTACCTTCCCTGCTACCTTTTCCCTAGTTAAATTATTTATATTTTCACCATTTAAAAGAACTTCCCCAGATGCATTCCCATAACTTAAGCTTTTATTTATTACCTTAAGCAGTGTAGATTTTCCGCATCCTGAAGGTCCTATTATCGATGTTATTTTTCCCTTATATATAGGAAAATTAATATTAGATAGTATCTGCTTATCATCTACATTTACATTTAAATTATTAATTTCTATTAGCTTGTCCATATTTATCTCCTCCAACTAGTATCCTACAAACAAGGTTTGTCCCTATTAACATAATCATTAGTACTGCTGCTGTTCCATATGCCATTTCCATAGATATTCCCTCACTTACAAGTCCATATAAATGATATGGAAGTGCCATAAAAGGCTCTAAAACACCTGGGCTACTCTTACCTATAAGCACAGCACCTGTAAACATAATAGGAGCAGCTGCACCTATTCCATAGAACACTCCAACAATAATTGATGAAAGAATTTTATTAATGGTTTGAGGTAGAACAATTTTAAATATTGTATGTATCTTAGATACTCCTAGATTAAGTGAAGCATCTATTATGTCCCTATCAACCTCTTTAAAAATCTTCTCTACCCTTAAACTTATAAATGGAATAATCATAATAGCAAGTGTAATACTGGCGGCTAACACGCTTCTTGGTATATTAAGCCTAACTATTAAAAAACTATATCCAAACAGTCCAATTACAACAGATGGTATACCTGATATTCCTTGGATAGATAACACAAGCAGACTATATAACCTTTTGCTATTACAGTAGAATACAAGATATATTGCAGACCCTATTCCAAGCACCGATGCAATAAGTCCTGAAAGTATTCCTGTATAAGCACTGCCTACTATAGCAGGAAATATTCCTCCCTCAGTACCAAGAGGCATACCCTGTGGCCCCTTAAATATAAAATCTAAATTAATAACCTTAAATCCTTTAACAAGTGAATATAAAAATACAAATACAATAATTAAAACAACAACTATTCCACTTAAAATACTCCAAAGCTTAACTAACCTATCCCTCATATTTTTTTCTTCCTTTCATCATAAAGAAACTAATATTACATGTAAGCACAATTATAATAAGAACAAGTGCAGCCCCATAAAGCCCACTATAGTGAATACTTGAGTATTCTACACTTCCCATTTCAAGTGCTATAAGTGATGGGATAGTCTCCCCTTTTCCTAGAAGACGTGGGAAAATAGGTGAATTACCTATAACCATCATAACCGCCATAGTTTCTCCTATAGACCTTGAAAAAGCAAGAACGCAGCTTAACATAATAGCAGGTGTAATCGATCTTAATATAACCTTTCTAAATGTATACCACTTAGATACAGAAAGATTAAGTGATGCCTCATCATAAAGCTTTCTTCCCTCTTCAATAGACTCATAGCAGTTATCTATTATAAATGGAAGAATCATAATAGCTAGCAAAATAGCCCCTGCCAGCATACACTCACCTGATGTCATATTAATATTATTCTCAAAAAACTTAACAATAACAAGTAGTCCAACAAATCCAAATATAACAGATGGAATACCTGCTAGCATTTCTACAAATGACAGTATAATATTACGGGTGACCCTCTTAGTGTAGTATGAAAGAAATACAGCACATCCAAGTCCTAATGGAAGTGCAATAATAAGTGATAATAGTGATATGTATATACTTCCAAGAATAAAGTAGAGTATTCCATATTCATTTCCTAAAGGATTCCACTGGGATGAAAACAAAAACTCTAAAGCACCTATACTTTTAAAAACAGGTATAGACTCTTTAACTATAAATCCAATAACAAAAACAATAATAATAGCTGTAAAAAAGGTAACCCCTTTTATTAAGCCCTCAAAAATCCTATCTTTAACCTTCATAATATCTCCTACAAAAACAAGGCTTAGAAAACTCTAAGCCTTAGTTTATTAACAAAGATCATAAAACTTGTTTTATGATTTATTTTTATTTTGCTGGAATGAATCCCATTTCTTCAACTATTTTAAGACCATTTTCTGACATTACATAATCCATAAATGACTTTTGCATTGGATTCATTTCACCCTTATTTATAACAATAAGAGGTCTTTGAATCTTGTAGCTACCATCTAAAATAGTTTCCTTAGTAGCATCTACACCATCAACCTTAAGTGGTGAGATTTTACCCTTGTTTTGGTTTGCAACACCGAATGAAGCATAACCTATAGCATATTCATTTTCAATAATTTTAGAAACAAGTGCTCCCATTGAAGGTGCTTGAATAGCTTCCTTCTTAACCTGAGCGTCTCCCATTATCTTCTTTTGGAATACCTCATGTGCTCCACCACCAATATCTCTAGTAACAACTACTATTTCCTTATTAGGTAGTGTAGGATCTACTTGATTCCAAGTCTTAAATTCACCTGAGAAAATCTTCTTAATTTCATCAGTTGTTAAGTTATCCTTAACCTTTAGAATTTTGTTCTTAGGATTAACTGAAATAGTTAATGCATCTATACCAACCTTAGTTTCCTTAAGCCCTTCTATCTTAGCCTTCTCATCATTCTTAACTCCCCTTGCAAGCATACCAAAATCTGATACACCGTCAGCTACTGACTTAACACCAGCACCTGAACCACCTGAAGAAACATAAATAGTAATATCCTTCTCTGGAAGTGAAGAATCAACCTTGTTCCAAGTCTTATTTTCCTCTGTGTAATTAGTTGCTATCTTAGAAATAACCGGTGCAAGTGTTGAAGAACCATTAAACATAATTTGTGATACTTCTACCTCAGCCTTTTTCTCCCCTTGGCTACATCCAGTAAAACTAAGTAGCATAGTAAGAGCCATACCAACTGCTACTAAACTTTTTGATTTAATCATAAAATTCCCCTCTTTTCTGTAACATTCTACACTATTATACATTTGTTACAGAAAATTATTAAATTTATAAAATCTATACATTAAAGTATATATATTAAGTTTATCTATACTACTCTGTATA
>NZ_JAVWJB010000049.1:8176-10685 GCF_036639235.1 Clostridium sp.
ATAAAATCTATACATTAAAGTATATATATTAAGTTTATCTATACTACTCTGTATACCTAATGTTTTAGCGAGTTAAATCATTAATCAACGCAATGGCACAATCATAATCCTTCTTATATACATAAATGTAATAAGTATAGTTTTTAGATAAATCCTCATTTATAGAGATATCCTTCCCCCTATTCACTAAATAACTCATAACCTCTTTTCAGCCTATCATCATTAGGATTATATTTTAGTCCTTCCTGAATAACCTTAACCGCCTTTTCATTGTTCCCTTTTGACTTATAATACTCTGCAATATCAAAGTAGGCATCTGGAGTTTTAGGATTTTCTACTATATATTTTTCTAAACACTTAATCCATATATCCCTACAGCTTACTTTATTCTTTTTCTTAGCATAGTCCGTCATTAAACGTCCATAGTTAGCACAGTCTGATTTAATACCCTCTTCAAACTTTGAAATATCCACTCCTGTACTTTCTTTAAATGAATCCTCAAAGCTTAACTCCTTACACCTAAGGATAATACTATTAATTACCTTCTCTCCCTTTAAACTAACTATTTTATTAAGGGCTAGATGGCTTTGAAAATAATTTTGAGGAATATGATCCTTCCAGTCCTTATTAGATGTGATCTGATTAAATGGAGTAAAATCTATAAATTCTTGTCCATAGGCAACACTATCATTCCCTATATATTCACATAATCCATCCTCAAACCATTGTGGAATCTTACTCTTTTCAATACCTTTGCTTTTACAATACATATCAAAGAAGTAATGGGTGTATTCATGATTTAAACTTTTATAAAAATCATCTCCCATAAGTACTCCTAGCGTTAGAATATCTTCATACACACTATTAGCAAACAAATGAATTTTCTTATTAGTATAGGCTCCACCTAAATTACTTATTTCATCTTGTTTAAATATTCTATTTAAGCTACTTTCCTCTTTAGTAGTTATTTTAATTGTTAAGTTTTCATCTGGAGTAAATCCTGTTATTGAAGATAGTTTCTTTTCCGTATTATCTAAATTAGCATATATAAGTGGCATTCCAACCTCTGATTCCTTAGATGCAAGTATTGTATAATTTTTATACTTAAATGTATCTAATCCTTCCCCGTTAAATTTAGAAACTACTTCTTGTCCTATACTAGTATTTAATATAAATGGCATACCTATAATTCCAAAAATAAAACCCAAAACACCTATCCATAAAAAAACATATATTTTCTTTAACATACTTCCCCCTTAAACTATAATCTGCAAACCCCTTCTTTGTACCACTGACAAGTTGAACAAATCTTCCCATGAAGGGCCTTATCTAGAACCTTATCTCTATGACTTGCAAGGTCATTATATCTATACTCATGCCCTGTCTTCATAGATAAAGCTTCAAGTGCTCCCCTATCTAAAAGACTAACATTTTCCTCACTATCACAAATCCCATTCTTAAGACTTGGACACTTTGAACATATATTATCATCACCATTAACTAGACTTATAACTTCATCACCATTAACTAAAGTAGAATGTATCTGAGCCATATTCTTAGTAAACTCATCACTATACCCTACCCCTTTAAAAAACTTTAAACACATTATATGATGTGGTCTTAATTTTATCATATGTATCCTCCTTTTTTCCCATCTATTTGACAATTCTATTATATCATATGGTAATATATTGAATAGGTGGTGATTATTATGTCGAAGTATTTTAATATTACAGACTTTAATGGATTTTCTGAGGAATATGCTACTACTTCAGATCCAACTATTATAAGTACTAGAACAGTTACGAAACAAAAATTTGAGCAACTTCATTTGGATAGCCTAGGTAAATTTATGAAATCCAATGGACTTTATCCTCACAAACTAAAGCAGCATCTTATTAGTAGTATTTATCCTAATGAACTTGCTAATGGAAACTGTGTAGATCATATAAGAATGGGATATGGCAAAAGCCCTTCTCAATTTAGTGCCTATCAAAAATTTGCAAACTTATATTCTGATAGTAGCAATGGTTACCTTAAAAGCGATTTAAAATTTAGTTGTACAAGCCAGATTCAAATTGCTTTAAATTATGATCACTGGAATACAGCCTTCTATTTAGATCATTCTGGTTGGCTTGAACAACAAAACCTACTTAGAAAAATCTCTTTTAAAAGGGAATATAAGAAAGAACTTATCTCTATTATTGATGAACTAGCTTCTAAGGAATACAATTTATACTTATACTGTGTAGATGGTTATTATGAAATAGAAACAGGTAAGGAATTTGTAGATACCTTAGTTGAACTAATAGAAGATGAAGATATATATCCAACTATTCATATAGTTAAATACGTTACTATAAATGCTAAGTGTAATACATACGAAAACATCGATGATTATGTTGTTAATGAATTTAGTAATTTGCTTGATTTATATAACTTTATATCTTGGAATTCAATAGATAATAACTATATAAACTAATAAGTATAAATGTGTTAAAATATCATT
>NZ_JAVWJB010000050.1:0-1650 GCF_036639235.1 Clostridium sp.
CCATGAAAATATATATTGACATGGTCTATAATTGTTGATAAAATAATAAGTTTTTACACTTGACATCTGACTCTAAATATTGTAAAATTAAGGAGAAAGAAGGTGTTTGATGTGAAGGGTAAAGATATGCTAGCTACTATCAAAGAGAATATAGAGAGACATGTTGGCGAGAGGGTTATTCTTAAGGCTAATAGTGGACGAAAGAAGATAGTTGTTAAGGAAGGCATACTTGAACAAACATTCCCGAACATATTCGTAGTAAAATTCACCCAAGAAGGAAAGACGGAGAGAAGAGTATCTTATAGTTACTCTGATATTCTTACTAGATCAGTTCAAATAGAATGTGACAACGTAGTAATATAATTTATCATATAAATGATGAAAGCCTAAGGAATAATCCCTAGGCTATTTTTCTGTATTTATTTATTGAAATCTATATTAAATTACCTCACATTAATATAGAAAACCCTTCAAAAAAGGAAAAAACCGCCTCGTTGGCGGTCTTGTATGGGGTTATGGGTTTGGCAGTTTATTTATAGGGGGATAAAGAAAGCTACGGCGCTTTCTTATTGAGGTATCAACAATTGTATATATTAAAGGAATTCCTTTAATAAGTCAACAGTAGAATACTATAATGAAAGACTTGTACTAATATAAAATTTTTAATAAATGAATATTTGCTGTCAAAATCCTTCATTTTATGAAAGGGTTTTCTATAAAACACCACTAAAAGATAGTGATTTATAAAATAATATGAATTATTTTAACGAAAAAGTTTTAAATATGTTGGATAAATTTTCATTAAAAAATATTATTTTTTTTAATAAATGTACAAAAAATATTTACTGTAAAGGAATAAAAGAATTCATAACCTCATATTGTATCTATAGATAGTTATAAACTACCTAAGAGGTGGGGAGGGATAAATATGTCAGCACAGCTTTTAAAAGATACAGTAAATTATGAAAGACTTGTAGGGGAAGGAACAGGCCAAACAATGGTTAGTCAGGATCTTGTTCTATCAGATAGAAATCCTGAAATTGGCAAGATTTTAAGCATAGATGGTAAGGTAAATATCATCAGTGCAGAAACAAATCAAGATAAGGTTGTTGTAGATGGAAAGATTACAGTTGATGTATTCTATAGTTCATCAGAGGATAGCAAGGGAATTTACAAGCTAAGCTCTAGTAACAACTTTACACAAAACATAAATCTTCCACAATGTGATGGAGGAATGAAGAGTTTAACAGATGCAACAATTGAACATATTGAATATGAAATGGTTTCAAATAGAAAAATCAAAGTAAATTCAATTGTAAACCTTGAAAGTGTTGTTTTCAGCAAGGAAAATGTTGAGGTAGTTGTTGATATGAAGGGTGAAGAAATTCAGCTTCTTAGAAACAATCTTGAGGTTTCAGAATATCTTGGAGAAGACAAGGCACAATCTATAGTAAAGGTTAATGTTAACATTCCAGATGAAAAGGACGAGGTTAGTTCAGTACTTAAATCAGATGTTACAATTCATAGAAAGGACATTATTGTACAAGATGGCAAGGCTTTAATTAATGCAGCAGGTATTGCTAGACTTATGTATGATACTAGTTCAGAGGATGTTTATACTGTTGATGAGGAATTCTCATTTGAAGCAGA
>NZ_JAVWJB010000050.1:1750-10100 GCF_036639235.1 Clostridium sp.
ATGCCTACATTTGTTATCTATTCTGTTCAAGAAAGTGATAACCTATGGAAGATTGCAAAGAGATATGGAACTACAATCGAAGATATAGTAAAGGTTAATGAAATTGAAAACCCAGACTATATTAATGCAGGGGCTAAGATTATCATTCCTAAAAAATCATTCCTAGTATAAAACAAAGGCTATTGACGGAGTCAATAGCCTTTCATGAAAAACAGGTTTTCCATGAGACTTACCAATGGGTGCTAAAGCGACTGCGCGCCACTAAAGTGGCACTTGACCCCTTGATAGGTATGTTCAGCGGGGGCCCATGTCCCCCTCGAACATGGATTTAAGGTTTTTTATAAGAGAAGGGTACTGATAATATCAGTACCCTTTTTAGTTTTGTGGATTTGAAATTTAATTTTTTAAGGATAGGGGAGTGGAGGTTGGTGGCTTTGAAAAAGCCAGCATATCTAGTAATTAATAATTACTAGAATAGTTGATATTTATATAGGATTTATTTAGCTTTAATAAGGTGTATAATAGGATATAAGAAATAAAATATTGGACAGGGGAGCTTGTTTTCATGCTGAGAGGAAGGAATTGAACTTCGACCCTTAACCTGATTTGGATAATGCCAACGTAGGGAGTTTTTATGCTTTTAAGCAGAGAGTCTTTAGGTAGGTTCTCTGCTTTTTTCCTGTTCAATGGAAAGAAGGTAAATATGAAATTTAAAATTAATAAAATTAACAGGGGGGCTTTTTAATTGATTGGAAATATAATGGGAAATGTAAAGGCTAATAAGCCCTTAATACATAATATTACTAACTATGTAACTGTAAATGATTGTGCAAATATTTTACTAGGTTGTGGAGCATCTCCACTTATGACAGATGAGATTTTAGAGGCGGATGATATTACAGCTATTAGTAGTGGTCTTAATATTAATATAGGAACCTTAAATTCTAGAACAATAGAAGCTATGAAAGTATATGGAAAGAAGGCAAGTGAGGTAGGTAAGCCTATAGTACTCGACCCTGTAGGGGCAGGGGCATCTACCTTAAGAACTAATACTGTAAATGATCTTTTGAAAGAAGTTAATTTTACTGTTATTAAGGGAAATATTTCAGAGATTAAATCAATTTTATATAAGTCAGGAAATACTAGTGGAGTAGATGCTAGTGAGGGTGATTTGTTTGGTGAAGATTCCTTTAAAGAAGGGGTAGAAATAGCAAGGAAGTTATCAAGGTTAACAGGTGCAGTAATTGTAATAACAGGGGAAATAGATATAGTATCAACTGAGGATGAGTCTTATATAGTACGTAATGGACATCCATTAATGGCTAAGGTAACAGGTACAGGGTGTATGTTAAGTAGTTTAATTGCTGCATATATAAGTGCTAATAGGGAAAGTATTTTAGAGGCTACAGTTGTTGCTGTTTGTTTAATGGGAGTTGCAGGTGAAGTTTCTTATACTAGACTTAATTCAGAGCAGGGAAATGGAAGCTATAAAGTAAATATTTTAGATGTTATTAACAATGCTGATGAAAGTTTTTTAAGTGAGAGGGGAAGATATGAACTTATTTAATAGTTTAAAGCTTTATGCAGTAACAGATTCCCGTTTTTGTATTAATAGAAGTCTTGAAGAGATAACGGAAGAGGCTATTTTAGGTGGAGTAACCATGGTTCAATTAAGGGAAAAGTATTTAGGATATGATGAATTTTTAAATAAGGCAATATCTTTGAAAAGTCTATGTGATAGGTATAATGTACCTTTAATAATTAATGATAATATAGAGGTTGCATTAATGTCTAAGGCATGTGGTCTTCATATAGGACAAGGAGATAGAAGTATTGTAGAGGCTAGAAAGATACTGGGCAATAAGGTTATTATAGGTGTTTCTGCACACTGTGTAGAGGAAGCTGTAGAAGCTGAAAGACTTGGAGCAGATTATTTAGGTGTAGGAGCGGTGTTTTCAACATCTACTAAGGTTGATGCAGTAGATGTTAATATTAATAAGCTTATAGATATTATTAAATCAGTAGATATACCAGTTGTAGCAATAGGTGGAATAACAAGTGAGAACTTATTATTTCTTAAAGGATCAGGTATAGCAGGTGCTGCGATTATTTCAGGTATATTTGGTAAGGATAATATTAAGGAAGAATGTAGACTGTTAAGAGCTAAATTAGATGAAGTTGTTAACATAAAATAGAGGTGAAAAATATGAATACAGTACTTACAATAGCAGGTTCAGATTGTAGTGGAGGAGCAGGAATACAGGCTGACCTTAAAACATTTGCTATGCATAGATGCTATGGAATGAGTGTGATAACATCACTTACAGCACAGAATACTACAGGTGTATACGGAATATTAGATTCAACAGAGGAATTTGTTGAAAATCAAATAGATTGTGTTTTCAATGATATACTACCACTTGCTACTAAAATAGGAATGGTATCAAGTAGGGGAATTGTACAGAGTATATATAATAAGTTAGTTGAATACAAAGCTGAAAATATAGTTGTTGATCCTGTTATGGTATCAACAAGCAATGGAAATCTTATTAAGGGAGATGCAATTGAAGAACTTGTTAATAAACTTTTCAAAATAGCAGCTGTTGTTACCCCAAATATTAGTGAAGCAGAGGTTCTATCAAATATTAAAATAGATAATATGGAAGATATGAAAAAAGCTGCAATAATAATAAGTAAAACTACATTAGGCGGTGTACTTATAAAGGGTGGACATTTAGATGGATTACCTAATGATGTTTTATATTATAATGGAGAATTTACTTGGTATAGTGGAAAACGAATAAATAATCCTAATACCCATGGAACAGGATGTACACTATCCTCAGCAATAGCATGTAACCTAGCAGAAGGGAAGTCTCTTGATGAAAGTATTAGACTTTCTAAGGATTATGTTGAGGGAGCAATAGCATCAGGACTTAACCTTGGTAAGGGACGAGGACCACTAGACCATACATATACAATCAAATAAAGTAGTTAAAATACGCATAAACCTTAATGGTATACTATGCGTATTTTTTGTTATCTATTGTATATAATTATTCTCTTTGGGCAATATATCAAGGTAAAGCATTTATTTTTTGTATTTAGGGGTTGATTATATGGAAAAAGGATACCTTGTTATTATTGGCGGTGCAGAGGACAAGGAAGATAAGTGTGAGATTTTAAAGGAAGTAGTTAAGATATATAAGACCAAGGAAGGACCACTTGTTATACTTACAGCAGCTACAGACTATCCAAAGGAGGCAGCTGATAAGTATAGGAAGGTGTTTAAGCGTCTTTCTGTTAAGGATATTGAAGTTGTAGATATTCAGGATAGGTCCATGGCTGAGAATACTGTGAACATAGATATTATTAAGAGGGCAGGTTGCATTTTCTTTACTGGAGGAGATCAGATTAAGATTACAAGCCTTATAGGCGGAACTATGTTTTATGATGCCCTTAGGGAAAGTTATCTATCAGGTGCACTTATAGCAGGTACATCAGCAGGGGCAAGTTGTCTACCATCTACTATGATAGTTACAGGTGAGGATGATTCAGCACCTAGTAAGTGTACTATTAAAATGTCACCAGGACTTGATATTATTCGAGGGGTTATTATAGACCAGCATTTTGCCCAAAGAGGAAGAATAGGAAGATTACTTGCTGCTGTTGCCCAGAATCCAGAGATACTTGGAATAGGAATTGATGAGAATACAGCAGTTGTTATAGAAGGTGAAGATAGTTTTAGAGTTATAGGAGAGGGAGCTGTTACTGTTGTTGATGGTAATTATATATCCCATACTAATGTTTCAGAGTTATCACAGGATGAGATATTAGCCATAACTGATGTTGAGATGCATATTCTCCCTAGAGGATATGGTTATAGCTTAAAGAGCAAGGCACCTATTATTAAGCAGGTGTCTAAGGAGGAAAAGGATGAAAATCGTTGACAAAAAAGTCTATACAGGAAGGAATATACATTCTCACAGATTGTGTATTAAGATTGGAGTAGATATTTTTGAATATGTAGATACTGAAACTAAGGATATAGAAGGCTTTAATAATAAGCTTATTAAGGCATTACCGGGACTAAGTTCCCATTGCTGTAGTAAGGGTTATGAGGGAGGATTCTTAGAACGTCTTAATGAAGGAACCTATCTTCCACATGTATTTGAACATTCACTTATAGAGATGCAGCTTATGCTTGGGTTTAAGGGAATCAAATACGGTAAGGCAAGACATAGGGAAGGTTCTATTTATGATGTTGTATTTGAATATTCACTTGAAGAGGCTGCGAGCTACTGTATAGATGGACTGTTAGATTGCTTTAATTCATTTATTATAGGGGAAGACTATGATATGGAATCTCTTATTAACTCTATTGAGAAGAGAATATCAAAGTGTAGACTAGGTGCGTCTACCACTGCAATTTATGATGAGGCTAGAAGAAGACAGATCCCTATAACAAGGGTTGGATATAGTAGTATATTAAACCTTGGATATGGGACTAAGACTAAGAGGGTATGTGCAACTATTAGTGACAATACATCATGTATAGCAGTGGATATATCATGTGATAAGTCTCTTACACGAAGAATATTATCGGATATATCTATTCCTATACCTGAAGGTGATATGGCGGAAAGTTTATCTGATGTAGAATCTATTGTAGATAGTATTGGGTTTCCACTTGTTATTAAGCCTATTGATGGTAGTAAGGGTAGTGGAATAACAGTTAATATTAACTCTCTACATGAGGCTAGGGATGGATATAATAAGGCAGCAGAGATTAACAAGAAGGTTGTTGTTGAAAGATATGTTAGAGGCAAGGATTATAGGCTTTTGGTTATTAATAAGAAGGTGGTAGCAGCTTCACTTAAGCTTCCACCCTATGTTGAAGGTAATGGAGTTAATACTATTAAAGAGCTTGTTAATATTGAGAATAAAAGCCCACTTAGGGGATTTGGACATGAAAAGCCTCTTACTAAAATAGTTTTAGATAAGGATATTATTATGTGCCTTGCATCACAGGGAAAAACACTAGACACGGTTTTAAAGAATTCTGAAAGAGTATTTTTAAGACGTAGTGCTAATCTTTCTACCGGTGGTGTTTCAATTGATTGTACAGATAAGGTCTCAGCTAAGACACTTGACTTTGTTATTAGAGCAGTAGATGCTGTAGGACTTGATATTGCAGGGGTTGATATATGTACCCAGGATATTTCTATTCCACTTGATGAAGGTGGCGGTGCTATACTCGAAATTAACGCAGCACCTGGAATTAGAATGCATACCCATCCAAGTCAAGGAAAGCCACGTAATGTTGCTTCACATATGCTTGATTACTTATATAAAGATAGTGAGGTAAGTATACCTATAGTTTCTATTACAGGAACAAATGGTAAGACAACCACAACTAGAATGATAGGTCATAGCTTAGCTCTTAAGGGTCTTTATGTTGGAATGACTACAACTAGTGGTATCTACTTAGATGGTAAGTGTATTGAGTCTGGTGATACTACAGGACCTATAAGTGCTAGGGTAGTACTCCAAGACAAAAGGGTTGAGGCTGCTGTTCTTGAAACAGCAAGAGGTGGTATTTTAAGACGTGGTCTAGGTTATGATTTAGCTGATGTTGGAGTTATAACTAATATTACAGAGGATCATCTAGGGCTCGACGGAGTTAATACACTTGAGGACTTAGCCTATGTTAAGTCACTTGTTGTAGAGGCTATTAAGCCAGGAGGATATGCTGTAATTAATGCTGATGATCCATATGTTAACCTTATTTCAAAGAGGGTTCCAAGTGATGTTAATATTACCTATTTCTCAAAGGATATTAACAATATCCTAATTAAGAAACACATGCAGCAAAACAAACCATGTGTATTTATTAGGGAAGATTATATATGTTCATTTAAAGATGAACATATACAGCCAATAGTTAATATTAAAGAAATTCCATGTACCATGGAGGGAAGACTTGTTCATAATGTGGAGAATTGTTTATCTACAGTTGGAGCACTATCATCACTTAATATAGAGTGTGATTTTATAGAGAAGGCACTTAAGTCATTTTTATCTGATAGTGAGTCTAACCCAGGTAGATTTAATTTATATAAAGTTAATGGAATCAATGTAATAGTTGATTATGGACATAATATTGATGCTTATAATAAGGTAATTGAGTCCCTTGAAAGCTTCCCGTCTAATAGACGTGTTGGAGTAATTGGAGTTCCTGGAGACAGAGATGATGATAGTATAATGCGTCTTGGAGCTATTGCAGGAGAGGGCTTTGACTATGTTTATATTAAAGAAGATGTTGATAGACGTGGAAGAAGTGAAGGTGAGGTATCAGCCTTACTTGAAATTGGAGTAAAGCTATCTTCTAAGGGTAATAATTACTCTATTATTCACAAAGAAGATGAGGCATTAATAGAAGCTATTAAGTCTTGCAGCGAAGGTGATACTGTTGTTATTTTCTATGAAGACCTAGATAAGGTTAAGGGTGCTATTAAGTCATTTACAAATGAAGATATTACATCTATTGATGCTATAAGCTAGCTATAATTGAATAGAGCTTTATTTTCTTCTATAATTAAATTATATATTTTAGAAGGGGGAGCTACGTTTTGTAGCATTAGTTATTATGGATGTTTTAACTTATATGTCACCTGGTAAGATTAATTTATCACTTGATATTATATCAAGGAGAGAAGATGGGTACCATGAGATTAACACTATTATGCAGACCATAGACCTTTATGATTTAATTAGTATTCAAAAATGGCCACATATAGAGCTTACTATTACAGATGATTCGCTTCCATGTGATGAGGGTAATATAGCCTATAGGGTAGCGTCGATTATTATAGATAGGTACAATTTAGATTCAGGAGTTAAGATTCATATAGAGAAGAATATTCCAATTGCAGCAGGCCTTGCAGGTGGAAGTGCAGATGCAGCAGGAGTAATTATTCTTATGAATAAGCTTTATAATCTTAACCTAAGTAATGATGAGATGATGGATATAGGAGCTTTAGTTGGAAGTGATGTATCATATTTAATTTTAGGTGGAACATGTTTATGTACTGGGCGGGGAGAAAAGGTTAAGTCATTATCAAGTTTTAAAGGGATTAATGTTCTAATCGCAAAGCCAAATGTATTAGTTTCAACAGCTGATGTTTATAAGGGACTTGATTTAAGTAAAATAAGCTTAAGACCAGATAATAATATCTTACTTAATGCTATTAACAATAAGGACATTAATACTTTAGCAAATAATCTTGTTAATGTACTAGAAACAGTTACAATTCCTATGCACCCAGAAATAGATTCTATTAAGAAAACCATGATGAAACATGGTGCATTAGGAAGCATAATGAGTGGAAGTGGTCCTACTGTATTTGGAATATTTACAGATGAGGGAATTAACAGCTGCTATAATGAACTATCAAAGTCTATGAAGCAGGTATATATAACTAAAACAATATAAAAATAATAGAAGTTATACACATTTTTACCTTGAATTGTGTATAACTTTTTTTATTTTCATAAACATTTAGGTTTTTGTATAGAAAAGATAATTTTAGGAGAAATTAAGATGTAGTCGGAGGTGGATTATGTCATACAAAATAGTTATACAGAGTATGTTTGGTTTTGATAGTTTAGTGGTTTTTTTATTATGTGCTTGTATATTACTTTTTATAGATTGTAAGGATTACAAAAAAAGAAATATGGTGAAGGAATATAAGGCAGCAAAGGCATTTTCCCTTTTATTTATTTTTGGTGGAACGGGTATGTACATATTTGCCATGTACTTTATTAAGTAAGGAGGCGTTAATTTGAGGTTACTTAGAAAGAAGAAGAAGAAGGAATTAAGCTTTGATTATGAACATAATACTAAGACAGATATTCCAAAGAATATAGATGATATAAGTAAGATATTTAAGGATACCTTTGTAGATTCACATGATATGGTCTTTAGAGACTTTAATATAGGAAGTAGTATGCTTAAGGGGTTTTTATGTCAGATAGACGGTCTTTCAGATAAGATGCTTGTTGATGACTTTGTTATGGAGCCTTTAACCATACTTTCAAGGCAGGTAGATCTAGACCTTGCAAATCTTAAAGAGAACCTATTTAAGGCTATTCAGAATACAACCATAGCAGCTGCGGATATTAAGGAAGTTGAGTATATAGAAGAAGCTATGTTATTGCTACTTTCAGGTGAAACTCTATTATTTGTTGAGGGTTATGATAAGTGTATTATTATAGCTTCAAGGCTATGGCCGGCTAGAGGTACCAGCGAGCCTATGGGTGAAACTGTTATTAGAGGACCAAGGGATGG
>NZ_JAVWJB010000051.1:0-9876 GCF_036639235.1 Clostridium sp.
AAGATGATTAAATTTTCTCCGTCCATTCTGTTGCTTTGTTTCATGATAAGACATTGTATACTAGGCTGTACCCTTGGGTTTGGACTTAGAAGGTCTTAGATGTAAAATGCCTAGACCCTTAGGGAAGGCGGGTGTTTGAGCAAAGCGAGTTTGGGTCTGCCCCTTGGGTATAGCCAGCCCTTAGGGTATCGGCATTTTACGTCTTAGAGCTTCTTGGACAAATCCCAGACGTGGTCAGAATAGTATACAATGTCTTATCTGTATAAAGTAAAAAAAAGACTGGAATCAAAATTTAATCATCTTAATTCCAGCCCATATTAATTAGATAAGCTCTGCAGCTTTCTTAATTTCTTCAACCTTGTTTAGGTTTTCCCATGGAAGGTCTAAGTCGTTTCTTCCAAAGTGTCCATAAGCAGCTGTTTGCTTGTAGATAGGTCTTCTAAGGTCTAGGTCTCTTATAATAGCACCTGGTCTTAGGTCAAACACCTTCTCTACTATAGCAACTATCTTCTCATCTGACATTTTACCTGTACCGAATGTTTCAACTCTAATTGAAACTGGCTTTGCAACTCCGATAGCGTATGCAACTTGAACTTCTATCTTATCAGCAAGTCCTGCAGCTACTAGGTTCTTAGCAACCCATCTTGCAGCGTATGCAGCTGAACGGTCAACCTTAGTTGGATCTTTCCCTGAGAAAGCTCCTCCTCCATGTCTTCCGTATCCACCGTAAGTATCAACTATAATCTTACGTCCTGTTAGACCTGCGTCTCCTTGAGGTCCACCGATAACAAATCTTCCCGTTGGGTTAATAAAGTATCTAGTGTTCTCATCTAGTAGGTTCTCTGGAACGATTGGCTTAATTACGTTCTCAATAAGATCCTTTTCTATTTGATCTCTAGTTACTTCTGGTCCGTGTTGTGTTGAAATAACTATAGTGTCTATTCTAACTGGAGTTTCTCCATCATATTCAACTGTTACCTGAGTCTTACCATCTGGTCTTAGGTACTCTAAAGTTCCGTTTTTTCTAACTTCTGTTAGTCTTCTAGCTAATTTGTGCGCTGTAGCTATTGGTAGTGGCATGTATTCTTCTGTTTCACGACATGCAAAACCGAACATCATACCCTGGTCCCCTGCACCTACTGAATCAATGTTAGTTTCCATTTCGCCTTCCTTTGCTTCAAGAGCCTTGTCAACTCCCATAGCAATATCAGCTGATTGCTCGTTAATAGCAGTTAGCACTGAACATGTTTCTGAATCGAAACCGTATTTCGCTCTTGTGTATCCAATTCCTGCTACTGTTTCTCTAACTACCTTTGGGATATCAACATAACATGATGTTGTAATCTCTCCCATAACCATAACCATACCTGTAGTAGTCGCTGTTTCACAAGCAACTCTAGCCATAGGGTCCTTCTCAAATATAGCATCAAGTATAGCGTCAGAAACCTGGTCACACATTTTATCTGGATGTCCTTCTGTAACTGACTCAGAAGTAAATAATAATCTTGCCATTGTAAATCCTCCATTTTAATATATTTAAATACGGCTATTGTTTTAGAGGAAAATCATTAAAAAAAGCTCCTCCGACAAGGAAGAACTTCATATATTAAAATCTCCTCATCTACCAGAAATATTATATTCTGCAGGAATTGGCACCTGATGTAGCAAATGCTACCGGTTGCCGGGTTTCATAGGGCCAGTCCCTCCACCTCTCTTGATAAGTTAACCGTATTCATTTCGTTTTTACTAGGTGAGTATATCACAGGTGATAATTGTTGTCAATATATTTGAAAATTTTTTCAGAAAATGTAAAAAAGGGCAATAAAAAACTCAAGCTAAAAGCTTGAGTTTTGGTGGAGCAGGGTGGATTCGAACCACCGAAGTCACCGACAACAGATTTACAGTCTGCCCCCTTTGGCCGCTCGGGAACTACTCCATGTATGGAGCCGGCAATAGGATTTGAACCCACGACCTACTGATTACAAGTCAGTTGCTCTACCAACTGAGCTACACCGGCATATATGGTGGAAACAACAGGGATCGAACCTGTGACCCCCTGCTTGTAAGGCAGGTGCTCTCCCAGCTGAGCTATGCTTCCATGTGTCAACATCTCCTGCTGACAAAGATTATTCTATCATCAACAAAAGATAATGTCAACACTATTTCTTTAAAAAATATTTTTAACTTAAGTTTAGCTTCTTTTCTAGTATATAAGTTGTTCCAAAGAACATTAAAGCACATTCAATAACTGATATAAATGTTAAATAATACATTAAATTCTTGAATTGAGTAAATATCGCAATCTCATCACCTATAGGTTCAAGCATAGATGCCGGTATTATAATCTCTGCAACTAATGATAATAGAAAGCTAACAACAAAGTAAGCTATAACACTTGCTGCAACCTTATATCCTGTAAACTTGGGCATTTGCCCAATTGCCATTGCAAGGTAGATTGTAAATATTGATGAGAAGTATGATATAAGTATAATAGCAATAAATAACCATAATGAAGTTCCTAAACTGCTATATATTTCAGGTGGTAGAGAATCTTTTATTGCAGCTGTTATATCTGACATATTTATCATAGCGAATATCTCACGAATCTCACTATCAACAAGCATAGCCTTAATAACCTGCATAAATACTATAATTCCAAATGCAAGAAGCGAAACTATTCCACTTAGTATTGCCCAGAAAGTAGCAACTAGCCCCTTTGAAAGAACAATGCTTTTAATGCTTACCGGAATAGTAAACATTAAATACCCTTCATCTCCAAGTAGATTCTTATAAAATCTTTGAACAGTAACAACAATTGTAACTACCCCAAGTGCAATAACTAGTGCAATTAATACTATGATTCCTATCATTTGATAGTTACTAGGTTCTATCATATTTATATTAAGTAAAAACCCATTAAATATGGCAACTAAAATAATAACTAAATATAGTGGTAAAAACGTTCTACTTGTAGCCTTAAATTCGTATTTTAATAATTTCCCTAACATTTAAACTCCTCCCTAAATAAAGAATCTATAGATTGTCCCTTTTCTTCTCTTATAGACTCTGCATTTCCTTGCAGCTTAATATCACCATAAGCTAGGAATATAACCTCATCACATATACTTTCTATTTCATTAATTAGGTGGGTTGCAATTAGTAATGTGCTGTCCTCGTTGAAGTTTTGCATAATTGTCTTGATAATATAACTTCTTGCAGCAGGGTCTACCCCTCCAATAGGCTCATCTAGTATATAAAGCTTAGCATTTCTAGCCATAACAAGAATAAGTTGTACCTTTTCCTTAGTTCCCTTTGACATTGCCTTTAGCTTCTGACTTTCATCTATATCAAGATCCTTAAGCATTGATAACGCTCTATCCATATCAAAGTCACTATAAAAATCCTTAAAGAACTTTAATATATCACGAACTCTCATCCATTCATTAAGATATGTTCTCTCAGGTAGGTAAGAAACTATTTGCTTAGTTTCAATTGATGGAGATTTGCCATCTATTAGAATTTCTCCATCTGATGGTGTTAATAAACCATTTATAAGCTTAATCATTGTAGTCTTACCACTTCCATTAGGCCCTAGTAGCCCTACAATCTTTCCCTTTGGAATATTAATATCAATATTATTAAGTGCTGCCTTAGCACCATATTTTTTGGATACACCTTTAAACTCGATAATATTATCCATTACTTCATCCCCTTTATATTACTTTCTATTAAATTAATCATATCTTCATATGTATACCCAAGGCTTTTCAGAGTAGTTACAAGTGCCTCTATTTCCTTAGATGCTAAGGAATCCCTCATAGAATCTATTTTCTCCTTGTCGTCACATACATATCTCCCGCTTGTTCTATTAGAAAAAACAAGTCCATCCCTCTCAAGTTCCGCAAATGCCCTTTGCATAGTATTAGGGTTAACATTCATCTCCTGGGCAAGTTCTCTAACTGACTTAAACTTACTACTTGGCTGAATCTCCCCTGATGCTATTTTAAACTTAAGATAATCTATAATCTGAATGTAAATAGGCATATTCTTATTAAAGTCCACCTAATCACCTCCTTATTGTATTAAGTGCTTAATACAATAATATTACTTATCTTATTCTTTGTCAACAAAAAGACACCTATTTCTAGGTGTCCTTAACTTATTGACAAAGAAATATTTTTACAAAATATTTCTTTGCCTTATAAAAACTTAAAATCCATGGTCAAGGGGGACCTGCGCCGCCGCAGACCATACCTTTCAAGGGATGCGTGACGCTTTAGGGTTGCCTCAGTAGCTTTAGCATCCCTTGGCAAACCTCATGAAAAACCTGTTTTTCATGACAGCCTGTTGACTTTGTCAACAGGCTGCTAGGGCTTTTATATAAAAATATCTTTATGGCGTAATACTAGTATCTTCCTTAATATCTAAGGATTTTTTCTTATTTATATAATTGTATATGCTTCTTCCAAGCATAATAGCTAGAAGCACCGCTCCTACATATCCGTTAATAACATATACAACATTAACAAGCTTCGCAAATGGGAGTAAAAGTCCAACTATAGCTCCAACTACAACTAGCACTATAGTTGAAATTTTAAATTTCTTAGTCCCTTCCTTTGTAAATCTAGAAACAACATTAAACATTAAAGGTACCGCTGTTGTATATATTCCAGCCATTATTATTACTGCAAATACAGTTCCTAAAAACGGTGCTATATCCTTAGCTAGATAAAGCATAGGAATTTGACTTCCTGCAACTGAATTAATACAAGCCATTAACCCTAGTGCTACAATCATTACTGCAACTGAAAATGCAACTGCTCCTGCTGCTCCTCCACAGATCGCTTCCTTCTTACTATTTGCCCTAGTTCCCATAGCCGCTAAGAATGCTGCAAGCCATAGCATACAGAATCCAACATATGAAAATGCTGCAAAATACCATGTACTAGATGCTGTTATAAGACTTCCACCCTCTGTTAAGCTAGCTATTGATGATGCTACTATTGATGGGTCTAAATACTCCATGTTTTTAAATATTGAATATAAACCAAGTAATATTGATATGACAACAATTAAAGGGCCTATTTTCCCAATAATGTCTACGATTTTATTAAGCCCCATTAGTACTGTTATTAATACTAGAGCTGCTATAATTAATCCCCCAACCATAGGGTGTAATTCGTAATGCTGATTTAACGTGGCTCCAGCTCCTGAAACCATAACCGTAAAAGATAAGAAACAAAATAACGTTGAAAAGTAATCAAAGAATTTACCAAGTTTTTTACCACAGTAGTAAGAATATATATCACTACCCTTTTCAAAGTTCTGACTTTGACCAACTGTTATGAAACTTGAACATACATAAACAAGTAATACAAGAGTTAATAATGCTCCTGCTATTCCTAAGTAACCGTATGAAGCAAAGTACTGAAGTACTTCTTGACCTGTTGCAAAACCTGAGCCAATTAGGAAAGCTATAACTGCACCTGCAAAGGTTATAACCATTTTTATCCGTACTTTATCATTGCCCATAAATACCACTCCTAAAATATATGCCTACAATTAATTTTTAACTATTAAGAAGGGGTCTATTAAAATTGTAGGCATACTTATTTGTTATTTTAGAAAAGAGTTTGTTCGCTTATGTCTGTACTTAATGATGCTAATGCTCTATCTACAAGATTGTATCTAATTTTAGCTTCATCCTTTGATGAGATTTTTGGATCTCCAACTGGATGTGGGATTGCTACTGTTGGGACTATTCTGTTTGCACCAACTGATTGGCAAATAGTAGTTATTGTAGCCATATGAACTATTGGAATTGAATATCTTTCTATTTCTTTAACTATTGTTGCCCCGCAACGTGTACAAGTACCTCAGGTAGATGTTAATATAACACCATCAACTCCTGCTTCCTTTAGAAGTTTTCCTATTTCCTTTCCAAACTTAACTGAGTTAGCAACTGATGTTCCTGTTCCAGTTGTTGTATAGAAGTATTCGTGAACTTCTCCTATTTTTCCTTCTTTTTCGTATTCTTTAAGTATATCAAGTGGTACTACCCTATCCGGCACATCATTTGCATATACTGGGTCATATCCACCATGAATAGTGTAATATCCTCCCTTTAATGCATCTATTGATGAAACATCATATCTGCCCCACTTTTGTGCACTTGCAGATTGAATCTTATCCGGGTTACCATTTGGAACTATTCCGCCTGTTGTAACAAGGGCAATCTTAGCCTTTGAAATCTCCTTAACTGGAGGTGCTATATCAACCATATTAAATACTGGCATAGGAAGTTCTGTTTCAAACTCTCCTCCAGTTAATCTTTGAATAAGCATATCAACAGCTCTTTCAGAACCTCTCTTATCAACTATAACTGTTTTTCTTTTTCCCTGGGCTATATATCCCTCAACATCTGGAAGGTCAAGTTCTACTCCCTTTAGGATTTTTTCTGTTATTAATGCCATATTAGCTATAGCTTTTCTCATACCTGCTGCTGAGTCTGTTGTTGATGATATTATAACCCTATCTTTACATGTATCTATACCAGGGTTTTCCTTATACATTCCTGTAATAGCAGGTAGTTTAAGCTTGTCTACAACCTCCTTAGCAATTGTTCCACAGGCCATTCCATATCTTCCTGCATTAAATGCAGGTCCTGCTACAACAATATCAGGGTTTGCCTCTTTTACCATAGCAAGTATAGCCTCTAGTGCCTCGTCCTTATTTTCATTAAAGTAGTTGTCTCCACAAATTATTGTTCCAACTACATCTCCAAATTCCTTTATGTTAGCATTAAACCCAAGTGATGGTCCAACAAGCCCTTCCCTATATTCAGGCATCATATCAGCCTTGTCTTCTCCACCTACTTGACCAAAGAATTGATTCACATAATATAAAACCTTAAATCTCTCTGACATGTTAATTCCTCCAATCAACCTTATTAATATAGTTTCGCTGTTAGATTGTGGTATCCAATTTCAGATGTTGCCCCTATAACAGCATTAAGCTCACAAGTTATTGTTCCATCTTCCTTCAGTGAACCATCCCATCCACCTGAAAGTGTTGAAATAGCCTCTGGGTTTCCTATTACCCTATCTGGAACCTCAAGATTAACAAGGTGACTTACGTTACCTCCTGAAACAACAGCTATAGCTTCCTTTGCAGTATCTGCAAGTGGCTGGCTCATTCCATCCCATCCTGAACATTCATCTGTAATAAGAACTGTTTTAATACCTGAGTTTTCAAGTCTCTTACAAATCATTAATAAGTCAGAGTCTGGATTTCCATACCCTTCCTCAGATACTATAACTCCATCTGCACCTAGCATTTTACAAAGCTTTGCAGTATAGTCACATGTTCTAAACTTTCCTTCAAGTGTTGTAAGCTCTGGGTTAACAATTACCCCTATAAAGTTAATATCTTTTCCATGTCTTTTATATAAATCAAGAATTACTGAATTATTTTGATGTTGATATGTTGTAATCTTGTCACATGCAGCAACGCAGTTACCACTGATAAGTGCCCCGTCTAGCTCCTCATTAGGATGCATTAGGGTTGGTATAAGCTGTGATGTATTTACTCCATATAGATATCCATCATGAAGTAATCCCTGTGAAATTAACATTTCTACATATAGTACCTTTGGAAGGTCTTTATGTTTTTCTGATTCTTCTACCATATTTCCTATTTCATATGTTAAAACCTCATCTGGCTGAACATCCTTACCTGCAAGTCCTACAAGTTCTGCTGCTTTAAGCCCTACTTGTCTTACCGTATCCTCATGTTCATGTGGTTCAAGTCCCTCAACAGGAGTTATATCTACTACTAAATTATATGTTTTAGAGAATGGTGTCCATTTAGCTCCTTCCCCCCACATATCAATTACACCTTCCTGGAAACCTACTATGTCTCCAATGGTTACAATAGCAGCTCCATGAAGTACATTTACTTTACCTTCTCCTAGCTGTGCTATTTTTGATGTTACTCCAGGAAATCCATTTCCTGCTCCTTCGATTTTAACCCTTGGCTCGATTACGTCTTTAACAGGGATTATTCTAAGCTTCTCACCAGGTCTTGCAATGTCTAGCATTACTTCCTTAACCCTAGTATCCTCTTTTAGCACTTTAATAATTTCTTCCTTGTTAACTATTAAAGTACCCTCTCTAACCTCTGTCTTTTCTCCAAATTGAATGTCGTTAATACTAATTCTTCTAAGTTCAAGTTTCAAAGAAAACACCTCCCAAAAATTAAAACCAATTTAACCTACAGCTTGTCCACTTTCTACTAAAGCAGACTTTAAAAGTTCTAGGTCTATAAAAGCATAGTCACTAGCATTCTTCACATCAACATTTCTAGTGTTCATGTGCTGATCATACTTAACAATACTAGTTTCTATGATTTCTACGTGTTCAAGGTCCATATCCCCATCCCCTACATCAACAACAATTGATCTATAAGGTGAGAATAAAACCCTAAGACTTGCACCTAGTGGATAGGTAACTAGTCTAGATCCACTATGAATTAGGCTTCTTGTCTTAACTAGCACATCCCTCATATCTGAATCAATATAAATAACCTTTTCATATTGACTAAGAACCCTAGGATTATTAGTTATAATTACTCTTTCCACTACATCACTTCCCTAAATCATTTTCTATATACACTATATAATATGTATTTATATTTTAAATATACATTGTGTATATTATTAGTTTATTTTATAACAACCTATTATGCAAGGGTTATTTTTATAATTTTCTAAAAATTCAGTACATTTTAGAGAAAGTACAAAAATAAAAATGCCCCTCTTAAAATAAGAGGAGCATTAATCTTTTCCCGTAGTTATATAATTTTATAGCATTTCTTCCTTAATCTTTTGAACAAAGGCGTCTATATGTTCCCTAGATGCTTTTACTATTTTCTCATCATCCTTAGCCTTAATAGCATCAAGAACTCCCTTTAGTGTAACAGTAAATATATCCATGGAATTAATATAGTTCTCTGAATAATGCCATAGTCTTTCTGTGTGAATATGAAGATCATACAGAATGTTTTTTAGACATGGGTTATTACATTTATCAAGTATTATCTTATGGAACTTCTCATCAAGTATAATAGCCATCTTATAGTCAGTTTCTATACTCAATGTATTAAGTTCATCTAAAATCCCCTGAAGATTCTTAATATCCCCTTCTTGAAGTCTAGCAGCTGCAAGCTTTACAGCAAATGGTTCCATTTCCCTAGTTACTTCAAAAACAGATTTCATATATCTAAAATCAATATGGGCAACCTGTGCACCAAACCTTGGAATAATTTGAAGCAGCTTGTCTGCACTAAGTTTTTGGAAGGCTTCCCTAATGGGAGTTCTACTTACATCAAACTCACTTGCAAGGTCTACCTCATTTAATACCATACCTGGTTCAAACTCAAGATATATTATTTTTTCTTTAAGTATCTCATATATTCTTAAGGCCTCATTTTTCTTAGCCATGCTATTCACCCTACCATCATCTTGAAATATTTTCTTCGTATTTGAAAACATTATATCATAAATTATAAAAAATACATAAAAAAAGAACTTAGAATTACTTCTAAGTTCTTGGTGGAGCAGGGTGGATTCGAACCACCGAAGTCACCGACAACAGATTTACAGTCTGCCCCCTTTGGCCGCTCGGGAACTACTCCATGTATGGAGCCGGCAATAGGATTTGAACCCACGACCTACTGATTACAAGTCAGTTGCTCTACCAACTGAGCTACACCGGCATATATGGTGGAAACAACAGGGATCGAACCTGTGACCCCCTGCTTGTAAGGCAGGTGCTCTCCCAGCTGAGCTATGCTTCCATATTGGCTTTCCATACTTAA
>NZ_JAVWJB010000052.1:0-9653 GCF_036639235.1 Clostridium sp.
CCACACATCCTATGGATGTTACTTTTTACTGTTATTCCTATTTTAGTAATTCTATTTTATAGTTTTACAAAGCCAACTGATGATGGTATTATTTTTACCCTTGAGAACTTCCAAAGATTTTTTGACCCTATATATATAGATGTTTTATTAAGATCTATTTATTTAGCAGCAGTAAGTACAATTATATGCCTATTACTAGGCTATCCTATGGCTGTTATTCTATCTAAGAGTAGCTTAAAATCTAGAAATGTACTTATACTTTTATTAATTATTCCAATGTGGATGAACTTTCTACTTAGAACATACGCATGGATGAATATTTTAGAAAAAAGCGGACTATTAAACAGGTTCCTAGATTTTATAGGATTACCTACAGTAGACATTATGTACACAAGTTCAGCGGTTGTACTTGGTATGGTTTATAACTTCCTACCTTTCATGGTACTTCCAATTTATACAGTACTTACTAAGATAGATAGAAGACTTATTGAAGCGGCTCAGGATTTAGGAGCTAACAAGAGAACCGTATTTAGAAAAGTTACTTTCCCATTAAGTCTACCAGGGGTTATATCGGGAATTACTATGGTGTTTATGCCAGCGGTTACAACATTCGTAATATCAAGACTTTTAGGTGGAGGACAATATACATTAATAGGGAATCTAATAGAACAGCAATTCCTAACTACACTAGATTGGAACTTTGGTTCATCTATAAGTGTAATTATGTTAATTGTAATTCTAATAAGCATGGCTATTATGTCTAAGTATGATAAGGATAAGGAGGGTGTTGGACTATGGTAGGAAAATACTTAAAAAGAATATATACCTTCCTTATATATTTATTTTTATATGCACCAATTGCAGTTTTAATTATTTACTCATTTAATGCTTCACGTTCAAGGGGAACATGGGGAGGCTTTTCACTTAAGTGGTACAAAGAGTTATTTAATGATCCACAGATTATGAAGGCCCTTTACTATACACTTGTTGTAGCAGTATCCTCAGCAGCAATAGCAACTATAATAGGTACTATTGCAGCGCTTGGAATGCACTATATGAGAAAACGTAGCCGTAATGTGGTTATGAACCTAACATATATACCTGTACTTAATGCAGATATAGTTACAGGGGTTGCATTAATGCTTTTATTTATAGCGGTTAATATGCCACTTGGATTATTAACACTACTTCTAGCCCACATTACATTTAATATACCCTATGTAATATTATCTGTACTGCCAAAGCTAAAGCAAATGGATCCAAACCTTCAAGAAGCGGCACTTGACCTTGGAGCAACTCCAGTTGTTGCATTTAAGAAGGTTGTACTTCCAGAGATTTTACCAGGGATAATGACAGGTGCACTACTTGCATTTACAATGTCACTTGATGACTTTGTAATAAGTTTCTTTACAACAGGTGGTGGAGTATCTAACCTTTCCATTCAGATTTATTCAATGGCAAGAGTTGGAGTTACACCAACAATTAACGCACTTTCAACCCTTTTATTTATAACAGTACTTGCACTACTTCTACTTGTTAACTCAAGAACAGGTAAATCACCTAAAAAGAGCAAACCAAGAAAGAAGAGAAACAAGAAGCTTACAATTATTAAGATTTCAGCAGTAGTAGCTATATTTGCAGTTGTTATTGGATACTCTGCCTTTACAGCAAAATCAGAAAAAGCTGTTCTTAATGTGTATAACTGGGGAGAATATATTGATAAGTCAGTAATTCAGCAGTTCGAAAAGGAAACAGGAATTAAGGTTAACTACGAACTATTTGCTACTAACGAGGATATGTACGTTAAGGTTAAGTCAGGTGGAAGTAGCTATGATGTTGCATTCCCATCAGACTATATGATTAGTAAAATGGCTAATGAAGGAATGCTTCATGAGATTAATATGAAAAATGTTCCAAATTATCAATATATAGATCCAATTCTAAAGAACCAATCATTTGACCCAGATAATAAGTACTCAGTACCTTATACTTGGGGAACTGTTGGTATAATATATAACACTAAAATGGTTAAAGAGCCTGTTAATAGCTGGGATATATTATGGGACAAAAAATATGCTAAAAACATAATGATGCTTGATAGCCAAAGAGAGTCTATTGGTATTGCCCTTCAAAGAAAAGGCAAGTCACTAAATAGCGCAAACGAAAAAGACTTAGAGCAGGCTAAGAAGGATCTTATAGAGCAAAAACCACTTGTTCTTGCATATGTTGTAGATGAAGGTAAGGATAAGATGGTTGCAGGAGAAGCTGCCATGATGGTTACATGGGCAGGAGATGCTATGACTATGATGGAAGACAATGAAGACTTAGAATTTGCAGTACCTGAATCAGGAAGTAATATATTCTTTGATTCAATGGTAATACCAAAAACATCAAAGAATAAGGAAGCAGCAGAAATGTTTATTAATTTTATGTGTAGAGAGGATATAGCCCTTAAAAACACATTAGAAACAGGATATTCTACTCCACAAATACAAACAATGGAGAAGCTTCCAAAGGAAATTAGGGAAGATGAAACAGCATACCCAAATGACGAGATAATCAAGAAGTGTGAAGCATATCAGGACCTTGGTTCTAAGGTTGTTTTATACGATAGATTATGGACAGAAATTAAAGCATCAAGATAATAAAAGGCCAAATCAATTAAATTGATTTGGCCTATTTTTATGGGAGCTTATCAAGGGATAGGAATTCATACCCTTGACTTTGAAGGTCTTTAATTACACTATCAAGTGCATTAGTATTACTTTCTGATACTGCATGAAGAAGGAGTATACATCCATTATGCATACTAGATACTATTTTGGTTCTTGAATTTTCTACAGATGGCTGATTATTTACTTCCCAGTCCTTATGTGCAAAGCTCCAAAATACTGACTTATAGCCAAGTTTTTGGGTAAGGTATAGGGATTTTTCGCTATATCTACCCATTGGTGGTCTAAAGAACTTAGGCATATCCTTGCCTGTTAGATCTTTAAAGGACTTCTCTGTATCACTAAATTCACTATTAAACTTATCAGTATTATCTGTAACAGATGGCATTGCTGGATGGGTAGATGTATGGTTTCCTACAATATGTCCCTCATTAACCATACGTTTAATAAGTTCAGGTTCCTTTTCTATATAGGGTTTAGTTACAAAAAATGCAGCTGGCACCTTGTTTTTCTTAAGTATATCAAGAATTTGTCCTGTATAGCCGTTTTCGTAACCTTCATCAAATGTTAGGTATAGCTTCTTAGAAGATGTATCTCCTACATAATACCCAGAATATTTACCTAATAATTGATTAACACTAGCTACTATTTCAGGGGTTTTGTTTTCCTTATTAGGCCTATATCCCCAGTGAATTTCCTTATTAGATAGTGTGGACTCAGAAACCTCCTTATGTGGAGATGATGAGGTTTCCTTAGAAGGTGGTTTAACATCTTCCTTTTCTTTAATGTTAGTTTCAGTTTTAGTAGTATTATCCTCAACCCTTGATGAATTAGGGTTATTACTGCATGAAACAAGGGTTAAAGATAACAATAGTAAAAATGAAATAATAAGTTTTTTTTGCATATTTTACCTCCTTGCTACTTCTGATATACTTATTATGTATGAATCACTAAAATGTTATACTATATAAATAAATATTTAGGAATAAAATTAGATTTCGCTTAAATAACGGGGTAAATATGATTAAGGACTTTTTAAAGGATATAAGGTTAATTTATAAAAACATTGATAAAATAGACAGAAATACGATTAATGAGTTTAGAGAGAAGTGGAGTATAGAAGGAACAATAGGTCATACCTATGAGTCAATTGTTCAAAAGCAGGATAGAAAGTCTAGTGGAAGTTTTTATACACCATATAGTGTAACTAGCTATATGAATAATAAGATATTATATAACTTTAATTTAGATAATATAAATGTCAAGATACTAGACCCTTCATGTGGTGGAGGTTATTTTCTAATTGATATGTATATAAAGCTTGAAGAAAAGCTTAGAGGTAAGTTGGAAAACCATAAAAAGCATATAATTGAAAATATGATTTATGGATTTGATATTGATAAAACAGCAGTGTACATAACTGTTATAGAACTTTTCTATTTATCAGGATATGTATGTAAAAACATTAAAAACAAGGATTATCTTAAAATATCAAATAGAAATAAATTTGATTTAATTATAGGAAATCCACCGTATATAGGACATAAGGTTTTAGATAAGGAATATAGTAAGTGTTTAAAGGAATCCTTCAGTGAGGTTTTTTATAATAAAGGGGATATAAGCTTTTGCTTCATTAAAAAATCAATAGATCTTTTAAGTGAAAATGGGAAAATAGGATTTTTCACATCTAGGTATCTTATAGAATCACTTTGCGGGGATGGAATAAGAAACTACATAATTAATAATGCTTCAATAGATAGGATAATAGATTTTTATGGAGTAAGGATATTGAAAGGTGTTGGAGTAGATAATATAATAATGTTTTTAAGCAAAAACCCTACAGGGTCTATTGAGTATTTTAAGCTTAAAGAGTGTGGTAAGGATATGGGAGATAAGGTTTTTGATGATATAGACCTAAAGGAAGAGAAGCTTAGCAGTTATATTAAGGTTGATGCCATAGATATTAAGGGAAAGCCATGGAGCTTTTATAGTAGCACTGAGAAGGAGATTATAAATAAGATTCACGAAAAATGTAATATTAAGCTTTGCGATATTGCATTTGCTTTTCAAGGAATTATAACAGGTAGTGATAAGGCATTTATAGTTAATAATAATGATAGTATTAATGTTGAAGAAAAGCTATTAAAACCATGGCTAAAAGGTAAGCAGGTAAATAGATTTTATACAGATATACCACTTAAGAAAATAATATACACAGATATTATTGATAATATAGAATCTTATCCACACGCTAAGGAGTTTCTTATGCCTTATAAGGAGAAACTTGAAATAAGACGTGAGTGTATACGTGGAATAAGGCATTGGTACAATATTCAGTGGGGACGTAAAAGTGAATATTTTGAGGGCACCAAAATTATTTTTCCTTATAAGTCACCAAACAACAGGTTTACTATAGATAGGGGAAATTATTTTAGTGCAGATATATATGGATTAAAGCTAAGTAGCAATGAATATAGTTATGAGTTTTTAACTTGTATATTAAATAGTAGTATATATGAGTTTTACATTAAAACCATTGCTAAAAAGCTAGGGGATAGCCTATATGAGTATTATCCTAATAAGATAATTAATATACCGATTGTTCCATTTATAAAGAGTATAGAGAATTTATACAAGGGTAAAGACACAGATGATAGGGAAATAGACAGATTACTTCTAGATTACTTTGAGTTAAGTAATGAGCAGTATTTATTTATTCGACAATACATAGGATGTACTGGCTATTAATGTTTACATTAATGAGAATATATTATATAATCATAGTTGATTGTATAGAATTATCCGGTTTAATATAACTGATAGTCATAAAAGGAAACTGTCCTTCGTCTAGTTATGACGGGGGATTTTTTTGCGCATATAATATACATAGGAGGGATTTTATGGGTGATAAGAAAACCATATTTAGTGGTACACAACCATCAGGTAAATTAACATTAGGGAATTATCTAGGAGCACTTAAGAACTGGGTGGATCTTCAAGATGAATACGATTGTTACTACTGTGTAGTAGATTTACATGCGATTACAGTAGCCCAAGACCCTAAGGACTTAAGAGCTAGAACTATTGAGGTTCTTGCACAATATATAGCCTCAGGAATAGACCCAAAGAAGAACACACTATTTGTTCAATCACATGTATCAGCTCACGCAGAGCTTGCATGGGTATTAAATTGCATGACTTATATGGGTGAACTTAATAGAATGACCCAGTACAAAGAAAAATCTAAAAAAAGCGAACTAAACCTTAATGCAGGATTATTTACTTATCCATCATTAATGGCTGCAGATATATTATTATATGGAAGTGATCTTGTTCCAGTTGGGGAAGATCAGAAGCAGCATTTAGAGCTAGCTCGTGACTTAGCATCAAGATTTAATCAAAGATATAGCGATACATTTACTGTACCAGAACCATTTATACCAAAGGCAGGGGCTAGGGTTATGAGCCTTCAAGAACCAACTAAGAAGATGTCTAAGTCTGATGACAATAAGAATGCATTCATTCTGTTATCAGAAACAGCAGAGGAAACTAGAAATAAGGTTAAAAGAGCTGTTACAGATTCAATTGGTGAGGTTAACTACTCAGATGATCAACCAGGTATTAAGAATCTTCTTACTATGTACTCAATTTTCTCAGGTGAATCAATTGATAACATAGTTGAAAGATATAAAGGTCAAGGATACGGTAAATTCAAAGAGGATACAGCAGAGGTTATAGTTGAAGGACTAAGACCTATTAGAGACGAATATAATCACCTTATGAATAATAAGGACTTCCTAGAAAGCATATACATGGAAGGAGCCGACAAGGCAGAATATGCAGCTAGAAAAATGCTTAGAAAAGTATACAAAAAAGTTGGTTTTATACCTAGAAAGTTTAATTAGTAGGCAGATTATATCTGCCTTTTAATTTCCTAGGATAGACACTTGAAGTTATGACTTGATTTTTTTAGTGAATAATGAAAGGGTGTAAGAATGAATATAAACAAAATCAAAAAATCCACACTAGAAAATGGGTTAAAGGTTATAACTTATCAAATAGATGGGAATATATTCTCACTTGGATTTGGTGTGAAAGTAGGATCACTATATGAAAGTGAGAAGATAAGTGGAATATCCCATTTAATTGAACACATGCTATTTAAGGGAACACATTCAAGAAATATTGATGAATTTAATAATGACCTTGAAGAGCTTGCAACAGAAATGGATATATATACTTCATATGACCAAACAGTTTTAGAAATAGGTGTTATTAAAACTAAGGCTGAAAGGGCACTTGAAATTGTATCTGATATGATGATTAACCCAGCATTTGATGAAGAGGAATTTAAGCTTGAGAAGAAGGTAATACTTGAAGAAATCAAAATGGGGGAAGATGACCCAGAGGATTTAGCTTATCAAGGATTATATTCAGAGGCATTTTGTGATAAGGCATATAAATATCATATTGCAGGTAGCATAAAGTCTGTTAAAGGAATTACTAGGAGTGAGGTAATAGACTTTCATAAGAAGTTTTACGTACCTAACAATTCAATAGTTTGTATAGTAAGTTCATACCCACATGAAGAGGTTGTTAATATGGTTAATAATCATTTTGGCCAGTGGGAAAAAGGTGGAGAATATCCATTTGAAGAAGAAAAAACTACGATACCAAACAAACTAATCAAAAAAACTAAAAAAGGAATTTCCCAATCACATATTATATATGGGTTTGATATTCAGCATTTAACTAGGGAAGAAAGTATTATACTAACACTGTTTAGTGAGAAGATAGGTTCAGGAGGAAACTCTATTCTATTTAAAGAGTTAAGAGATAAAAGAGGACTAGCCTACAGCACATATACAGATATTGATTTTATGAAAAACCTTAAAATGCTATATATTTATGCAGGTGTTTCAAAGGAAAATATTAATGAGGCTTGCAGCGTAATAGATAGTGTTATTAAAGAAGTAAGCACTAATTTTGACCTTACAGAAAAAAGCCTAGAGCTTATTAAGGAAAGATTTATTATAGATACAGAAGTAACCCTTCAATCATCTTCAAGTATGGTTGATTATTTAATACAGGGAGAAATTGAATATAATTCTCCACTTGAATATAAGGAAGTATTAAGTGTGATGGAAAAGGTTACTGTTGATGATATTAAGGCACTTTCTAAAAAGGTGTTTAATAACCCATTAATTTATATACTAATGCCAAAATAAAATAAATAATATATGTTTGATAATATAAGAGGTAGGGAATCCTATCTCTTTTTTGTGTAGATAAATAAATTATTTTAAAGGAAAATGATTTTTAAAATAGAATTTTATAAGATATAGATGAAAAATACTACGAAGTAAGGGAATTTGTGGTACGATTTCATGCATTATTTAAAGGATTTGAATGTTTTATAAAAGAATATATTAACCTAGCTATAATAATTTGGAGGGATTAATATGTATATAAATTTTGATAGACACGATAGTACGTTAGTTACCACTTTAGTAGGTGAGCTTGATCACCATAATGCTGAGATTGTAAGAATTAAAATAGACAATAAAATTGAGGAACTTGGAAGTCAAAATATTGTTTTTGACTTTAATGGTGTAAATTTTATGGATAGTTCAGGAATAGGTGTTGTTATGGGAAGGTTTAGAAAACTTTCAGCAACAGGAGGTAAGGCCTGTGTTGTTAATCTAAAGCCAAACATTAAAAGGGTTTTTGAATTAAGTGGTCTATTTAAAATAATTCCTGAGCACAGTGATATTGAAACTGCTGTTTCAAGTTTATAGGAGGTTTAAGTGATGTTTGAAAATCATATGAAGTTAGAATTTCCAAGTGTATCTGAAAATGAAGCCTTTGCAAGGGTTACAGTTGCAGCATTTGCATCTCAGCTAGACCCGACAATTGATGAATTAACAGATGTAAAAACTGCAGTATCAGAGGCAGTAACAAATTCTATAATACATGGATATGAAAATTCCTCAGGAAATATTGTAATAAACTGCTCTATTAAAGGAAACGTACTTAAGGTTGAGATAATAGATTTTGGCCAGGGAATTGAAGATATAGACCTTGCAAAGCAGGCTCTATATACATCTAAGCCAGAACTTGAAAGGTCAGGTATGGGATTTACAGTAATGGAGTCATTTATGGATGGTATGGAAGTCGAAACTAGTGAAAAGGGTACAAAGATAAAGTTAACTAAAATATTTAAGTCTGTATCAGTTTAGCTTGGAGGGTTAATATGTGTAATGAGAAGACAAGCTATACTATGATAAGTCAGGAGGAAACTTTAGAACTTATAAAAAGAGCCCAAAATAATGACAGTGAAGCACAGGACATTTTAGTTAAAAGTAACATAGGGCTAATAGCGTCTATTGCTAAAAAGTTTTTAAATAGAGGGTACGATTATGAAGACCTTTTTCAATTAGGCTCAATTGGAATGATTAAGGCTATTAAGAATTTTAATGATGAGTTTAATGTTAAGTTTTCAACCTATGCTGTTCCTATGATAATGGGAGAAATTAAAAGATTTCTTAGGGATGATGGACTTATTAAGGTTAGTAGAAACCTTAAGGAAACTGCGAAAAAGGTTAAGATTACAAAGGAAAGAATGGCGAAGGAACTTGGTCGTGAAGCAACACTTGATGAAATATCAAAGGATATGGGAGTATCACAGGAAGATATATTGTTAAGCCTTGAAAGTACAACAAGACCTGAGTATTTATATGAAACCATTCACCAAGATGATGGTTCACCAGTTCTTCTAATCGATAAGATTAGTCAAGAAAAGGATTATGGTAATGAGGTTGTAGATAAAATTGCACTTAAGGATTGTATAAATAAATTAGACTCAAGAGGTAGACAGGTAATAATGCTTAGATACTTTAAGGACATGACTCAAAATCAAATAGCTGAGATACTTGGAATTTCTCAGGTACAGGTATCTAGAATAGAGAAAAAAGTATTAAA
>NZ_JAVWJB010000053.1:0-9032 GCF_036639235.1 Clostridium sp.
CTCCAAATGCCTACTTAGAAAAATCTAATGTAGACCCTTCAGTTATAAATTCCATTGTCGAATTCTTAAACAAATAACTCAAAAGAGGAGTCTCCATTAGAGATTCCTCTTTTGTAGTTGGTATAGTTAAAAGACCCTGCCCCCCTTCAGTATGCGGTGGGATTATTCCAAGAAACTCTAAGACCTAAAAATACAAATCCACTAAGGGCAGCCTAAAACTCGGGTAAACCCTCAAACACTAGGCTTTCCTAAGTATCTTTGCATTTTTAGATCTAAGAGTTTCTACGTCACAACCCAATGATACGTCAGGAGGGAAGGGTCTCTTAACATGAAGCTATACCTACTAAAAAAGAAGTTAGCTTATCATCTTCCCCCTGTATGCAAGATAATTAAATTTTACAATCCCTCATCTGAATGAATATGTTTATGGTAGTAGCTGGTGGATGTCTTGGTATCATTGGGTTTTGACTTAGAAGGACTTAGGGCCGAAAACAGTGCCCCGCTTAGTAAAATCATATGTTTGAGGTTTACCGAGTTTATGATTGCACTTAGCGTGGTGCTGTTTTAGGCTCTTAGGCCTTCTAGGAAAAATCCCACCGCATACCAAGATAGCCACCAGCTACTACCTATACCGAGGCATAAAAAGGAGCTACTACAAAATTAAATTATTTTGTAACAGCCCCTTTAAAATTTATTTAATGCTTACCTTAAATTCAATTGAATCTGATATTTTAATAAATTTATTTGCTTCTCCTTGGTGAGCTGGGGTTATTTTTAATGTGTATTCCCCTACAGCTGCCAAAGTCTTTGGCTTCACTCCTACTAGAATATCGCTAACTTCTTCACTTGAGAATGCCATTGTATAGGTTTTTCCATTCTTAACCTTAAGTCCATAGAATACTGAATTTCCTCCCTCTGGACTAGCTAAATTGGTTCCCCCTCCTTCAACTTCACCAAGTCCAAAGTCACTTTTTTCCCTATTATTATCTGGAATTACATCTAGGTAATCATCATTTCTCTTAAGAGTAATACTTTCAAGCACATCACTTAACTTAACTGCTACACCACTACTATCAATTAACTGTAGTGCCAAATACCCTCCATTTAAGCTATAGTCATTATCAGGTGGACCCATGTCTCCTGGCATATGAATTGTTCCAAGTCCATTTTTAGATTTCCACAGAAAATTACCTTCGTAATTATTCATTTCACTTTTTTTCTCAAGTGATGCATCCTGCTTTGCAACTATTAACTTAACATCCTTGCTTTCTGAGTATTTACCATGGGTTAATGTTATCCTATAAACATTTTCTTTCCCCCCTACCTTAACAAGGGTTATTTTAATATCCTTATCAGAAATAGCTTCAAGATACATTTTATATTCTTCAGCGGGATCTGTTACCTTTATTCCAAACTCAGTATCAACAACAAACTTCATAACTGTTTTAACCACAGCACGTGACTCATCCCTTATAACATTCTCAAGATTTGCTGGAATCTTGATTCCTGATATTATAGTTCCACTTTCAAGTACACTAGCTTTTTCAATTGTTCCCTGTCCACTTAAAACAAGGTTTCTTGCTCCCTTTTTAACTAGTAAATTCCCTATAACACCCTGAACATCACCGAATACCTCAGGGGAATCAACAACCAAATTCCTAATATCCCCCTCTAAAACCATAGCTATAGGAGTATTAACATATACATTAGATACTCCACAGTTAATAGTCAAAAATGGTGCTACCCCAGGGTCCCTACTCGGCTTAATATTTGAGAATATATTGTTTATAACCATTTGACTATTTGAGTTTTTGGCTCCAACATATATACTTCCAATCATTGTAGATGACTCAGTATATATACTATCTATCTTGGTTCCCTCAATATTTATAACAGCAGCATTTAATCCGCTTACAATCTTCATATCTCCAACAATTGCTGAAGTTAAAGATAGAAAGCACGTAGAATCTATATTTATTTCTAAAGCTTCAACTCCTGTTATATCTACCGGATCACCATTCTGCCCTGGGGATATAATAATCCTATCATAATACCCCTTAAGTGCTACTGCATCTTCATTAGACTTAACAGTAACACTCTTTAAAAAACTTTCATCTATAATCTTAATACTCTTATTAATCCTCTTAATAAGAGTCATTTTACTCTGATGTTTTTGCAATTTTATAGCTGCATCCTTAGCTAACCTTAATTTCTCAAGAGCTACTTTTTGGTCCTTAGATATTAGGGCTTCCCCCTCTTTAACAAGGGATTCAACCTTCAAAATAGAAGCAGCATAATTCCTCTTAATAGTATTAACTCCTTGGCTTACCTTAACTACCCGTTCTACTAAAGCCTTATATTCCTTAGCAAACAAATTCTTATCTGCCTTCACAATTCTACCTTTAACTCCTAGGATTTGATTTTCCCAAACCTCTGCATTTCCAATAGTTTTAGAATTTTTAGCGTATGAAGTTTCGAGGGCATTTACCCCCTGTGCAGCAAGAATCAAAGCCTCTATTTTACTAATTGTATCCGCGTACTTCTTCTTAGTAGCACCCTCCGAAAGCTTAGCATTTAAAGAAGCTGCATCTGTTACCATCTTCTTAATAGATACAATGTTAGCATCTAGTAGACCCTTAGACCTAATGCTACTTAAAATAGTATTAAGTTTATCCTCTACCTTCTTAGCACTAGAGCTAATAGCATAAACATAGTCTACTTGAAGCTGTGAATTAATAATATTAACCGCCGTTGAGGTTAACATAATTCCCGCTGTAACCGCTGCTATTAATTGATTCTTTACCATACCTTCATCCCCCAAAATTCAAATTTATTTGTGTTTAATAAGGCTTGTTAAAAAGAAAAACCATACATTTATATTATGTATAGTTTCCCATAAATCAATATTAAGTTAAGTATTATAGCCTGTCAATAAATTCTATTTTACCCATTTTGATATAAAATTTAATATGTGATAGCATGTATGTTTTTTCGTTTTTTATATACAGCATATCTCTGCTACATTTCACTTATCATGGTGATAAAACCAAAATCATTATACATCATAAGTACAATATCCGCATCAGTTGTCTTTGCAATATCCATACTTGTTGTTTTAGACTTACTAATATACCTTGGGTCTACAACCTCAACCTCATAAAACATATCCTCAAATAACCAGCTCATAGCTGAATGATATGAATCCCTATATATTAATAACTTTTTCTTAATAGGTGCATCCCTATTAATTGTCTTGTAATGGATACTAGATGATGTATATGCAGTTGAATAGGTAACCTCTTTTCCCTTAATTCCAGTACCTATAATCTTCTCCTTATCTACCCTTTGGAAATCAGTTCCATTATGTAGGTAGTACTCCCTACCCCCTGAACCTTTTCTGTAAACATATTCTATATTCTCACCCTCAGGATAGATACTATATAGGTTCTGATTATATATACCAAGGAAGTCCTTCCCCTCTATACTTTCAACCATATAATCAGAATCATTTACCTTAACTCCCATACCATTCATAATAGACTTAAAACCAGCATAAGCACCTATTCCATTCCAGTGGTTATCTGTTTTAAAGTACATATTCTCTAGGAATTCACTATTATAATTCTTCTTAAAGTCATCTGAAACATTAATAAGATTCACATTACCCCTATTAATTCCACCTAAAAACATCTGGGTATTTCTACTTAATATATTTAGGTTAGAATATGCAGGCATAATATTTACTAAGGTATTTTCCTTCTGTGGAGTTGAAGCATAATAAACTTCCTTTCCCCTACTTCTCAGCACTTTAGCATACTCATTAATCTTATCCGAACACTCTTTAGCATCATCTTCACTAAGTCTTAAGCTGCTTTTTTCAAATATCCACCCATTTCCTTGAAGATAATATCCATTTATATCAGTTTTATTTTTTTCTATTTCAATTTTAGTGTGAAGCTTTAACATTCTATCTCTTAAAGGAAATTGATCTGTTACATACTTTTCGTAGGCTTCACTATATGTTTTATCACCTGTTTTTCCTTTTACAGGCTTCTGAGCTAATAACCTATTTTCCGATTTACTCTCATAATAATCAGGCTTAATATACATTAAGGCAGTAAACCCAAAAACTATACCAAGAAAGGGAATAATCATCCATATTGCTTGTTTTCTATTCATGGCTCCTCCTTAAAATCTAAAGTATAAAAACGGATTATATGTTGAATTAACTAATTTAACAACAATAACAAGAAACATAACACCATATACTAGGGAATTTGAAATATAGAAAACACTATTCTCTAAAAGAGCTGGTTTCCTATCCATAATATAACCTACTAACCACTTTAAAACCGGAGTTGATAAAACGAGTCCTACTAATAATAGGACCCCATAGTCATTTAAGAATACATAGGTTAAATTATCATATAACTGATTAGAATTTGCTCCAATCATAGACTTCATATAGTCAATCCCATAACCGAAACTACTTGCCCTAAAAAATATCCATCCAATAATAACAGCTATAATTAGGTATAAATGTCTTATAGGTCTATAAACCTTAGATAGTAATTTCAAAACAAAGGCCTTCTCAAGGCCAATTAAAATTCCAAAATACAGTCCCCATGCAACAAAATTCCATGCTGCACCATGCCAGAAACCTGTTAACATCCACACAACAAATAGGTTAAAGTATACCCTAATAGGCCCTACCCTGTTACCTCCTAGTGGTATGTAAACATACTCTCTAAACCAGCTTCCAAGAGATATATGCCATCTTCTCCAGAACTCTGAAACACTTTGTGATATATATGGATAATTAAAATTCTCAAGGAAATCAAATCCGAACATCTTACCAAGACCTATTGCCATATCTGAATAACCACTAAAGTCAAAGTAAATTTGAAGTGAATATGCAATAATTGCAATCCAGCTCGTTGCAACAGATATTTCATCTGGTGGTATAACAAAAACAGTATCAGCAACACTACCTAATGGATTTGCTATAAGCACCTTTTTACCCATACCCTGCATAAACCTTTTAACACCTTCACCAAACTTCTCAACAGTATGACTACGACTTACCATCTGATCCGCAACTGATTGATAACGAACTATAGGCCCTGCAACAAGTTGAGGGAACAATGCAATATAAAGCGCAAGATTAAAAAGATTCTTCTGTACCTTTGCATCATTTCTATAAACATCAATAACATAGCTTAATGCCTGAAAAGTAAAGAATGATATTCCAAGTGGAAGTTGAAGACTTGGATATGGTATATCCAGCCCAAAAAGACTATTTATATTAGACATTATAAATCCTGTGTACTTGAAAACCCCAAGTAACCCAAGATTAAAAACAAGTGAAAGTCCTACATAGAACTTCGAAATAGACTTACTCCTTCCCCCTGCAACTAAAAGCCCAAAGCCGTAGTTAGCAAGAATAGAGAATAACATTAATAAAACATACACAGGCTCTCCCCATGCATAGAAAATTAAACTAGCTAAAAGTAAAAAATAATTTCTATAGTCATCTTTAATAAGGTAATACCCAGCTAGAATAATTGGAAAAAATACAAATAAAAATATTAAACTACTAAATACCAATTAAATCGACTCCTTTTCAATAACAGTATATTACATGGAAGATGCCAATTCAACAAACTACCTACAATATAATAAATTTACAAGCAATTCACCATATAATACATGTGAAATAATTCTAATTAGGTACTTTCCTTCTATAAATTTATAAATTAACCAATATATATTTTGGAATTTATATTAATAAAAATATGCCAACCACAATAGTGATCGGCATACATATAACCTTATTAAAAAGCATATCTATTATATTTGATTATTTATTTAAAAACCCTGCTATATCATCAATAACTGTTTGTGAAACCTTCCCCTTAATGCTATAAGCATCAAAACTCTTAGGTCCAGTTATAAATTCACTAGTTAATCCAGCATACTCTTTAAATGAAACATTAGAGCTGCCTGATAAAGCTGACTTATATTCATTAAGTTCACTTGAAGGCACCATATAGTCATTAGTACCATGTAGGAACATCATAGGCTTATTAATGCTTCTAGCCATATTAGCCCCATCATATCCCTTATAGCTTAACCAGTACTTAGTTGACATATCTAAGAAGAAATCATCAGGTGATGACTGGGTTAGACCCTTTATTAAGTCATATTCACCCTTAACATATTCAATTCTTTCCCTCTTCTCAGCCTCTGTTAAATCAGGTGCACTACTAAGCATATTCACCATAACATTTAGAATAGTATCCTCAACTGAAGCCTTATTAGCTCCCATGAAAATATATCCTTTAGCTTGTCCACTCGCACCATCTAACATAGGAAGAATACTTCCACCCTGACCAAACCCTAGGGCATAAATATTATCTTCATTAATATCTCCTCTACCAGATAAGTATCTTATGATCTTACTATAATCTTCAACATAATCCTCTTCAACAGTAAATGCTAAATCCTCCTCAACAGAAAACTCCTCACCATATGTATAGTATCTCTTGTCGAATCTAAACGAAGCAACTCCCCTGCTTGCTAGCCCCTCTGCAATATCCTTATACGGACTATTAACATAGGTTCCACCATCTCTACCTGTAGGACCTGCATCACCAACAATAATAACAGTTTTCATATTATTTGGTGGATTCTTAGGCTTTACAAGTTCCCCATGAATAGGATAGCTACCACCTGATATAGTTACTTCTTCACTAACCATAACCTTCTTAATATTTGCAATAATAGTCTCTCTTGTTTTTATTCTTGAATTAAGCTCAGAAATCTGCTTAGAGAATATATTCTTATCAACCTTAGCCAGATCAGTCTTAGCTAGATTAATATACATATCCCAAGTAACAGTATTCTTAATAGTGTGAGCATTAACTTCCATGCTCTGTTCAACCTTATTAACCCTAGCAGCTGCATTAACTAAAGCCTCTGCCTTATCAATCTGATTAACATACTTAACTCTAGTGCTTCTACTAAGCTTTCCTGCTAAGGCCCTAGCTTCCTTAATATACTGCTGCCATTGACCAACATTCTTAAGCCCTAGATAATTACTCTTTAAGGAACTAGTAATCTTGTCTACCTTAGCCTTACATGCAGCCTCTGCCCTACTCATCTTAGCAGCAAAAACAACACTCTCACTTTCAGCAGCAGCCATAACTCCTGAAACCACCATCATAATAGTCACTGCATATGCTATAAACCTTTTACCTTTGTTCATAATAACTCCTCCACTGTAGATACAATCCACCTAAAATATGACTTTTTATTTTGCATATTCTCTTTAGCAAATTTTAGCATTATTTATCATATTTTTTCAACTATTATATTTAATATTATTGTACAACTTTACATAATTAAGTAATATATAAGTATAATTAACAAAGGAGAAAATAAAATGAACTGCAAGTTTAAATTACTAATTAAATTCCTATGCATTATGGCTGTTACATCAGTAGTTCTACAACCAATAGTGCTGGCTTCAACAACCTATGCACCACAGCTTAAACCTGTAATATCATCTAATCCATCACAGGCTTTAATCAAATCTAGGGAAGGTTTACAAGAAATCATGAATGCTGTTCATAGTGACTTTGTAGGTAAGGCAACTAGCCCTACTATTCGATTAAGACTTAAACAAGTACGTCAATATATTTCCCAAATTCCAGAAAGCGAAAGTGAAGATAAGAAGCATATTAAACCTATTTATTTATCATATGGAAGGGTAATAGATCACTATCTACTTGCTGAAAAAATAATTAAATACTATACTCCAAAGTCACAGGGTGGACTTGGACATGCTAGAACCTATGATTCTACATTTTTACATGATAAAAACCTAGCATTTATAGGTAAGTTCTATGAGTTTACCTATATTCCTTTCACCTATAAGGATATAGAAAAAGTGCAGGATATGTATCGTAAGGCTGACTCTATTCTTGTTAACATTAGAGGTACACACTATTCTGAGACTAAGAAATTAAATGATGCCTACGACAAGATAATTATAAATGGTGATATTAATAACATTAAAGCCTTTGAAAAAAGCGTAATATCCCATAACTGTAAAGCCTGTTACCCTAACTATTCAGATAAGATAACTAAGCTAAAAAATGGGTATAGAGAAGTTAATACATATAAGGAGTTTGAATCTGCAAGTAATGATAGCACCGCCATGCTTATTCATGTTATGAAGCCAATTACCATTCCAAGTACACATAACAAACATAAAAATGGCAATATAATAATTAGAAAAAACGCTAGCCTTACAATAACAGGACATATTTATATTGAAAAGATAATCTCGAACTACGGCATTATTAACTTTATAAATAACTCAGACATAACAACCACTGGATATATTTCACATTTATACAATTATGGAACCACTAATTTTAACGGAACCCATACCATAAATTCATATATAAGAAACTATGAAGTACTTAACATTAACGGCAAAGTAGTTAGTACAGGTCTAATAGATAACGTGAAAACACTTAACAATAACAACACTTTAATTAATAAAAACACACTATCTAACTACAATAGATTTTATAATAATGGAACACTAACTAATTCCCATAGACTTAATAATTCTGGGGAGCTATATAATAGAAATCTTATTCATAATGAATTTCATATTTATTCAGAGAAGTACTCCTACTTCCCAATGCCATATAAACCAATAATATATAACACACCTAAAGCTAAAATATTAAACAATGGAAATATTAATTGTACAATACAAGGAACTACCCTATAACTATTAATTACTTCATTAAATAGACATTAACTAAATATAATAAACAAAGAAAAAGCCATTTAATCTATCCCCATATAGATTAAACAGCTTCTTCTCGACTTATTACAACATAATTAGTTATTCAACTCTAATCCATATTATACCATTACAAGTAGACAATCTCTGTCTACTTGTAATTTTTACAAATTGCTAAAATAATTTTATTTCAGATATACAAGTGTCC
>NZ_JAVWJB010000054.1:0-8948 GCF_036639235.1 Clostridium sp.
TAATATATTTTACTTAATCTTATTTTCAAGATTCTTAAGCTTAGCTTCTGCTTTGTTAAGACCTGACTCCATAGCTTTAACAGATTCTACCATCTTATCTCCCATAGACTCAGCAGCATTGTTCATTTTTCTCTCTGCACTTGATATTCCTGACTGAACCTTATCAACCATTGACTTTCCCATGAAAGCACCTCCTAACAATAATTTACCTTAGTTTATCCAAATCAATATAGAATTATGTAATTGTTTTACATTGATTTTCGGAATAGAATTATAATATACGCTTGTGGGTAATACTAATTAATATGAACATTTTTTGGAGGCTCTTATGAAAAGACGATTTTTAACACCTGGGAAATGGCTTTGTATAGGAATACCTATCTCTTTTTTACTTGGGGCATTTTTTCATTACGTTTTTAATTTAACTGGTAATAATCCTTATGTAGGCTTATTTGTACCTGTTAACGAAAGCATATGGGAACACCTAAAACTTGCCTTTTACCCACTACTTATATGGAACATAATTGGCTACTTTAAATTCCATAGGGACTATACATTTAAGGGACGAAGTTATCTTATAGCTTCAATGCTCTCACCTATTGTGGCCCCTATAGTAATAGTCACATTTTATTACACATTACTTGGAGGATTTGGAATACACTCTATTATATTAGACATATTTTCTTTGCTACTTGCAGACCTAGTTGGGCAATCACTTGCATACTATACATACAAATATGGTAACTTTAAGGTATGGGTACTTATCCTTTTTGTTATTTTAACTATAGCTATGATTTTTATGTATGCCCATTTTACTAATTCTCCTCCAAACTATCCAATATTTTTAGATGGAAGTTCTGGTGCATGTAAAATACATTAAAAACAGTGGCTGTTGCAAAATAATAAAATTTTGTAACAGCCACTGAATTATTTTATCTAGTTAGTTTAATTTCTTGAATTACCTTTATAGAATTATCAGGACTACCTACTATTAAGCTTGAATTCGTAAAGTCAAATTTTTCAGTATCATATTCACTACCAAATGTTAATTTATAGCTACCATCACTTAGCATATCTCTACTAGGAGTATCATATGAACTATATTCCTTATCTGGCTTATTATTATCTCTAATCATAATCTCCCCAGCTCCTCCCCCACTATATATAAATTCAATTCCTGGAACATTATTAAACCTTACTATAACCTCATAACCATACTTAGTCTTTATAATCTTATTAATCGTTAAACTTCTTCCTTTAGAATAATTAACAGTTATAGGAGTTGCCTCTGTTAATTTAATTTCCCTTTTAACTCTTGGTATATATCCTGTAAAATTAACCAGAGTTTTCCTAACAACCTCTATCTTAGATATATTAGTGCTACTATAAGCCTTAAATACTCTTGTTACATATGTTTTCCCATTCTTCTTTTCAAGTCGACCCATATCTAGTTGATCAAGAGGATTCCCCTTATCATCATATACTACTATGTTAAATTCATCTGGGTAATACTCGTCATATATAGTCCCTACTGTTACATATGAATTAGACTGGTTAACTGAGGTTATCTCCATATTAAGCTTCCCCTTATTTATAACCTTACTAATGTCTTTATTTTTACCTTCTCCAATAAGGGTTTTTTTATCTAGGTTAACTTGAAATACTATACTTCTACTCTTATCCTTAGCTTTTTCAAAGATAATATTTGCACAGAATTTATCTTGGAACTTACTATCTACTGGTATTGGATATACTAAGGTATGTATACTTTTATTATCATCCTCTGGAAAATATCCTGGTGTAAACTCCTGTCCATTTACTATTATTTTAGGATCACCAAATCCATTATCACCCTTTGTCTCATATACAAGATAAAAAGCTGCTCCGTCATATCCTAACTCCTTAACTGTAATACCCCCCTTAGTTTCATTAACACTAATTGAACAGTTCTGTACAGCTATAAGATTGTCATTACTTTCCTTATTAAATATAGACTCACTTCCTAATATCTTATTTATTATTGGAATTTCATCGGCAAAACCTGGAAATAAACTTCCAAGGGTTATAAGTAACGTTACAGCTATTCCAGCTGCAATCCCTCCACACTTTAGTATAGGTTTTTTAGTTTTATTGCTTTTATTAGAGCATTGTTTATCCTTAAGACTTAATAAGGTTTCATCTATTCCCTTGCTTATTTCACTTGGTACAACTAAATCATCATTTGATTTAAGCATATCACTTATTAATTTATCATCATTCATTATACAAGCCCCTCCATATCCTTACTTATCATTTGGCTAAGTAATCCTCTTGCCCTATGTAGTCTTGACTTAACAGTACCCTCAGGTATTTTAAGTGAAGTTGAAATTTCTCTAACTCCCATATCCTCAAAATAGTATAGAACAATTAGTATTCTAAGCTGATCTTCAAGTCCATCTACATATTCCTTTATTTCTATAGATTCTATATCTTCACTTATAGCCTCCTCTGGAATATATCCACCTAGGTCAACTATCTTCTTTCTACTGTTAATTAGATTATTACAGTTGTTAATTAATATCCTTAAAAGCCATGTTTTAAAGAATTTTTCTTCCTTTAGTGTTTCTATTTTTTCATATGCCTTAAGTATTGTATCTTGAATACAATCTAGGGCATCCTCATTATTTTTAACCATGGTAATACTAACCCTGTATAGATCCTTTTCGTATAACTTTATAAGAGATGAAAATGCCTCTTTACTTCCCTTTTTAGCTATTTTCACCAGCTTTATATTTTCCATAAATAAAAACTCCATTTCCTTAGCATGCTAATACTGTGTTTATATATTAGACCATTAAAGTATATGTTTGGTTCTCACACACTAAAATTATTTTACCACTAGTTGTTTGAACAGATTAATTATTGATAGTATAATGATGAAAATACATATAAGTCATAGGGAGGACACATGAAGAAAGTCGCAGTTATATTCAATGGTGGAACAATATCTATGAAGGTAGACGAGAAGCTTAAGGCAGCTGTTCCTTCACTATCAAGTGAGGAGATAATGGCTAAGGTTACTGGTATAGATGGGTTTGCAGAAATAGAGACATATACATTTTCAACTCTTCCAGGTCCACATATGACCCCTGAAATTATGCTAAGTTTATCTAAAACAATTAAGTCATATGTAGATAGGGATGATATATCAGGAGTGGTTGTAACCCATGGTACTGATACCCTTGAGGAAACAGCTTATCTTGTTGATTTAACACTTAATACTAATAAGCCTGTTATTTTCACAGGCGCTATGAGAAGTAGCTCTGAACTTGGCTATGATGGACCTGCTAACCTTGCAGCTTCTATTTGTACAGCTGTATCAGAGGAAGCAGTAGGCCGCGGAGTTATGGTCTGCTTATCAGGTTATCTTAACCTTGCAAGTGAGGTTACAAAGACTAATTCTATGAGTCTTGATACCTTTAAAACCCCTAATTTTGGTCCTATAGGAATAGTAGACAATAACAGGGCAATATTCTATAGAGACAACGAAAAAAATGAATTCTACAATGTAGATAAAATAGAATCAAATGTATCAATTATAAAATGTGGTGCTGGAATGGACTCTAGATTCCTTGACTACTGCATAGATAGTCATGATAAGGGAATAGTACTTGAGGCTATGGGACGTGGTAATGTACCAGACAAAATGGTTCCTGGCATTAGACGTGCAATAGAATCGGGTATTCCTGTTGTTCTAGTTTCTAGATGCTTTGAAGGAAGAGTTAACGACTCATATGGATATGAAGGTGGCGGTCGTCAACTTCGTGAAATGGGGGTTATATTCGGTGACACTATTCCAGGTCAGAAAGCTAGAATCAAGCTAATGGTTACACTAAGCGCTCTTAGTGATGTTAATGCAATTAGACAATCATTCGAAAAGAATTAAAGTTAATATAAAATCTAAAAACCTGTTAAAATTTAGCAGGTTTTCTTTGTAGTTATCCCCTACTTAATGTAAAATATAGGTAGATTATTTAAGGGGGGGTATTATGAAGTATTTTGCATGGGGACTTTTATATGGATTTATAGGTCTTATACTCGGTCTGTTAACAAATGTCGAGTTTATAGCCATTATGTTGACATTTATAGGGTTTATGGCTCCTATGTATTTTTTAGTTGAGTCAATTTATAAAGATATTCATGAAATTAAGCAGTATACGAAATTTACAGCGGATAAAATGTATAATAATAGTAATGAATAAGCTAGAATTAGTCACCTTGCATATGCCCCTGAAATAGCAGCTGCAATGCTTCAACGTCAACAGGCAGCAGCTATGGTATCTAACCTTCTAATTGTTTTATGTAGTGAAAAATCTACTCAACCTACAATTAACTCTAGCTCATCAGTTAAATAAGTTAGAGTATTAGGGATTTCCACTAATACTCTTTTATTTTGTTGACAAATAAATTCCTATAATATAGTATAGATACCAACGGTATGTTTGGAGGTGTATTATGGTAAGAAACAAACATCCAGAAGAAACAATCAATCTAATTTTAGATGTTTCTCTTAATCTTTTTATGGAAAAGGGCTATGATAATACAACTATTCAAGACATTATTAATGGTCTTGGAGGGTTATCTAAGGGAGCTATTTATCATCACTTTAAGTCTAAGGATGAGATTTATGCTGCTGTAATGGGTATGATAGAAAAAAGAAGTACACAGCATTATGATAGTATATTACACAATTCATCACTTAATGGAATTGGTAAGCTTCGAGCTATGCTTGAATCATCGTATAGTAACCCTAATACCCTAGCGTTTTTTAAGATGTGCTCCTCACAATTACAGGATCCTAAGTTCCTATATGCACAGATTGTTAGTAACTATCAGGTGGCAAGCCCACTTTATCTACAGCCTGTTATTGAGGAGGGCATTAGGGATGGTTCTATTCAAACAGACTATCCAAAGGAACTTGCTGAGGTTATTTTAACTTTAATGAATGTATGGATAAGTCCTATTACATCTAAGTCTTCTATTGAGGAAATTGAAAGAAAGCTATATTTCTTTAAACATATACTAGATTCACTTGGAATAAGTATAATTGACAAGGATATGATAGATAAGACTATTAAACATATAAAATCATACTTTTAAGGGCTGCCCTAAATGGGCAGTATATTATTAAGCCAAACATACCAACGGTCGGTATTTAAAAGGAGGATTTATGGATAACACAAAACTTTTTAACAAAAACCTAAGTTTAATTACAATTGGTCAAGTAATTTCACTCTTTGGAAGTGCAATATTAAGATTTGCAATTCCTCTTCACATTCTTAAAGTTACAGGATCACCTGCTGTTTTTGGAATGGTTCTAGCTTTTTCATTTATACCCATGATATTTCTTTCATTTATTGGTGGTGTTCTAGCTGATAGATTTAACAAGAGAAATATAATGGTTACACTAGACTTTATTACTGCTGGAGTGCTTATTTTCTTAATGCTTACTATTAATTTACTACCAATTGTGCCACTATGCCTAGTTATTATGATGATTTTATTTGGAATAAGCGGAATGTATCAACCAACTGTACAATCAGCAATTCCTTCAATAGTTGAGGGGGATAATATTCTAAAAGCAACAGCTATAGTTAATCAAATAAGCTCACTTTCAAACCTTATAGGGCCTATTATTGGTGGTGTTTTATATGGTGGATTTGGACTAATGCCTGTTTTAATAACTAGTACTATATGCTTTATATTATCAGCTATAATGGAAATGTTTATTAATCTTTCCCACACTAAAAAAGACAATACTATTGGGGTATTTAAAATTATAAAATCCGACTTTAATGAAAGTCGTAATTATATGACCCATGAAAAACCTATGATTTTAAAAATAATTCTTCTAATTGGACTTTTTAATCTTGCATTATCATCAGTTATGATTGTTGGAAACCCAATTCTTATTGTTAACACACTTAAACTTAAGGATAGCCTTCTTGGACTTTCAGAGGGGATACTTGCTATAGGTGGACTATGTGGTGGAATCCTTACAGCATTTATAGGTCATAAAATTAAACTAAACCAAAGCTACTTAGGACTAATCCTTTGCGCATTATTAGTTGGTATTATGGGAATTCCAATACTTTTAGGAGCATCCACTACCACATCATTTATAACTATTCTAATATGTGGCTTCCTAATAATGATGATAGCAAGCTTTATAAGCATTAAAATGATGTCTACAGTTCAAATGGAAACACCAAAGGAACTTGTAGGAAAGGTTATTGCATGTATGATGGCACTTGCTATGTGTGCTATGCCACTTGGGCAAGCTATGTATGGCTACCTTTTTGAAACATTCAAATCAAATGTATATATAGTATTGTTTATTGCATCAATTCTATCAATAATAATTTCTCTAGTTACAAGCTTAGTATTTAAGGTTAAACATAGTTGCAAGTATAATTAAAGGTAGAGTGTATTGCCCCTACCTTAGTTATATATTAATTTTAACCTCGATTAGTCATTAAGTTAAGTTCTCCAAAGCCAACAAGTCTTACATCATATTGCATATCCACTGCCTTCCTTATTGAATTATTATATAAATCAAGTTTAAAATCCCTCCAGATTAAATCATTACTTCTCACTATCAGTAATTCGTTTATTATAGACCCTAATAGATTTATCTTCCCATTCCTTATGATAAATCTTCATATCACCTGAAGGCCTTTTTATAAAATAGTACATATCCTGTATCCTCCTTAATAATCTAATTACTCGTAAATTCCTTTGTATTTCTATAACTAAACTACTATTAAATTAAATAATCCTCCATTCGGAGGATTATCCTATATAAAATATGCACATTGTGTACTTTATGTTACACTTTCGTCTAAATGTTTCTGAAGTTCTTTAATAATAATTCCCTTAACCTCTTCTGTTATTTCTAGAATCCTTTCACTTAACTTAGCACTTGGCTCTAGGTTCTCTATACTAGGTATATCAATTCCTATAACCATTCCATTTATATATGATTTAGAACTTAGTATACTACCAATAGCACTTTCTCCTAGGTCCCTATAATCAATATATTCTAGGTACCTTGCAATATCCATTGTGGTTATCATTCCAACTCCTATTCTGTAGAATGTAGCCTCTACAATTACTACAAAATCCTCTTCATTAATAGACTCTACTAGTGTTTCCCTTGCCTTTTTTGATGTATAGTACTCTATTCCATCTATCTTTTTGTATTTTGAAAGTCTATCAACAACATTATTCCCAATATTTTCATCAGGGTATATGCTGCCACCTACTCCACAAACCCTAATCATAGGCTATTACGTAAGTATCATAATTTTTAATCGTAAAATCCCTATAAGAGCCCATAACTATATCCCCCTAAATTTAATATATAATTATATATATTTAGGAGGATCCAGTTATATAATTCAAATTATCTATTACTTACATCCAAGCATATTAGTATGATTATTAAGGTTATTGTTGAATTTATTATTGTGATAGTCTACAAGTTCATTAAATGTTTTTCCGTTTGTCTTTCCTGTTTTAGCTTGTTTGAAACACTCTACATTATTAGCATGTATGGAGAAAATCTTTGCAAAACCTGATTTATATATATCAAGAACCTCTGGTAATGTAAGGTCCTTGGCCATTTTCACAATATCATTAAAAGCAATTTTAACTTCTTCTAATATTTTATCTATTGCCATATCAAGCTTATCTGGATTCATACTTTTCTTAGGAGAAGCTGCTTTTTTACAGTTAAATTTATTAGCATGGAAGTTAAATACCCCTGTAAATTTATTTTTGTGATAATCTATTAAATCATCTAAATCTTGTCCCTTGTATCCTGTAGTCTTTAACTTCTTGAGACAGTCTATACCATCTACACTTATCTCAATAAATTCTTCTAGCAATTCTGTATGAATCTTTAATAATTCATCATCTGTAACATAACTTCTGTACTCCATAATTCTCTTGTATAAGTAATCAAGCATATTATCTAGCTTAACTTTAAGCTTCTCAGCATCACCTATTGATAATCTTTCATATGAATCTAGTGATATTCCGAGTTTTTCTGGATCTACATAATCTGCCTTTACTATTAGTTTCTCTGGCATTGAAATAAACATTATACACCCCTTTTTCACATAATAACTGCACAGTATTATAATATTCTATTCCCATATTTATTGTGATAATTATGTTAAGGATTATAGTTAACTTTTTAAGCTATAGATAATGTAAATTCTTGTAAAGTTGTGTATAACTATTAACTATTAGATTTATAACTCTACTTAGAATATAATTTGAAATTGAATAGTAATGAAAGGGGGACTAGAAATGCAAACAAACAAAACTAAAATCCTTATTTTTTCTGGACTTGCTATAGCAATGAATATTGTTTTAGGACAAGTAGCAGGTTCACTTAAACTTCCTATTTATCTAGATGTAATAGGAACTATATTTATAGCAGCATATTATGGACCAATGTATGGAGCTGTTGTTGGAGGACTTACTAACCTATTATGGGGAGTACTTATGAATCCTAAGAACATTCCATTTATGTTAGTTAGTATTGCTGTTGGTATTATTGTTGGACTTATAAGCAAAAGACATGGATTCACATTAAAAACATCTATTATTACTGGACTTATACTTGGAGTTGTTTGCCCACTAATCGGAACACCTATTGGAGTGCTTGTTTATAAAGGCATTACAGGTACTGGACTTGACTTTGTATTCCTATGGCTACAAACAACAGGACAGAATATATTCGTATCATCATTTATAACAAAGCTAGGAACTAACCTACTTGATAAGGTTTTATGCTGCTTTATTGTATATATGATCATAAAGCAGATGCCAACAAACATGAAACCAGGGCATACTGTTAATGATAATTTATCTGCATAACATCTACATACTATAAACCT
>NZ_JAVWJB010000055.1:0-7933 GCF_036639235.1 Clostridium sp.
TTATTCAATAATAGTTTAGGATAGTGATTTTATGAAAAAAGGTTTTACTCTTATTGAAATGATAATTGTTGTAGCTATTATAACTATTCTCTGTTCAGTGGTTTTTCTAAGTTCACTATCAACCCTTAAAACATCAAAGGTAGAGGGCTTTAGTAATGAGGCCCTCTCTTTAGTAAGAAAGCTATATGATCTTCAATTGTCTGAGGGGAAATTTGTTGATCAGGTAGGGATTATGTATAAGGGGAAGTATGACCTTGCAAGTACTTATAATATTTTGTTTGAATCAGAAGATGATGACAATAAGAATATTACAGGTATAACTGCTGTGTTAAGAAACAAGGAGAATGTTATCGATAGGGTATCTCTTTCAAACATAATTTCAATTAAGGATTTGACTATAACTTTTGAAGAGAAATTATTAGACGATAATGCTGATAGATTAAACACAATTTATCCAAGGGAAGATGATGGTTCAATTGATGAGTATATGTTTACATTTGACTCTAAGGGAAGGGTAATCCGTTCATTTGATGATGATTTAGATGATGATGACGATGATGAGGACCTTCTTGAGATTAGGACTATTAAGAATGCTAGGATTAAATTTGATTTAAGTGATGGAGGATTTGAAAGGGTTATATCCATATCAACTCCACCATCAGGAAATATTGTACTAGAAAAGAGGGGTAAGTAGATGAAGAAAAAAGGATTTACCCTAATAGAATTAATGGTTGCAGTTGCAATTCTTGTAATGATATTTCTAGCATTATATGACCTATATATTAGTAGTTTCAAATTATATAAAAACGATCAAAATAGAGCCAAGGTAGATATTGAGGTTAAGAATTTTTCAGATTCGTTATATGGCTATCTTAAGTCATCCTATCAGGATTCAATTGAGGTAGCATCAACTAGTGACTTAGGTTCTATTAGTGAAGCTAATTTAACAAGTCCTAAGGATTCTATATTTATGGCAGTATATCAAAATTCAGACCCTGCTATTTACAACTTAAAGGGTGACATAGTTAAAGAGGTTCAGCCAGCAGTAGGATACCTTCATAGAGGGGTTCTCCCTAAGGTATTATCAGGTAAGAATTTTGAAGAGAGCAACCACTTGTATGGCAATAGTTGTACATTACTTACTGATTGTAAATATAAGAATAAAAATTATCATTATGTAATGTTTACCCTAAAAGGGGACAAGGCTGGAGAGAAATATATAGAAACAATTTCTAATATATCTAAGGGGCAAGATAATGAGCCGGTAGGATATACTAATATGCCAGGAACTAAGACAAAGGCACTTGAGGGAATTGTTGAAGGATTTAAAATAACTCCAACATATAGTGAGGTATTAATTGGTCTTGATACTAAAAAGGTGTTAAGCAAAATAAGTATTACCATTGATTATAGTTATGGTAAAGGGAAGATAGATACTATGACCCAGGATTACACCATAAGAAATTAGGAAAAGGTGAAGGTTATGAATAATAAGCTTTGTATTGAGTTTGGTTCTAACAGTATAAGATTTGCCAAGGGAAAGTTTCGTCATGAGTTTCTAATTGACAGTTTTTTTACCCTTTCCCTAGAAGGCGAAACACTTATAGATAGTGCTTATGATGAGTATTTTTTAGGAGAAATGATTAAAAATGAGCTTAAGGCTAGAGGTATAAGAGATAGGGGAGTTACCTTTATTATTTCTGCTATGCCGAATATGCTAGTTCGTGAAATTAACATACCTCCTGCAAGTATTAAAGATACCTATGGAATGGTTAAACAGGAGGCGGGTTCCCACTTTCCTATTAACCTAGATAACTATGTTATTGACTTTAGAGTTGTTGGGATTTTTGAAGAGGATGGAGTGAAAAAGCAAAAGGTAATAGTTATTGCAGTGCCTAAATTCCTAATCGAAAGGCTAATAGATATTGCAAATGCAGCAGATTTAAGACTAGAGAAAATAGACGTTGAAGCTAATACACTATCTAAGCTTTTGTTTGAATATCAGCAACAGGAATATACCGTATCTAACAGGCCAAGTCTTATATGTGCTGTACAGGACACATATTTAACAATGGTAATAGTTAAAAAGGGTGTTATTCAGATGTCTAAAACATCTTCATATGAAAGTGTTGAGGCAGCACTTGATACGGCGCAGGAGTCATATAACCAGGCTGCAGGTACTAGGGAAATAGGAAGTGAAGCTTCAGAGGGTGAGTACAATATAGCAGAAAGAAGAATTACAGGTGAAATAGCAGATAATATAGCAAGATACCTTAGTTTTTATACATCTAAGCATAGAGAGGATATGGAGACTGTATATATAACAGGTGAGGTAGGAGAGAAGTTAGACATAGGCTCCGCTGTGAGAAGTAGATTTGAAGTAAAAGCAAAAACAATCGACGATCTTAAGGTAGTAATAACTAATAGAGAATATAAGGGTAGAGACGTATCAGAGTATAAAAACGTTTTTGGAGGACTTTTAAGATAAAGGAGAGTTTTCTATGTTTTCAAATACAAATAAGGATATAAATTTCCTTGAGGCCTATAGCTTTAAAGGAAAAAGAAATGGGGTAGATGCTAGGGTTTTTATAACCATACTTATTGTAGAGCTTGCTTTACTAGCTGGTACTAGTGGATTTATGTTTGGAAGCAAAAAGCTAACAGAAATAGAGAACACTACCCTAACATCTCAAATTCAAGAACTTTCACATGTTGAAAAGCGTATGGCTGAGGTGAAAAGTGAAGGGATATTATTAAAATCAAAACAAGGCATAAAAGATGCAGCAATAAATATTAACAATGTTACTTATAATACTTTAACTATTTTTGAGGAAGTATTAACTAGTGATATGTCTATTGAGAATATGACAATTGACATGAAAAGCCTTAACTTTATAGTTAAGGGGGCAAAGGAAGATAATTTTGCCCAGCTTATGCACAACATGGAGTCAAGCGGACTGTTTAGTAAGGTTACTATAAGTGCAATAAGCTCGAAGGAAGAAGATGGATTTAGAAGAGCCTCTGTTAATGCAGAGATTGTTAGGAAGTGATAGAAATGAAGCTAAGCATGAGGGTAACAGAAAGAGATAAAAAGCTTTTATCAATTCTAGGTATTGTTGTTGTTGGAGCATTGTTTTATTTCTTTGCATTAGACCCACTATATAGTGGAATGACATCAGCAAAATCAGAAAATCAAAGACTAACAGCTAAGGTTAATGAGCTAAAGGGCTTTGAAAACGATCTTAACCTAAATAGGGAGAAGTATGATAAGCAAAAGCTTGATTATATGGGCCTATCAAGGCAGATTCCAAATAACCTTACAGAAAAATATGTAATAGTTGATACCTACAATATAACTAAACAGGTATCAGCAGAGGCTGAAAGTTATTCATTCTCTCCAAGAACTGAAATCAAAAGCATGGAGTCAGTAGCAGGGGAAGAGAGTTCAGCTATTACTAAGGGACTTTATTCATATGGTGCAACAACTAACTGGAAGCTAGGATATGCAGAGCTTAAAAGGCTAATTAAGCTCTCAGAGAAGTTTGAAAGTGTATTTGTTTTAGATAATTTATCTATAACACCTGATGAGGCAAATAAGCTTAATTTATCATTTGCAATTAACTTTATTGGATATGATGATGAAAAGGCTCCGCTTAGAGTATTCAATGGGCTTAACCTACCAACAGGAAAATCAACTATCTTCTCATCAGCACCAGCTTTAGGAGGAGAATCTGTAGTACCACCGCCAGTAGTAGGAGGTACAAGTACATCTCCTAATACATCTATATCAACTAATAACAGCATAACCCAAATAGACAAGACAAAGGATTTTGTTCTAGCTCTATCAACTACAAATTCTCCAACAAGCTCTTTAGTAATAGAGAAGTCAGGAGATAGTAAGAACATATTCGGAGGAAATAAGTCATTTGAAAATGCTGAAATAACCCTTAAAGGCAAGGGTGGTAAGTATGAGTATAGTATGGCAACAAGTAAGGAAAGGTTCCCTGTAAGTGGACTTAAGGAATTCAAACCTAATAGTAAGGATATAGTACTTCTTGTATATTCAACAGCTCGTAAGGGTGAAAGTGATAAGAATGTTATAAATATTAAGCTTAACAATGAAACAGATAAGAAGGTATATGTTTATGTTATAGGTGATGATGCCAAACTACCAAGATGTAGTATTACAAAGGGTGGTAGCAATGTGTATGTTGAAAAGAGATAAGAAAAAAGGTGTTACACTGATAGAGCTTATAATAGCTCTATCAGTATTTATATTACTTGCAATTCCAGTAACTAACGGAATACTTGCAAGCATTAAAACTAATAAGGCTGCAACAGAAAATAGGGATATGTCACTTGCTATGAGCTATGCATATGAGAACCTAAAAAAGGCGGCTAACGATGGAAGATTAGTTTTAGACGGAGGGGTAACTAATTCAAGTATTAAATATACAGGAAAGCTAGATACCTACTCATTTAGTTATAATGCTGAAACAATAGCTAAGCTTGAATCTAAGGAAAGTATAGATAAGCCAAATAATATTGAATTTAAAAGCAATATGATAAAGCTAACAATAACTTTAAGATCAGGTAATGGAAGTAGTAAAAGTGAAACATATAATTTTAAGGTTGATTAGGAGGAGGTACTAGATGAAAAATAGAAAAAAGCATGGTTCAGCTACATTTTTAGTAATAATGGTAATGACTGTTGTATTAATACTATCTTTTAGCTTAGTGCCTCTAACCCTTTCTAGTATTAATCAAAGTAGTATGATGTATAGAAGAAACAAAGGGTTTTATGGTGCTGAAGGATCTCTTGAAAAGGTGCTATATCATGTTGATGCCTTTTCAGAAAGAGCTAGAAAAAAGGTTAACGAGGAATGTTTTGATATTAAGAATAAGATTCCTAATATGAATGATATATATATTGCAAAGATTTATGAAATGCACAGTAGTGCAGTAGCTGCTATTATGGCTACAGAAAACCCAGGTAAAGATTTTTTAATTGCTGAAGAGGATAAGCTTTTAGAAGATAGGGTTAGGGCATATTATATGTATAAGTACAACTTATATATGCAGGATTTCTTCACGTCTAATAACACATCACAAATTAAGCAAAGCCTTAATCTAAAGGATAATTTAATTAATTCAACAGGGGAAAACTTTTTTACATGGACAGACCTTAAGGGGGATATAGAGTCCTCTAAGGATAACGGGAATCAAAAAATTGTACTTATTGAGACTCTTAATGAAATAAGGGCAGGTAGTGAGTTTGAAAGATTTATACCAACAGGTAGTGGCGCTAGTATAGGAGATTTTACTAGTGCTAATATTGGTAAAATAGAAAAATTAAAATCAAAAGAACAGATTGTAAATCCACAGGAAATTATGACAGAGTTCGAAAATAAAGTAATGATTAATAAAGATCCATTAAAAGAAACATTCTATATCAAAACCTTAGATGATAAAAATACTTCAAAGTACGCCACAGTAACAATTGAAATGGACCCATTAAAGGAATCTCAACTGAAAACTGAAAATGTAACAGGTAGCTTATACAGTAGTGTACTTGATTATGGAATTATATCTGAGAAGAATCTTGCAGTAGGAAATAATTTAACGGTTAATTCAGATGTAATAGTAAATGGAGAAGTAGATCCTAAGGATAAGCCTAGTGATAATGACTTCACTAAAGAAGTTAGATATGGGGGTATCATAGCTGGACATGATCAGGCGTTATTATCAAAGTATAAAGTGCCTGGAATAGTTTCAGGTGCAAAAGGGAATGTAACTATCAACGGAGATGCATATGTTGGTCATAATATAAATGACGAGAAAACCCCAAGCTTTCAAGGTGGATTTGTTCAAACTGCAACTGATGGTTCTACTATAAATATTAAAAATAATGTATTTTGCCACTCTGTTATGGTGGGTAAAGGAGTAGATGGTATAGGTAAAGATTCTATATCAATAGGGGAAAGTGCTTTTGTTGCAGATAATGTTACTCTTAATGGACTTGATGCCAATGTAAATATAGGAAAAAATATTGTTGGTTATGAAGATGGTGCTGAAACGAATAGTAAGGCACAATACTTAGCATCACCTTCAATTGCTATTAATAAGTATGAAGAGGATGGGTCTACTAATAGTAGTAAGCTAAAGGTTGGTGGACAGGTAACCTTGTTTGGAGAAGTATTTGCAGAATCTTGGGTTAGAACCGTTGCGGCAGATGAAAAAAGTGAGGCGCCACCAGGGACTAAAGTTTTATATAAAACTTTTCAAACAGTAGGAATATATGGCAATCTTTATGCTTTCTCAGAATACTTCTGGGAGCTTGGATTACAATCAAAAAAAGAGTATAAAGATGAGTGGTATTCTACTTATGAGCTTATAGGAGATCCTGAACTTCAGAAACCTGATTTTATTGATAAATATAAGGCAGATAGTAAAATTGGTTCTTCATATATACTTGATTATCTAAATAATAAAGAAGTAACTGCAGATGGGGTAATAGGAGGGTTTGATTTAGGAAAAGGATGGCTGGAGGTTCCTAATATTAATATAAATTCTCCAATAGATAAAGATTTGCTTAATTATATGGATATTCTTGGGGCTGATGTAAAGGCTAAAAAAGATATATTAGAAGACATTAAAAGTAACGATGGTGTATCTCCTATAGGTGTTGAGGATTTTGCTAGTAGAATCAATGGAAATGGAGGAAGTGGACTTAATATTAGTTACTTTAATAGTTTCTTTATTCAAGATGGTAAAATTTACTTAAATTATTTGAATGATCACGACGACCCATTTTATGACTATAATATGGAGTTAATTAATAATGTTAACGCTAAACTTGGAGGAACAGAGTCAGATAAAAGAGTAATACTGCCAGCAATAGAATATAGGGATGAGTTTACTGGTAAAAAAGTAGAAGGATATGAAACCGTGTCATTATTAGGTCAATTAAATAATAGAATATTTGATCCTATAAAGGTCACTTTATCTAGAAGACTTAATTTAGAGGACGTTGTAACATATAAGACTTTAGATGAAAATGGATTTAGTGATTATAAGAGTAAAAAGGGATTAGATAGATGTTTTAATTGGGATGTTCTTAAGGGTGTAGATATTAAGTCAGATCCTACAGACAAAGAGTATATTTATATTTCTAATGGAGATATTCATATTACACAATCAGATAATTTAGATGGGAAAGATGTACTTATAATTAGTAGAGGAAATGTGATTATCGACTCACCTACTAATATTAATATTAAGGGGAATATACTGGCTAGAGGAAATATAATTACTAAAGGTGGGGCAATAGAAATAACACCAGATAAGGCAGCTGCTACAAGATTAATTAATAACTGTAGTGACCCAAGACTTGCTGAGTTTTTTAAGGTAAGTTCAAGTGGGAAGCCATCTAGCACAGTAATAGAAACTATAACTAAGCAAAATAAAACTAATATTAGTGTTGTTTCAAGAAAAGAGCTATTAAATTAATTTATAGCTAGTTAAGAGACATTTATCACAGCTTCAACATAAAATATAGTATATTTTATTAGATTTTTTAGGGTATCGACTTTGCTAGATATAAATTAGCAGTAAGGGGGGATTTTATGAATGTTTTGAAAAGCCCACTTAAGAGGTATTTGAGCATAGCCTTAAGTACTATCTTAACACTAACTTGTATAACACCTATGGGAGCTAAGGCAGCAACAAGTGGGAATATAACAGTAGACGGAAGTGCACAAAGAAGCGTTACTGTTGATAAAACATCTAAAACAGCAACAGCACATTATAATGTTGACTTGAATTTGTACGGACTAGATGCGACGCCTTCATCAACAAAGAAAAATGTTGTTATAGCAGTAGACTGGACAAGTGATAGTGAGCAGAATATTAAAAATGCTATTAATAAGGTTTT
>NZ_JAVWJB010000056.1:0-7818 GCF_036639235.1 Clostridium sp.
GGATTTGCATATGGGGCTATATATAACTGCCTTAAGTCTTCTGGACGGGTGTTATACATTACATCACCTCTTTGTGTAGACACTGTTAAGGGGTGTTTAGATAAGGTTCTAGATGGTGCAGGTGTAGTGTTATTTGACGGGGTTACATCGTTTTCGGATGCTAATGTACTTGTGTGCTGCTACACTAATATGCCAGCATTTAAGGATGACTTTGAGTTAGTTGTACTAGATGATAGGGTTTCTGTAGTTAATAGACCATACAAGAATATTTTCTCTATATGTAATAGGGCACTTAAGCCTAAGGGGAAATTTATTAATATAAGTATAGTTCCTCTTAAGTACAAGGAGAATCTACTTAAGGGAAGTAGTGAAGAGATTCCTATTCCACCTATGAATATTAAGAATCCTATACCAGAGCCTAAGTTTATTATTTCTAGGTATATTGATGAGAGAACCGTGTATTTACCTGATATAAGCTTAGACCTTGTTAAGTGGTCACTTAGAGAAGGTTCAAAGGTAATTATATTTACCCCATCTAATAGGATTTCAATCCAGCTTAAAAACTACTTAACTAAGGTTGAGGGAGTTAGTACAAGTGTTGGAATATCAAGTGATAAGAGTAGGGAAGATTATTTCGAATTTATAAATTCTAATAAGGATATTTTAATAAGCTCTAATTATTTAGATTGTTTAGAGTCTGTTTACAATATTAATGTAATTGTTATGTATAGTGATTCAGACAAGTATAGTGATGACGTACTAGTTTATATGTGTAATATGGCGAACAACCATACTATGAACACATTTAGAGAGGCTTTATTTATTGCTAATTCGGAAGAGGAAAATATGAATAGAGCCAAATCAATAATTAGGAGTATAAATAAGGTAGCATGGGAAAATGGATATATAAGAGATTAAAATATTGGTTTTCTTCACTACTAGAGGTATTATTTGAAGATCAGGGGGTATGCTATATTTGCGGTGGCAATGTAGATACCCCTTATCCTTTTTGCAGAACATGCAAAGGGTTTCTACCTTACTTAGATGAACCAAGGCTTAATTATAAGGGGGTAGACCTTAAGAATGTTTATGCTATATTTAGTTTTGAGGATAAGATACGTGATATGATTTATTCACTTAAGTATAAGGGAGAGGTAGAACACGCTGCTATTTTAGGAAGAGTTATTGCAGAATTTATTGAGGAGAACAATATAAATGCAGATTTTATTATTCCTATACCTAGCCATGAGGATAAGATTAAAACACGTGGATACAACCATATTAATCTTATTGCAGATGTTGTAGGAGGTATTACTAGAATAGATGTCCATAAGTCCCTACAAAAAATCACTAATACTGGATCACAAGTATTGTTATCAGGTAGTGAAAGGTGGTATAATGTTAGAGGTTCCTTTAAGGCTGATTTAAGCTACAAAGGAAAACGCATTATCTTAATAGATGATTTAGTTACAACAGGTGCTACAGCGCACTTTGCATCAAGGGAACTTGATTGTGAAGATGTAACACTTATTTCACTTGCATCTACTAAGAGATTTTAAAAAGTTAATAAGACGAGTATTAATTAGGTTTGTGGTTGAAAGTCGATGCCAGTCGCAGGCGAAACGATCCACGTAAGTTAGAAAAAGTTCTAATGAGCATGGTGCGGTATAGAAGTAAGACCTGCCGGGGACAAGATCTTCGAGAGAGGGAATAGTGAGAGGCATACCACCTTAGGCAAAACCTCCAGCAGGCGAGTGTGGGGTCAAAAACCAGGTCAACTAATTAATACTTGTCTTTATTTATTTTTTGGAATAATAGCAAATACACTACATATATATACTATATATCAGATTAAAGGCAAGGAATATGTGGATAAAATATTTGTTGTCTAAACTTTCAAGATTACTGTCTATTAGAAAAATAATTGATCAGAATTTCATAGTAATTTGTAGAATGAAGGTGTCGATTAGGGTACAAAATTCAGATATTTACAAGTAATCCACATGGGTTGATTTTGCTGTAAACCAACAATATCAAGTTATGCACACTTTTATACACATTATCCACAAGTGATTTATCAATACTGTGGATAACATCATATTTAGTTGTCAACAATCATAAATAGAAGATATTTTAATATAAACTAAGCATTAGTCATGTAATTTGCAATATTTTCTGAAAAATTAAACTGTTTAACATTTAACTAGCTTGAATTTTGTTATCATAAAAGTTAGAATGTAATTAAGTACTAACAAGTATTTAACAATAACTTAATCCCTAAACCATTATGAAAGGGGTAGATACCATGAAATTTAAAATAATCGGAAGAAATCTTGAAATTACAGAGGCTCTTAGAGACTCAGTAGAGAAGAAAATGAGTAGGTTAGAGAAGTACTTTAATGATGATGTTGAGGCTAAGGTAACTTTATTTGTTGAAAAAAACTCACAGGTTATAGAAGTTACAATACCTGCTAATGGAGTTATCCATAGAGGTGAGGAAGCTAAGTCTGATATGTACACAGCAATTGATAGTGTAGTAGATAAGATTGAAAGACAGATTATTAAACATAAGAACAAAATCGAAAGAAGAGGAGACTATTCACAAAGTCTAAGATTTGTAGATATTCCTAGGGATGAATATGAAGAAGAGGAATTAAGAATAGTTAGAACTAAGAAGTTTGACATAAAGCCTATGGACGCAGAGGAAGCAGTTCTTCAAATGGACCTACTTGGACATAACTTCTTTGTATTTAGAAGTGCAGATTCTAACGATATTAACGTTGTATATAAAAGAAAAGATGGAAACTATGGTTTAATCGAACCAGAGTTCTAAGATAAGAAAAGCCACCCGAGTAGGGTGGCTTTTCAGGTTGTTGATAAAGTTAACAACCTGTCATAAAAACAAGGTTTTTATTTAAGTTTAAATCTTTCAATTAGATTGCTTAGGTTAGTTGACTGTGCATATAGTTCCTGGCTAATTGCAGAGTTCTCCTCTGCACCTGCAGAGTTTTCCTCAACTACATTTGATATTTGTTCAACACCACTTGTTAGTTCACTAATTGATGCTGTTTGTTCGCTACTAATTAATGATATGTTTTCAAGTATTTCGCTCATTTTTTCAGATGATTTAACTATTTCATTAAATGTTTCTGATGTAAGATGCGCTACACTAGAGCCCTTTTCTATTGTTGACTTACTATTAGCTATTAATGAAGTTATTTCCTGCACCGCATCTGAACTTCTAAGTGCAAGTACACGCACCTCATCTGCAACAACTGAGAATCCACGTCCAGCCTCTCCAGCCCTTGCTGCCTCAATAGATGCGTTAAGGGATAATAGGTTAGTCTGGGATGAAATAGATTCTATTACATCAACAATTTTCTCAATTGCTTCACTGGCCTTGTTAATTTCCTTCATTGAATCAACCATTTCATCCATATGGGTGCTTCCCTGAAGTGCTTCATTCTTAGCTGTTTTTGAGAAATCAAGTGCTTCGTTTGTTTTAGATGAACTATGTGAAACATTTTGATTAATAGTTTGTAGTGAGTTCATAAACTCCTCAACTGTACAAGCTTGTTCTGATGCACCATTGGCAAGTTCCTGTGAACTTTCAGCCATTTGGTTTGCACCACTTGCAACCTGCATAGAAGCTTCTTTAATATTACCCATTACATAATTAAGGGATTCTGTTATTTCAAGCATAGATACCTTAATATCTGAAAAGTCTCCAATATAGTCTTTTTCAATATTAATATTAAGGTTACCCTGTGAAATTTCTTTAAGTACCTGACTAATTTCACCTATATAATCCTGAAGAGTATTAGAAGTATTAATAAATGCACCTGCAAGTTCTCCAATTTCATCCTCAGATGTAACCTCCATATCTATTTTAAGGTTACCACTTGATATACTATTAGCAGCATTAACCATAGTATTAATAGGTGCTAGTCCATTTTGTATAACTTTTTTCGCGATTACTATAATAGTTGCAACACCAGCAATACAAATAGTAACTAATATAAATCCTATAATAATTGCATTTTTGTTCATTTCAAACTTATCTATTGTAACAACTGAAGACCAGTTATCACCTGATGAACCTGCTTTTATTGGTATATAGAAGTTTCTAGTAGAATTCTTAGTTGCAAATGACACATCGCTAACATTAAATGGAATACCGTTTCTAATATTATTACTAACAGTAGTTAGGTCAGCTTCACTTCCTACATCCTTAAGTGTTTTACCAGGCATTTTTGTATCTTGACCATGGTATACAAATGTAGATTCCTTAGTTAGGATAAATGAAGATAAGCTACTATATCTTGAATTGTCTGTTTTGATTTTATTAAATGATCTACTATCAACATCAACTAAAACAACTCCTATAAATTTATCACCTGCAAATATAGGATAACTAAGTGTTATCATCCATACCTTCTCGTCTGTTGGTAGGGCCCCTATGTAAGGTTCTGAACATACAACCTTTTTGGTTTCCTTAGCAAGTGCATAGTATTCCTTTTTAGAGAATGTATCATACTTACCAAGATCACATAGATTTACCTTGCCCTTATCATTGTAACCGTAAATTGAAAAGTCCTGTTTAGTTTGATCAAATACAAATGGTTCAAAAGTAACACCTAAGGCAAAAAACTCAGGTTGACTTTCTACTATATCTTTAATAGTGAAGTTAATATACTCTGCTACCTTTGCCTTATCACCGTTGATATTTGATTCAACATATTTTCCAAGACTTTGAACTATCTTATCTCCCCTAGTTAAGATGTTCTCAATTTCAGCTGCGTTTTTCTTAGCAACAAGGGTAACTTCCTGCTCTACAGACTCTTTAACTGTAAAGCTGGTTATTAAATATGTTGCGGATATTATTACTGTGTAAATACATAGTAATGAGATTATTAATGTAGAAGTAAGTCTAAAAGGAAGAGACTTTCTTCTTTTTTCCTTAAGCTTTTCAATTGAGCTAAAGGAGTTATTTTTCCCTAAATTCTTCATTGTGACCTCCTGGATGATTGAAAATTGTATCTTATCTTTTTATTACCTAAAGATAATCGACTAATAAGTATAAAGTTTATATGTGAAAATTCTACAAATATTTACTTTAAATTGAATAATATAAAATATATATATAAAAATGTAGAATAATAGTAATTAACCTAAATTGTAGATAGTTTATTGATAATATAATTTGTAAATGCTATAATAATTAGTATTGCAAATACAAAAATTACTATTGAAGTATAAAGAGGGTGTATATATGAATTTTTTCCGTAAGTTATTTGGATCATATAGTGACAAAGAAGTAAAAAGAATACAACCAATCGTTGATCAGATAGAAGCACTTGATGAGAGCATGCAAGCTCTTACTGATGAGGAGCTTAAGGCTAAGACAGCCGAATTTAAAGAAAGACTAGCAAATGGGGAAACACTTGATGATATATTAGTTGAAGCATTTGCAGTTGTACGTGAAGCTGCATATAGAGTACTTAATATGAAACACTACAATGTACAGCTTATAGGTGGAATTGTTCTTCACCAGGGTAGAATCGCTGAGATGAGAACAGGGGAAGGTAAAACACTTGTTGCAACTACTGCTGCATACCTTAATGCACTATCAGGTAAGGGTGTACACGTTGTTACAGTTAACGACTATCTTGCACGTCGTGACTCAGAGGAAATGGGTCAGATTTATGAGTTCCTAGGATTAACTACAGGAGTTATTATCCATGGACTTGATGCATCAGAAAGAAGAGCAGCATACAATGCTGATATTACATATGGAACTAACAATGAATTTGGATTCGACTACCTACGTGATAACATGGTTATCTTTAAGGAAGAAAGAGTTCAAAGACCACTTAACTTTGCTATAGTTGATGAGGTTGACTCAATTCTTATAGATGAGGCGAGAACTCCACTTATTATTTCAGGTGAGGGAGATAAGTCTACACATTTATACTCATATGCAGATGGTTTTGTTAAGACTCTTACAAGAGAAGAAGACTTTACTGTTGATGAGAAGCAAAGAGGTATCCTTATGACTGATAAGGGTGTTGAGAAGGCTGAGAAGTTCTTCTCACTTGATAACTATGCTGACCCTGAAAATATGGAAATCCAGCACCATGTTATTCAAGCACTTAAGGCTCATAACCTAATGCAAAGAGATATTGATTATGTTGTACGTGATGGAGAAATTATTATAGTTGACGAGTTTACAGGTAGACTTATGGATGGTAGACGTTATAGTGACGGACTACACCAGGCTATTGAAGCTAAGGAAGGTGTTAAGATCGAAAGAGAATCTAAAACACTTGCAACTATTACATTCCAGAACTACTTTAGAATATACAACAAGATTTCAGGTATGACTGGTACTGCTCAAACTGAAGAAGCAGAATTTAGAGAGATTTATGGTCTTGACGTTGTTGTTATCCCAACAAACAAGCCGGTTCAAAGAGACGATTATGCAGATATTGTATACAAAACAGAAAAGGCTAAGTTTAACGCTATTGTTGATGATATAGTTGAAATTAGCAAAACAGGGCAGCCTATGCTTGTTGGTACTATAAGTATTGAGAAGTCAGAACTTCTATCAAGCATGCTTAAGCGTCGTGGAGTTAAGCACCAAGTACTTAACGCTAAGCACCATGAGAAGGAAGCAGAGATTATATCACATGCAGGGGAAAAGGGCATGGTTACAATCGCAACTAACATGGCAGGACGTGGTACTGACATTAAGCTTGGAGAAGGTGCAGAACCAGCTGGAGGACTTATGATTATAGGTACTGAGCGTCATGAATCAAGACGTATTGACAACCAGCTAAGAGGACGTTCAGGACGTCAGGGAGATAGGGGAGCTAGTAGATTCTATATTTCACTTGAAGACGATCTGATGAGACTTTTCGGTTCAGAAAGAATTAAGGATGTTACAGAGAAGCTTGGTCTTGCTGATGATGAACCTATCGAAAGCAAGATGGTAAGTAATGCTATAGAACAAGCACAAAAAAGAGTTGAAGGTAATAACTTTGACGTTAGAAAGAACGTGCTTCAATATGACAACGTTATGAACAAACAAAGACAAATCATTTACGGACAAAGATCACAGGTTCTTGAGGGAGAAAACTTCAAGGAGCATATTACTGAGATGATTAGAGGAGTTGTAGATGCTGCAGTAGATGCACATTTACCAGCTAACGTAAATGAGGACCAATGGGATTACGAGGGACTTATTAAGTACCTATCAGACGTAGCTTATATTGATTCACTAATGGATGTAGAAGAAGCTAAGAAGCTTTCAAGAAGCGAACTTACAACTGTTATTAACGACAAAATGGATGAGATATACGCTGCTAAGGAAGAAGAAATTGGCGAGAACATCCGTGAAATTGAAAGAGTTGTACTTCTACGTGTAGTTGATACTAAGTGGATGGATCATATTGACGCTATGGATAAGCTAAAGCAAGGAATTGGACTTCGTGCTTATAGACAAAAAGACCCAGCTGTTGAATATAGATTTGAAGGTATGAACATGTTTGAAGAGATGATCTTCGCAATTAAGGAAGACACTGTTAGATACCTATACAGAGTTCAAGCTGAGAAGAAAATAGAGAGAGAAAGAGTAGCAGAACCAACAGGAGCAAGCCACGGAAGTGGTGAGCCTGCTAAGAAGGAGCCTAGAAAGGTTGCTGAGAAGGCAGGAAGAAACGACGCATGCTCATGTGGAAGTGGGAAGAAATTCAAAAACTGCTGCGGTAGATTTCAATAAAAACTAGGTAGCCATATGGCTACCTTTATTTTTTATAT
>NZ_JAVWJB010000057.1:0-7192 GCF_036639235.1 Clostridium sp.
ATATATTTTGGTTCTTTAGGATTAATTTCTATTTTCTCTCTTATCCTTCTTATATGTACTGTTACAGTTGAGTCTACATTAACAGGCTCGTCCTTCCATACTCGTCTATATATATCCTCTGATGAGAAAACTCGTCCCCTATTCTCTGATAGTAAAAGTAAAATATTATACTCTATAGGAGTCAAGTGAACCTTTGCTCCATCTACGTACACTTCATGTGAACATTTATTTATCTTAAGTTCCTTAATTATAATTTCATCTTTACCCTCAGCTACAACATTTCCAAGGGTTAAATATCTTCTTAATTGTGACTTTACCCTTGCTATTAATTCAAGTGGGTTAAATGGCTTTGTAACATAATCATCAGCTCCTATATTAAGCCCTAATATTTTATCAGAGTCTTCACTTTTTGCTGATAACATTATTATTGGTATGTTTTTTTCTTCCCTTATCTTAATACATGTTGTTATTCCGTCCATTTTTGGCATCATAATATCTAGAATAATAAGGTTTATATCTTCTTCAAGTAAAATTTCTAAAGCTTCATATCCATTCTCTGCCTTAAAAGTATTAATACCTTCCCCCCTTAAATAAATCTCAATAGCATCCCTAATTTCCTTTTCATCATCAACCACCAAAACATTATAAGTCATTTAATCCCCTCCTAATATCTATAATAAAACAAAAATCTTAAGAAAGCCCAATCATAATTATAACGACTTTCTTAAGATTCATTCAATTCCTAAAAACCACAGCTAACCTCTAATGATTTTAACAGATAATCTATTATTTCACCATAACGAGGATTAGATCTTTGACGCGGTCTTTCTATATTAACATCTATTATTTCCTTTATTTCACCTGGCTTACTAGACATAACAACTATTTTATCAGCAAGATAAATTGCCTCATCAACACTATGTGTTACAAATAATATTGTTTTCTTATTTTTATCCCAAATATTAAGTAGTTCCCTTTGAAGAATTATTCTAGTGTGTGCATCAAGTGCCCCAAATGGCTCATCCATTAAAAGAACCTTAGGGTCATTTGCAAGTGCCCTTGCTATGGCAACTCTTTGCTGCATTCCACCTGATAATTCATATGGATAAGCATACTTAAATTCATTCATACCTATTATATCAAGGTATTTCTTAGAAACCTCAACTCTTTCCTTTTTATTAACCCCCGAAAACTCAAGTCCAAGTCCAATATTATCTATTACTGTTTTCCAAGGAAGCAGTGAATAATTTTGAAATACCATTCCAATATCCCTTGTAGGCTTTGTATGAACTCTTCCCATAAATTCAACACTACCCTCAGTTGCCTCATCTAGCCCTGCTATTATTCTAAGTAGAGTTGACTTTCCGCATCCTGATGGGCCAACAATACATATAAATTCATTTTCATATACATTAATATTTATATTATTTAATGCCTTAACTACTAAGTCTTCCCTTGTTTTAAATATCTTTTCTAAATTATTAACACTTATTATTGTATCCTTTAATTTCTCCATACCTTCCTCCTATCTAGCCTTGTTTTGCCATGAGAAGTATTTTTTCTCAACAATTCTAAAAACAAAGTCTAGTAGTGCCCCAAATGCACCAATACATATCATTCCTGTAATAACTAGGTCTGTTCTTGCAAGTTCATATGCATGGGTAATTAAATATCCCATACCTGATAAACTTCCTGGAAGCATTTCTGCTGAAACAAGACATGCCCATGCTATTCCAAGAGCGGTTCTAAGTCCATTAATAATTGTTGGTGCTGCTGCAGGTATTAAAATCTTAAAGAACATATCCCTTTGACTAGCTCCAAGTACCTTTGCTGAATCAATTAGTGTTCTATTAACACTTTGAACTGCAAATATAGAGCTTGTAACAACAGGGAAAAATGTTCCAAGTGCAATAATAAATATCATTGATAGTTTAAAGCTACTAAGAGTTGCATAGGCATCTCCTGTAGTTACCCCAAAAACAGTTGCAAGTGAAGATACTCCAAACCATGCAAGTACTAATGGTACCCATGCAAGTGGAGGAATTGGTCTAAATATATTTATAAAGTTATTAAGAAGCTTATTACAAATCGGCTTATACCCCATTAATACCCCAACTGGTAGTGCAATAATAACTCCAATTGTATACCCAAGTAAAACCCTAATTAAACTTACTAATATATTGCTTGGAAGTGAACCAAGGCCTATAAAATTATCTGTAGCGTTGGAAAAATTATTAATAACAACTGCTACTGAAGGTAATATAACCTTATTATCTATTAATTTAGAGGCTATACTCCAAATAATAATAAAAACAACTGGAACTATTATAGGTATTAAAAAACTATTAATCCTTTTCTTCATTTTCTAACCTCCAAAAAAAATTCCCGTATAAACGGGAATCGTTAAATCTTATTTTAAATATGAGAAATCAAACATCTTGTCCTTAATTTCATCAAAGCTCTTTCCTTTGAATTCTCCATCAAATTTACCCATTTCACTTATAGCATCATAATAAACCTTAATACCTGATAACCATTTTTCATCTGGGTTAGTTGTATACTTAATTGTACATTTTTTAATAGTTCCTTCTTCAACACCAATACTACTTGCAAGTGTCTTAGCAACTACATCCTTATTTGTGTTAGCAAATTCTGTTGTATACTTAACAACTTCAACAAATGCCTTGTATACCTCAGGATTTTGCTTTAATGATTCTTCTCTAGCTGAGAATACACAGCAAGGGAAGTCTTCCCATTGTCCCTTTGGTGGGAAGTCCTTAAGATTAAGAACTATTTTACCTACACCAGAATCTTCAGCAGCCTCTGGATGATGTGATGGTCCAACCCAAGCATCTACCTGTTTACTTGAAAGTGAAGGAAGAAGGTTCTTACTTCCCTTAAGGTCAACTAATAATACATCTGCCTTAGAATCTGCTGGGTCTTCAGTTACCTTAAACCCTTCCTTCTTAAGAACTGACTCAATTACTATTCTAGGTCCACTAATTGGTGAATGATATCCTATTTTAACTGGAACCTTTGAATCAGCTATATACTTTTTAACCTTATCCCATCCATAAAAGTCCTTATCTGGTGAAAATACAAGTGCTACCCCATCTGTTTGAACAGGTGAAAGTATTTTAACATCTGTTCCTTTATCAGCTGCTGTTAACATTGCTGTATTTGAACAGAATCCAGCGTCTATATGTTTTTGTCCCATAAGAGTTGCCATTTCTGAACCACCCTTAGTAGGTACAATATTAAATAATGCTATTTTTTTACCGTCTTTTATAAGTTCAAATTGTTCCTTTGAAAGTGACTTAAGTTGTACACTTTTGTCTTTAAATGCTTCTGGATTCTTTAATGGAATATCCATAAATCCTGTATGAAGCTCATTACCCCATGAAATATTAATAGTAGGAACGCTGTCAGCATTAGATGATGTTTCCTTAGATTCTGAACCACATGAAACTAAAAATACCATTGATAATACTAAAAGTATTCCTGAAATAATCTTTTTCATATTTTACCCCCCTTAAATACATGTTTCCACTACATTCTACATATATAAACAATATTTGTTAAATATAAAATATTTATACTTTTTAGTTTTATTATAGAAAAAACCTATTAGAATACTCTAATAGGTTATAAATTTATTATTTATATAGTTTTTATAAATAGATTATCTAAGTTGAGGAAAAACTCCTTAACAAGATCAGATTCTATATTCTCTTTAACAGGTGCCTCAATATAGGGCATTATAACCCCTCTTTCCCTAAGCATTCTATCTAATACCTCTGTCATAATTCCAAACATACTATTTCCTGAAGTATCATTTTCATCTGGCATCATAGACTCAGTCTTGTACTTATTAATCTTATGTTTTCCCCACCTAATGCTACATGTAGGACTTCCTTGAATTCCTATAAAACAAAGTGGAGTATTAGCATTATTAGTAAGTTCTAATATCATATTAACATATGACTCTAGCTCCTTCTCACAGTGCTTTCGAAAGAATATATTATCATACTGCTGTCTTCCCTGTGGATTACGAAGATAACCCATAGCAGTAAACTCTGGACAAGGCAGCTGAATCATACTTATATTCCTACTTAAAAAATAATCTGCTATCATCTTAGCAACTTGAAATCTTCTTCCTAGTATATGTACCCTAGTAGATGGGTTTAATAAACAATGGGCAACTATTGCAAAATACCTTTTCTTAGCCATATTAGTACTCCTTACACCTGTATATAATACTAATAATTTGCTACTAAATATCATTTACTATACACCTACACTATAACTTTTATTTCATAGAAGGTATTAATAATTCAAACTCCTTAGTCTTGCCATCAACTACAGCAGTTCCACTTATTTTATATGCAGGCTGAATATGACCTTTTCTGTTTTCAAATACATAGTCATTTTCTATTCTATTAATATTTATATTAGATGTTTTACCTCCAAAATAATCATCTGGAGACATTTTAAATTTCTTAGCTTTTTTAATTGCATCTTTCTTAGAAATTGTATTAACTAAATTGTCCTCTTCTATATTAACCAAATAACTGTTAATATCTCTGATTTCTCCACTTCCATTAATACGAACCATTAAAGATCCATATTTCCTACTAGTAGCTACATCTTTAATTACATATGTAATTTCTATATTATTCATATCATCTATACCACTATTTATAGTTTTGAAATCACTTAAATTATAGCCCTGTCTTATTAATTCACTATTAGCTATACTTATGGCTTTTTCCTGTGATATAACTTCCTCTACTTCCTTTTCTTTAAAGTTACTATATGCCCAGCATAGGTTTTTCTCTACCATTAGTGAAAAATTCTCATCTCTTATAGCTACATTTCCAAAATTACCACTTTCAATAGAAGCAGTAGTAATATTAAACTTTTTACTAAGTTCTCTTAAAACTTCCTGTTCAGACTTCTTCTTTACAACCCTATATATCTTCTCATTACCTTTATTATCATCAAGCTTAACACTAATATTAACACTGTCATTTATATTAAACCCATAAACAGGAACACTGCCATATTCACTTAATCTATCCTTTACTTCAAATCCAATTGGAATTAAAGCTATAATTAGTACTACTCCTATATAAGATAATCTTTTGGCAAGAGTTAACTTAAAATTATCTTTCTTAGTTATCCTACTTAACATATCCCTAATAATTGAAAAAAGGCAATACCCAGCTATACTTCCTAGAGTATTCGCTATAATATCATCAATATCAAATATTCTACCTATTATTAATTGGCTAGTTTCTATTAGTAATACACTAATAACCCCTATGCCTAAAACCTTCTTAAAATCATCAAACTTCCTATAAGACATAGGTAATAATACCCCTAGAGGTATAAACAAAATAATATTTAATATAAACTGTTTAATTCCATTAGATATACCCATAGTATAAGTAGTATAAACCCAATCAAATGGAATTAAATTAATGCTATAATCACTTCCCATTAAAGGATGGTTAACACTTAAAAATGTGGCATATATAACAACAACAGCATATAAATTAATCATATACAACGAAGCTATTTGTATCTTACTTTCAAACTTTTTCTTAAAAAATTTATTTATTATTAAATATAGCAACAAAAACCCTACCGATCCTAATATAATCACTAAGGGAATTATTCTTATTAAACTCATAATGTACCCCATAAAACACCTCCAAGACTATTATATATTTCTTACAAATATTTTACAAATTTATATTATAAAAGGCATATTACAATATGTAATATGCCCTAATAGTTATTTACTATAATACATTTTAACGTGTGGAATTCCACCCTCATCATATATATCTGATACCTTTTCAAACCCTAATGAAGAATAAAAATCAACTAAATATTCCTGTGCTGAAATCTTAATTGCCTTCTCTCCTAAAGTGTTTTCAATAAAGCTTATAGCAATTTTCATCATGTCTCTAGCTATACCCTTTTTTCTATATTTACTTCTAACAAGAACCCTACCTATAGAAGTTTCTTCATATGAAACACCCTTAGTTGGTATTCTAAGATATGCTACAAGCTCCCCATTTTCTATATATTGAAGGTGATATGACTCATAATCCTTATCATCACAATCCTCTTCTGTACAGTTTTGCTCTAATACAAAAACCTCAAATCTAGCCTTTAGTATATTATATAATTCCTTGTTTGATAATTCTTCAAACTTCTTAATTGTAATATCCATAATTCCTCCTAAGTATCTTAATCGCAGCCTCCGCTACATCCACCATCACTACCTGAATCACATGATCCACTATCATTAGAATCACATCCTGGGTGGTTACAATCATCATCAAAAACCCTTGCATGTTGATCATGTAAATGGCTCATACTTTGTCTTTGCTGCTCACTTAATATAAAGCTACTTTGGGCTGCCTTAGCTTTTGATGATTTACTATTTCCTGTTGACTTAATAAGATTTTTTATCCCTATGGCAACTATAACAACAATTACTAGTCCAAATATCAATTTCATAACACCCTCCAAAACTTAATTTATTCCATTGTATTACTAGGGTCATATATAGTCAAATTTCAGTTGTAGATTTATTTATTTAATCTATTTTTGTCTAATTCAAAATATTGCCCGGAAAATATGACAGCATTAATCCTTTTATTATTTTACTTAATATTTCTATTGTTAAAAACCTGTTTTTTTATAACAGTCTATTTACCTTTTCAGTAAACTAAAAGAGCCAAGGGAAATTCCCTTGGCTCTTTTTATCCTATATGGTCTGCTAGGATAGATTGTACTTCATATATATTAGTATTTTTATTAAACTGCTTCTCTATCGGAAGAGCTCTTCCTGATACATAAATCTTAAGTTCTGCATCAAGGTCAAAATGGCCTGCTGTTTCTACACTAAAGTATGTGATACTTTTGTATGGTATAGACATATACTCTGTTTTCTTTCCTGTTAATCCTTGCTTATCTATTAGAATAAGTCTTTTGTTTGTAAATATTATAAGATCTCTTACTAGTTTGTAGCCTGCTTCAACTATTTCACTAGGTGAGAATAAATCCTCAAAGTCCTTTTCTATTTCTCCAACAGTAATCTTAGAAGCATTGCCTATTAGTCCATCAAATAGTCCCATTTTATCTCCTACTTTCTATAGTTATTTGCAAGCATCTT
>NZ_JAVWJB010000058.1:0-6786 GCF_036639235.1 Clostridium sp.
TTACTTTGAGATGACCTTGTTTTAGTTTTTGTAGTGTTTATTTTCGAATTCTTCTATAAGCATAGGCTTATCAAAATAGTATCCCTGGGCTAGGTCGCATCCGATGCTTCTCATGTAATTAGCCTGGGAAAGGGTTTCTATACCCTCAGATACAATTTGAATGTTAAGCTTTTTGGTCATAGAAACTATACTTGATAATATTATTTGGCCCCTATCAGTGTTAAAGTTTTCTGATAGGAATTCACGGTCAAGTTTAAGAACGTCTACTGGAATATCCTTAAGTATGTTTAGTGAGGAGTATCCTGCACCAAAGTCGTCCATGGCAATTAAAAATCCAATATCTTTAAGTTTATTCATAGTATTTTGAAGTACATCAATATTATGTATTGCAACACTTTCTGTAAATTCTATTTCTATTAAGGATGGAGGAATAGAGTAGGTGTTCATAATTTCTTTGTACTGTGATATAAATTTGTTGTTATGTATATGAACCTTAGATAGGTTAACTGATAGGGGGAGTGGGTCATAGCCACTGTCTATCCATTTTCTAAGGGTCTTGCAAACTTCTTTAAATACATATCTATCAATATTAGAAATAAATCTGTTCTTCTCAAATAGTGGAATAAACTTATCAGGTGGAATAACCCCCTTGGTAGGGTGATGCCATCTAATAAGAGCTTCTGCACCTACAATGGTATTGGTGTTTAGGTCGTATTTAGGCTGTAAATAAACCTTAAATTCACCAAGCTCCAGTGAAGATTTCATGCTATTTTCTATTTCTACTTGTTCCTGTAGTGTCTCAAATATACTAGTGTCATAGAATGAAAAACAGGTTCTAAAATTGCCCTTAGCACGTTTAAGTGCCATATGGGACATATCACTTAAGAGGTTAATATCAGCTGTATTATCCTCAATTACATGTATTCCGTAGTTTATAAGTATTCTATGATTAATAATCTCCTGTACATTAGTACATATATCTTCGTTAATCTTTTTAAGTCTCTTTACAAGTAGCTCATCATTTTTATAGAGAACTAACATACTGAAAATATCATGACTTACCCTGCAGCATACTTCATTTGATTTAAGATTATTATCTACTATTCCGTATATAAGTTCGAGGATCTCATTCCCCTTATCAAAGCCGAATACATCATTAACGTATTTAAACTTATCAATATCAAAGGTAACAACAGCATAGGTTTTATGATGGCTATGCTTAAGAATAGTCTTAGAATCAACTGCAAACTTATTGAAATTATTACCCCTTGTAATATTGTCCATATAATAAATAGTTTCAACTTCACGTTTATTTTTAGTGTGAAGGTATCTTATAAGAATAACAAGGCAGGTTATAATAACAATTGAAGACATACATAGTGCAAGGGTTGTTTGGACAATATGTTGGTTCTTAGAATTAATGTGTGTAGTATTTATTATTGTGAGTAAGTACCAGTCGTTAATTTTAAGTGGGGTGTAGTTTAGGATTTTTTCCTGATCTAGATCACTAAACTTAATAAAGCCACTTTTACCAGTTTTAAACATATTTTCGTTAGCTTTTATTTTGCTATAGTCTTTAAACTCTCCCCGTTGGTAGAAGTTTTGATCGAATATATTAGCCTTTGTATTCATGGAATTTGGTTTGTTGGAATTTAGAATCATATCCCCATTTTTATTAGTTATAATAAAAAATGCGTCTTCTCCAAAGTTAGACATATCTAAATCCTTAACAAAGGACTCCGCATCATAGATTGCTGATAGTGAATATATTAGGGTTTTGTTTTTGTAAACAGGTATAGAGTAAACAAAAACATTGTTTCCATCTTGATGGTCCTTTATAGGGCCACAAACAGAGATTTCACCATTAAGTGATTTTGTGATACATAAAGGACTAGGAACTTTATGACTTTTTCCATCTGAGGAATAGGTTTTTCCACCAGGGGTGGTAAGTGATATTCTTTTAAAATTATTTAGCTTAGCTTGATTATTAAGTAGGATAAAAAACTTCTCATTAGTTAACCCGTTATAGGCATCAATTGCTAAGGAAATAGATTTTAAAGTATTTATATCATCCTGTATTTGGGTTCGCAAAGTTTCAGCATTTTGGTTAGATACCTCATCTAAATACATTTTCCTATCATTAGAAAGAAAGTTATTAACGTTATTCATATAATAGGCTGATGTAAGTGTTAGAACTAAAATAACTAGTATAATTATAACTATCTGAACTAGAAAGGAAGGCTTCATATTGTATATTATAGGTACACTATTTTTAAGCTTTTTCTTAGTATTTTTTAAAAAAATACCCATATAGTTAGGCACCTCCGATACATTTTAAACAAAAATATTCATATTAAGTATATTATATTATAAAATACCTTAATTTATAAGTTTGTATTATAAAAAATTACAAATTTACTAAAAAAATAATTAAAAAATGTAAAAATATAGATTCTCTAAGGGAATTATCGTATATTATACGGAAAAAGGTAAGTGGTAATTTACAAATGCATAAATATGTTTAAAATATTGTATAAATACTACATAGGAAAAATATTAATACTAATAGGTAACAAAAGTACACCAGGCTAATTATAGCCTGGTGTACTATGTATGGTATAAAAATACTTAAAACATAGGCTTAAGCGTGGGTCTTCTTACCAACTATTCCTTTTTCATGACCTTTCTGGCATGATGTTGATTTATGTGTTGTTTTGTTCGGTTTAGACATGGGGCACCTCCTAAAAATGAAATTATTATTAATATTGCCAAATAGTCATCATATTAATCCCTTTAAATGTGTATATATTATACAAAAATTAAATAAAATGTATTGTTTTTGTGAAAATTATAGGAAAATTACCTTTTAATATAGAAGTAAAAAGTATATAATATTCCATATATTGTGTGTTAATTAATAATATTGAAATAATTTTAATTACTTGTAATTAGGAAATAACTTTCGTAGGGGGAAGAAAGGTGAATGGTAGTATAAAAGGCAGGTCTAATCGTAATTTGGTTATCATTGCTCTTTCTGTTCTTATAGGTGTATTTTGCTTATCAATGTACGGATATGTTAGAAATGTGTCTAACCTCTTAGGTGAAGAGACTAAGAGCTATTTAAATGATATATCACTTCAAAGGGCAGCGACTTTTTCAACTAAGGTAAATGCACGTTTAGATATATTATCAGATATATCTAGAAGTCCTATTCTATATAGTAATGCTTCAATTAATGAGAAGCTTAAGTTTCTTGCTGAAAAGGAAGAATATAAGGACTATATAAGACTGGGATTAACTGATAGGAAAGGTGTATATAAAAGTACAGATGGATATCAACTAGACTTAAGTAATGAGCCTGGGTTCAGGGAATCACTTTCAGGGAAGACATATATATCTGAGCCATTTGCTGATAAGGTAAGTGGAATAGATATTATGGTTTTCTATGTTCCAATTATAGATGACAATAGGGTTGTTGGTGTTATTACTGCAAGTAAGGATGTACCATCACTTTGTAAATCCTTGTTTGAACCATTTTTTTCAGGAACAGGACACTCATTTGTTGTTGATAGCCTTGGTAAGGTAGTGTTTCAAGAAAAGGGGCAAAGCAGTTTAGTCAGTGTAGATCAATTACATGTTAATGAGGAAGGACTTGACACGGGGTATCACTCCTTAATGACTACAGGGGATAGACGGGCAACTAAGGTTAAGTTTAATGGACAGGAGCTATATGCTGTTCACAGTAAAATCGAGGGTATTAATGACTGGTATATAGTAAATACAGCACCTGTTAGTGTTGTGACTCAAAAAACATCATTGGTTCTTGAAAGTAGTGTTGGAATGGCGCTATTAATTATATTGGTGTTTAGCGGACTTTTAGCTTATATATATATAGATTATAGAAAAAGCGAAAAGAAATATGAGGAGCTAGCATATGTTGATAAGGTTACAGGAATAAATAATCTTTATGGATTCCAAAGAGATGCTGAGGCTATTTTAAAGAAGAAGTCAGGCACATATGCAATGATTTATTTTGATATTAATAATTTTAAGGTTACTAATGATATGTTTGGGTATAAATTTGGAGATGAAATACTTAAAAATATTGCTTATATATTAAAGGAAACCTTTGTTGAGGATCAGGTTTATGCTAGATTTTCAAATGATTTATTTGGGGTATTAATTAGAATTACAGATAAAAAACTTTCAACTATTGTTCCAAAGTATGATTATAATCACATTATAGGACATGATAAATCAACTATGGATACTGAATACACCGATATTGATATGTATCTAATTGGAATAGTAGCTGAAATTGAACATAATATTAAAAACTTTGCAGTTGAAACTAAGCCACACGTTGACCTACTTATGTCATATGGGGTGTATGTTATAAACAGCCATTTAGAAGAGGTTACAACAATATCCAATAAGGCTAATATGGCAAGAAAAACAGTTAAGGGTCAATATCAAAGAAGACTTGCATTTTTTAATGATTCCATCCGTGATAATCTAGTTGAGGAGAAGAATCTTGAGGGTGAAATAATTAAGGCAATCGAAAAAGAGCAGTTTGAGGTTTATTACCAGCCTAAGTATAAATTAAGTACCAATGAGCTAGTTGGTGCAGAGGCGTTAATTAGATGGATTCATCCTGATAAGGGAATGATTAGCCCTGGGAAATTTATTCCTGTAGCAGAGAAAACAGGACTTATAATTCCTATAGGGCGATGGGTGCTTAATAGCGTTTGTGACAAAATTAAGTCTTGGAGTGATTCAGGGTATGATGTTGTGCCTATTTCAGTTAATTTCTCAAAGGCTGAAATGTATCAAACAGACTTTATAAAAAGTACTAAGGAAACCATAAGAAGAAGTTGTGTTGATCCTAAATATATAGAAATAGAACTTACAGAAAGTGCAGCTTTAAATGATGTGGACTTTGCTAAGAATACAATAATGGGCTTTAGGGACCTTGGTATTAAGGTTTCAATAGATGATTTTGGAACAGGATATTCTTGTTTAAGTTATCTTAAATCTATGCCTATTGATATTCTTAAAATAGATAGGTCATTTATAGTCGATATAGAGGAAAATGATAAGAGTAAAAATGTTCTAAAGGCTATTGTAGAACTTGCAAAATCACTTAATCTTGATGTGGTATCTGAAGGGGTTGAAACTAAGAATCAAACAGAATTCTTAAAGCAGGTTGGATGTGATATGGTACAAGGATATGCATTTAACAGACCTATGCCAGTTGGAGACTTTGAAAAGCTTATTAAAACACTTCAAGAAAGAGAAACCGCAACAGCAAAGGACCCGATGCTACTTAAATAATTGCTTATAATTTAATTTTAAACATATATTAAGGGTAATAAAAACAGGGGAATCTCAATTAATTGAGATTCCCCTTGTTTTTACTCTATTTAAATTCACAATATCTCTTATTTGGAATAGCATGTAGGGATGATATAAAGTAGTGGAATTAAAGGGTCGAAACTTAAATTGGGAAATAAGTTTAAACTATTGGAATATTTGTGGGGTGTGGATTTGGTTATTAGATGCAAAGGCAATGTATTAGACTTTGTAGATGCTCATGAGGTGTTTGAGAGAATAGGGAATAGTAACGAGGATACACTTAATAAGTTATTATCAGACTTTTATTTAGACTATAACGGAATGGATGAGAAGGTTATAGACTTGCTTTCTAAAAATAGGTATGAAGAGGCTCTTAATATTGTTTATCTTGTTAAGGGTGCTGCAGGTAATCTTTCGATGAAAAAATTATATAGTGATTCCATAAATTTAGAACTTGCAATTAAAACCTATGTAGATGGGAATATATTTATAGCACTTCCCCATTTTGTAGATACTTTAAAATCTATTCTAGCAGGCTTTGAGGTTGTTGCCTCAGGTGGGGATGAGAATGGAGAATATTTAGGGAGGGAATTAATTGTCATTATAGATAAGGACAGATTATCAGGTGACATTTTATCTCAAATAATTAATTCTGAGGATAACGAAACCTTGGTTTTTAATAATGCCCTAGAGGGTTTAAATGAAATAACAAAAATCATAGAGTCTGGTGGGAAAATTAAGGTCATTATAATGGAAATAGCACTTCCGGTTATTGATGGACTAACACTCGTTAAATATATTAGAAAATTAAACACCACATATAGAATTCCTATAATAATATCATCGGCTATAAGCGATGGGTTTGTTATTAAGGAAGTTAGAAAGGCAGACATAGATGGATATGTTTTAAAGCCATATAACAGAGATTTAATACTAGGTAAACTAAGAAAATATACTAGAAATTAGAAATCCTGTAGACGAATAGTCTGCAGGATTTTTTCCTGTTTTATATTGTATTGAGGTAGAATATATGTAAGAATATACTAATAGAGATAAAGGTATACTATATTATAAAATTAATGAAGTAATGGAAACGGGTTTTATAGGATTGTATTTATTATGTGAATTTAAATATATTTATTAGATTTTGTTTAACGATTTTGTAAAAGTAATGATTTTAAGGGGGAAGAAAATGAATAAGAAATTTAGGCAGGCATTGGCTGGTGGTCTTGTTATAACTATGTGTGCTACTTCATTTGTTTCAGCTATTGACTCTCCTATTGAGGTTGAAGCAAAGAAGTCTACAACGCAGCTAGCAGGTGAACAGGTTAGCTATTTAGAGAACACTATTAGAAAAAATTATCTAGGACAAAAGAACTTAAATCATTTTAATACTCAGCTTAGAAAAGCTAAGAGCATGGTTGGTAAGAT
>NZ_JAVWJB010000059.1:0-6627 GCF_036639235.1 Clostridium sp.
AGAAGCTTACTGAATCAGAATACGGAACAGGAACACTTCCACACAAGAACTTCTACGCAGTTAAGGTTCCAGTATTCTCAACTGAAAAGCTTTCAGATGTTGATACATTCCTAGGGCCAGAAATGAAGTCAACAGGTGAAGTATTAGGACTAGATACTGACCTTGATATGGCACTACTTAAGGGATTTGTAGGAGCAGGAATTAAAGTTCCAACAGATGGTACAGTATATGTATCACTAAGAAATGTAGACAAGGTAGAGGGAATTCAAGTTACTAAGGCATACATTGAAAAAGGATTTAAGGTTGTATCTTCAGAGGGAACTGGTGAAGTTCTTAAGGAGAATGGAATTGAATCAGAGGTTGTAGACTTTAGTGGATTCATGAAGCGTATGTCTAAGGGAGAAATTGATATAATAATCAACACTCCAACACAAGGAAACAACAATTCTAAGGAAGGCTTTAAGATTAGACGTAAGGCAGCAGAGTTTAAGGTTCCAGTGTTTACTTCAATAGATACAGCAAATGCATTTATAACAGCTATTGAAGCAACTAACAAGGAAATGACATATAACACAATGAAAGACTATCTAAGCTTATAATAAATAGCTAACTATTACTTTATATATATATTCATAGCCCCGAGGGTAAGAAATTATCCTTGGGGTTTTCCCTATTTAAAAAGGATTATGGTAAAGTAGGAGTAAAATATAGTATTATATATGTAGAAAATATTTAGGAGGGAATATAATGAAAATATTACTTTGTATAGATGATACAGATTCAATAATAAGTAATTCTACCACTGAAAAGGTAGCTAACTATATAATAAAGAATATACACTACAATAAGTATGGAACTGCAGGAAATATGACAAAGCATAGATTACTTCAGTCTAAGGATGTTACATATACAAGGGATAACTGTGCATACTGCATTGAAGCAGATGTTTATGAGGATATGTATATGGAAGTTATTAAGGATGCAGAGGAATTGATAAGTGAGAATATGGCTGAAGGGTCAAGTCCTGGTATATGCGTTATTATGCTTGATAAGGTATTTAACAGGGAAGAATTAATTCAGTTTGGAAAAGATGCTAAGGTAAGCTTAATGAGAAAAACAGATGCATCATCTCTTGCGTTAAGAAGTGGTTTATACCTAAAGGAAAGAGGGGGAGATGGAAGTGGAATCATTGGAGCCCTTGCAGGTCTTACTCTAAGACTTAGCGGGGAAGATGGTAAGCCTTGTAATATAGAGGAATAATAGTTATATATAATAATGAAATAATAAACAATAGTTTGTAATAATAGACCGGATTAATATGCGCATTAGTCTGGTCTTTTTATATGCATTTTTTTATAAAATATACGTTATATTTTGGAGAAAAATTAATTAATATATTGTAAATATGATAAAAATTTATAAAGTATATATTGACTTATTTAGTTTAAAATGGTAAATTCAATAAAAGTTATTATATTTATCCTATTGGAATACTAGGAAATGGAGGGAAGGGTTTGATAGGTATTAAAGAATTTTATGATATTTTAGATGACTATACTTTAAATGATAATAAAGAAGAATTTACAAAATACGCTTCATCACTTGGTGTATATAGTGAGAGGGCAGAGGGTAAGTTTATGATTAGATATAAATTTACAGGTGGAATAGTATTACCTAGTGAATTAAGGGGAATTGCTAATATTTTAGATAAAATTGAATACGATAGTATACACTTTACAACAAGGCAGGATATTCAGTTTCACCACTTATCAGCTGACGAGTTAAAGTTTGTTATGGATAAATGTGAGAAGCTTAATATAACTTCACTTGGGTCTGGTGGTCCTACAACTAGAAATATACAAATATCCCCCCTAAGTGGAGTTGATGTTGATGAGAAGTATGATATAACAGACTATGTACTTAAGGGAAGTGAATATCTTTTGGAAGTAGACCCAGTATATACACTTCCAAAGAAGTATAAGATTAGTTTTTCGAATACCTATGAGGATACAGTTAATGCTACTGTTTCGGATCTTGGGTTTATAGCAGCTATTAAGGATGGTGAAAAAGGATTTGTAGTATATGGTGGAGGGGGAATGGGAATGATGCCATCTGTAGCTATTAAGCTTTATGATTTTGATAAGGCTGAGAATATAACCTACCATATGCTTGCAATGAGAAATATATTTAATGAACACGGTGAAAGAAAGATTAAGGCAAAGGCTAGAGTCCGTCATATACTTCAAAGACTTGGAGAGGATGAATTTAGAAGAATTTATATTAAGGAAGTTAATTCTTTGAAGAAAGAGCTTAACTTAAAGCTTAATATAACTGAAAATAAAAAACAATATGAGCTTAAGCCACTAACAGCTAAAAGAGAATATCCTTTAATTAAGTTTTCAAAGTTTAGAAGTATAATCTACAAGCAAAAGCAAAGTGGATATTACTCACTTTATATTCATCCTTATTTAGGAGATATGAGTAGAGAAAGTCTTACTCGATTATTAGATGTTGTAGAACTTCTAGACTATAGGGTAAGTATAAGACTTACTAATACCCAGGGATTCTATATTAGGGATATTAAGGAATATGATGTGGGAAAATTTATTCATGCAATAGATTATTATCCACAAAAAGTATTTTCATCAGTTGCTTGTACAGGTTCTACAACATGTAAAAAGGGAATACTTCACTCAAAGGAAATGCTAAACTCTATATTAAATAACCTTCAAAGTGAAAGGCATACTACATTAATTAACATACCAAAAATGCATATATCAGGATGTCCAAATTCTTGTGGACAGCACCAAATCGGAGTACTTGGGCTTTGCGGAAGGCTAAGAAAGAAGAAACTTGGACCTATGCCATACTATGGAATTTTTATAAATGGAAAACTATCAAAAAACACATCACTTGGATATGAAATAGGCGAATTACCAGGAAAGAAAATAATAGACTTTTTAAGGGAGGTATCCTTCTTAAAAAGAGAAAGTAAAATAAAAGAATTTGAGGTCTTCTTTAAAGAAAAGGAAGAGGATATTAAGAATATAATAACCACTTTAGGAGATATAGATGAGGAAGATGGGAATCTGTATTTAGACTATAAAAGTGACTTGGATTAGGAGGGTTATATGGAAAATATAATTACCCATGACTTTAAAATAGGTAGAAAGCATCGTGAGAAATTACTTTCTCAAAAATCTAAAATTATTTGGCTTACAGGATTATCAGGTTCAGGTAAATCAACAATAGCCAATGAACTTGAGATAGGTCTTATTAATAAGGGATACTTAACCTATATACTAGATGGGGATAGTGTTAGAAGTGGATTAAACTCTGATCTTAAATTTTCACTTCAGGATAGACATGAGAATATAAGAAGGGTTTCAGAGATTTTGAATATGCTACTAAATACTGGGATTATAGTTATAGCAACCTTTGTATCTCCAGTAATAAGTGATAGGGAAACTTTAAAGGAAAGATTTAAGGAGGACTTTATAGAGGTTTTTATAGATTGTACTGTTAGTGAATGTGAAAAACGTGATCCTAAGGGATTATATAGCAGGGCAAGAAATGGAGAGATTAAAAACTTTACAGGAATAGATTCACCCTATGAAAAGCCTATAAATCCAAGTTTAGTAATTAATACTACTAAGGTAAATGTTGATGAAAGCGTTGAAAAAATAATGGATTACCTAAATAGGAGAGGTGATGGTATTGAATGTTAAGGAAATAGACACAGATGTATTAATTATAGGTGCAGGAGCGGCAGGGTGCTACCTAGCAATAGAGCTTCTTGAAAAAAGTAATTTAAATATAACTATTGTTGATAAGGGATTTATAAAAAGAAGTGGATGCTTAGCAGCAGGAGTAAATGCACTTAATGCATATATAGTAGATGGTGAAACAGAAGAAGGGTATGTAGATTACGTTTCAAAGGAGTTTAAGGAAATTGTACGTGAGGATTTACTATTATCAGTAGCAAAGAACTTAAATGCAGTAACAAAAAAAATAGAGTCAATGGGACTTACGATTTTAAAGGATGAAAATGGCAACTACGTTTCAAGGGGTAAGAGGAGCATTAAGATAAACGGTGAAAATATTAAGCCGATTTTATATAACCGATTAAAAAGCTTGTCACCAAATATATTAGAAGGGGTTAATATTACTGACTATATATTAGAAGATAATGCTGTTTTAGGAGGAGTTGGGTTTTCCCTAAGGGAAGATATATCATACGTTATAAAGTCAAAGGTTACAGTATGTGCAACAGGTGGTGCATCAGGAATTTATAGGCCAACAAGAGATGGTAAGAATAAGCATAAAATGTGGTACAGTCCATTTAATACTGGGGCAGGATATAGTATGGGTATAAGAGCAGGAGCTGAGATGACTAGTCTTGAAATGAGATTTATTGCACTAAGGTGTAAAGATACAATAGCCCCTACAGGTACAATTGCACAGGGGATAGGAGCAAGGCAAGTTAACTTAAAAGGAGAGCATTATGCAGAAAAGTACGGTGAACCAACAACAGATATGAGGTTATATTCAACTATTCAGGAAAATAAGCTAGGAAATGGTCCATGCTATCTTGAAACAAAGGGGATTAGTGAAGATGCATCAAAGCAGCTTTTTAAGGCCTATCTTAATATGGCACCTATGCAGGTTTTAAAGTGGGTAGCAAGAGGTGAGAGTCCATCTACACATAATGTTGAAATAGATGGAACAGAACCCTATATAGTAGGGGGACATTCAGGGTCAGGCTACTGGGTAGATAATAACAGAAAAACCACTCTAAAGAATTTATATGCAATAGGAGATGTTTCAGGAGGAAGTCCTAAAAAGTATGTAACAGGGTGTTTTGCAGAGGGAAAAATTGCTTCAGAAAGCATAATCAAAGATATAGGAAAGATTCCAAGTACATTAAATAAAAGCTATAGATATTTAGTAGATAAATATGGGTATTTGTTAGAGGGGAGCAGCTCTCTTAAATTAATAGAAGAGGCTGAAAATAGAATGCAAAATATTATGGACTCACTAGCAGGCGGTAAAACAACACATTATGAATATAACGAAAAAGACTTAAACCTTGCAATTGTAAAGCTTAATGAACTTAGTTTAGAATTTGAAAGTCTTAGGGTAAGTTCTAAGCAGCATCTTCTATATTTGTTTGAAGTTAGGGATAGACTACTTCTTGCTAAGGGAGTTATTAACCATATGCTTGAGAGGAAAGAAACAAGGTGGAGAAGTTATGGCGAGTTTAAGGATTATCGGAATATAAGTGAAGAATTTAATATATATATTAACTCTATATATAGAAATAATAAGTTTCATATTATAAGGCGAAATCTTATAAAAAGGAATGATGAATATGTCTATTAGAATAAATAGGGAAAAGTGTACAGGGTGCACCAAGTGTACAAGGGTATGCCCAGGAAACCTAATATCTATAGATGGAAGGGTAGCTAAGATTAAGGAGAGTGATAATTGCTGGGGATGTAGTGGATGCGTTAAAGAGTGTCCATTTAAAGCCATAGAGCTTTGCTATGAAGATGAGGTAGGCAGTGCCTCACTAGTTGCAACATCACTTAGTAGGAAAATAGAATGGGATATAATGTCAAGGGGAGAAGTTATAAATATAATCACATTTAAAAAGCAATCTAATAGATATTAATTTACCTAAATTCCTATTAAAACAATAGTATTAATATATTTTGGAGGGATGACGTTGAAGAAATTAGTAATTATGGTACTAACATTAACGATTGGGTTAACACTTGTATCATGTACTACAAAAAAGGAGGAAACAAAGGAAGCAAAGGAAGTAAGAATAGGATTCTTTCCTAATATAACTCATTCACAGGCATTATACTCAAAGGCAACAGGAGAATTTGAAAAGAGTTTTGGAAATAGGGTAAAGGTGGATTATAAAACCTTTAATTCAGGACCATCTGAGGTAGAGGCAATGATTGCTAATGAATTAGATATTGGATATATAGGACCTGGTCCTGCAATTAATGCATTTGAAAAAACAAAGGGTGGTATAAGGATTTTATCAGGTGCAGCTGATGGAGGAGCTATTGTTGTAGCATTATCAAAGTCTAATATTAAAACAGTTAAGGATTTAGCTGGTAAAAAGGTATCTGTACCAGGACCTGGGAATACTCAGGATCTATGCCTTAGAGCACTTCTTAAGGAAAATGGGTTAAGTTCAACTAATAATGGAGGAAACGTAGAGGTTATTAAGGCTAATAATCAGGATGTTAAAGCCCTTTTAGATAAAGGAAGTATAGATGCTGCTATAGTTCCAGAACCATGGGGGTCATTATTAGAAATAGAATCAGATGCGAGGGTTATTGTTGAAAGCAATAAGGTTTATAACGATGGGGATTACCCTGTAGCACTTGTAATGGTAAGAGAAAAGTTTGTTAAGAGTAATCCGGAGCTTGTTGAAAAGTTCTTAAAGGCTCATATTTTATCAACTGAAAAGATTAAGTCTAATCAAGGTGAGGCTATAAAAATTATTAATGATGAGCTGAAAAAACTTACTAAAAAGCCACTTGATGAAAAGATTTTAGAAAAATCATTTGGAAGAATTAAATTTGTAAATGATATTAATTTAGATGT
>NZ_JAVWJB010000060.1:0-1900 GCF_036639235.1 Clostridium sp.
TTCTCCTATATATGAACCGATTGCAATTGCCCCAAAACTAGCTATAGCAATAGCTGCTAAAAAACCTAAAACTCCTAAAGTTATTGTAATTGCCATAATTGGCGCTAGTGGTTTAAGCTCTATGATTAGTCGCTTCATTATCTGGAAGCCTGATCTTCTTTCCATATTACTTAACCTCCCTAATCTTCTCTAACTCATTTTGCTTATTAACCATGTTATAGTAATTCCCATTAAGATTCATTAACTCCTCATGTGTACCCTCTTCAACAAGATTACCCTTTTTCATAACATAGATTTTCTTAGCATCACGAACATTAGCAAGTCTATGTGATATAACAAGTATTGTCTTATCACCTGAAAGTGAGTATATAGCTTCCCATATCATTTCTTCACTTTCTACGTCTATATTAGATGTAGCTTCATCAAATATAATCATCTTTCTATCTGCAAGAATTACTCTAGCAAGTGAGAGTCTCTGTCTTTGTCCTCCTGAAAGTGCATTACCTGCTTCACCAACATTAGTGTCTAGTCCATCCTTAAGACCTTGAACAAACTCATATAGTCTAGCAGTCTTAAGGGCCTCTACTATTTCTTCTTCAGTTGCATCCTTCTTACCTACAAGTAGGTTATCAAGGATAGTTCCGTTAAATATGTGGCTGTTAGTTGATACTAGTGCAATGCTGCTATAAATATCATCCAGTGACACGTTGTTTATGTTATTTGAATTGATTAGGATTTCACCGCTGTTTACATCATAGTTATTAAGAATAAGTGATGCTATTGTACTCTTACCGCTACCACTTTCTCCAACTACCGCAACGACTCCCCCCTTATCAATATTCATGCTTACATTATTGATTACTGTTCTTTCTCCATCATAACTGAAGTTTACATTATTAAGTTTTATGTCTACTTCACTTAGGTCAATATTCTCAGCAGTAACCTTTTTATCCCTCTCAGGTGCATCTAGAATTCCAAACATTCTATCTGAAGCTGCCATACCATTCATAGCTATATGGAAGTATGAGCCTAGTAGTCTTAATGGAATGAAAAACTCTGATGATAGAAGAATTATAATAAGTAGACTTCCTACTCCAATTTCTCCACTGGCAAACTGGATAAGTCCAACAATTGTACCTGCTGCTGCACCACCAAATGCTACAATATCCATAATTGTTATTGAATTAAGCTGCATGCTTAGAACCTTCATAGTAATAACTCTGAACTTCTCAGCATCCCTGTTCATCTTCTTATGTCTTTCCTTATCAATATTAAATACCTTTAAAGTTGTAAGACCTTGAAGGTTTTCAAGGAATGATCCACCTAAGTCTGAATAGCTCTTCCAGTACTGCTTAAGAATCTTCTTAGCAATTTTCATAATAGCAATAATTGATAGTGGAATAAGTGGTACAGCTATTATAAATACTAAAGCAGCCTTAAATGATATAAAGCTCATAACTATAAATAATGTTACTGGAACCACAAGTGAGTATATTAACTGTGGTAGGTATCTACCGAAGTAAATCTCAAGCTGCTCTATACCTTCAACCATTACTTGAACAACAGATGAAGTACTTTCAACTGATGTATATCTTCCTGAAAGTCTTAAAAGCTTCTTATATATAACTTCTCTTAAAGTACATCTAGCCTTAGATGATGCAAGATTAGAATATTTAGCATACATCATATTGCTTATATACCTTAATACTAAAAGTCCAATTATTAGTATAATTCCTGATAATAAACTTAAATTATCGTATATTTTAAAATCTGTTAAAGCATTAATTAGACTATTAGAACTTAAATCTAGTTTAGCTCCTTCAAAAACCCTATTTATAAATGAACCTATAAGAATAATAGTAACTATATTACAAAGAACCGCTAACCAGTTAAATAATAC
>NZ_JAVWJB010000060.1:2000-6566 GCF_036639235.1 Clostridium sp.
TTTGCCTATACTATGAAGCTCTTCTACTCTTTTCTTGTTAACCATTCCATATTCCATTGATAGAAAATCAACGTCAAGGTTGCTTAAGTCACCGAATCCAAAGGTTACAATATATCCTACGTCTATTGAAGGTTGATATAACTTAAATACCATAAGAGCCTGATAATCAAGGGATGAAACAACTACTTGGCCCTCCATTTTGGTCTCCTTAATAATAGCTCCAACCTCCTCAGGAAGTGTGTCCTCAGGTGAAACTGTTTTAAGTTCAACGTTGAGTTTTATCTTTCCCTTAGCTACTTCAAGTACTTCTTTAAGTGTAGGTATCTTCTCACCTGCAAAATCTTTAGAGAAATATGATCCATTATCTATAGCTCTAATCTCATTAAGTGTCATATCCTTAATACGTCTATTGCTTCCATCTATTCGCTTAAGATTATTATCATGGAATAAAACAACCTGCTTATCCTTAGTTAGCATAACATCTATTTCTGCATAATCTGCACCCTCCATAATTGCAGCTTCAATAGCTGAAATACTGTTTTCTGGTGCTGACATACTACTTCCTCTATGGGCTGTAACATCAACCCTAGGATAAATATTACCTCCAAAGGATATACCAGAGGCAGTAATAGCTGAAAATATAAAGAATATAGATATAACTCCTACTATAAATCTTTTTTTGTTCCTGATTATAAATTTGTAGGGTTTACTTTCTTGGTATTTAGTCACAGGTTCAAACTCTCTATACTCTACTCCATCCCTTGGGTATGTATAATAAAGCTCAACAAGAAATGATATAAATAAAGGTAATGTCATAGTTGAAATTATAATATACCCTACAAAAAACAGGGTAATATACATAACCATAAATATACCCGATGCAAGCCCAGTAGGACCAAGTGCATTTATTATAACATCTCCAACTTCAGTATATATGTAGAGAATAATCACCCTAAGAACTATGTTAACTACAACCCATGCAGTTAAATAGGATATTAACTTAACCCTATCCGATTTATAACAATTAACACTTCTTTTAAATGCACCCTGTAGTGATACCTTCTCTATAACAACTGCTGGTATAGCAAGAAGCCATCTAAACAGAACAACTAAAAGAACTGCAAAAACTCCATAGTAAAAAATCCTTCCACCAAGGCTTTTGAATAGCTCTAGCTTAATAAATGATGGTACAGTTAAATGCTGAATTAAAGAATTATATAGTCCAACACCAGTTAACGGCCCTACAAACCCAGCTATAAAAATCAAAGGGAACATATAAAAGCTAATAGTCTTGGGTATAATACGGAAGCTATTAACTCCAGCCTCTAGTAAACTAACCTTCTCCCCTTTATGTGATTTTTGTGCCATATAGGTTAATATGCTCATCTCAAAAAACACGGCTATATAGGAAACCCCAAGAATAAGAAATATATACAATATACCCTCAAGACTAAGACCTATACGAATAAGGTCAGTATTAGTAATATTACTAACACCCATTCCTCCAAGTAACCTATCAAGTATAAAATAATTAATAGGAATAATAAGAAAAATTGCTAATAGCTTATATAAAAATTCGAAGAATATAAATGACTTATAATTCAGGGAAAAATTATTAAATGTATTTCTGATTATCTTTCTACTATCTGACAAGTCCATAATAGTATTTTTGATTAGTTTGTGTTTTTCTTTACCCATTACATCTACTCCCGACTAGGAAATTACTAAATTTTTATATTAGTATCTCCATATGCCTATATATTTATAATACCTAATATTAACCAAAGAATAATAAAGTTCAAATATCTTTAGGGTATTATTCTCCAAAAGGACTTTTTTTGCATCCTTATATTATATGTAAATATTGTTTATTGAATTACCATACTCATAGCCCTTACTTTTGATTGCTTCTAGTATTCTTACTTGTTAATATCAAATAAGAGTTTTCTAAGACATGCTTCAAACTTAGTGTTATCCTCTTTATTTCTCTTTTTAGGACCCTTTGTCCTTCCACCAGCTCTTCTGATTTCCCTAGAAACATGTCTTGTAAACAAAAGTCCATCTATATTCTCGCTAGTATATACCATTCCATTTTGATTAATAGGGTATGCCCCCTTTGATAATATCATTGAAGCAAGCCCATAATCCTGTGTCACAACAATATCACCCTTAGTAGTTCTATTAACAAGGGCAAAATCAACAGAATCTGCACCTTGCCCTATAATTATGGTTTCAACACCTTCCCTATTAAAAACATGGGCAGTATCACATAATATAACTACCTCAATATTATTTTCCTTTGCTACCTTAATTGTTTCATTAACAACAGGGCATCCATCTCCATCTATTAAAACCCTCATATACATCTCCTTTATTTATCATCCATTTAAATTAACTAAATTATTATAATCACTTTTATATTTTACTAAATTAATTAGTCTTAAAGGTTTCAATATCCTTTAATTACATAAAAAATAGGCATTAGCAAATGCTAATGCCCTATATAATTCATAGGTATGATTTTGTTTAGTTGTGATTTCTATTATGTTTCTAATATGAGTCTTGCATTTATTAAATTTTGTCCTGTCTAATCATATAATCTAGATTATTTCTCCATTAAATAACCATAGGGTATATGAGGGGAAATAGACAGTATCTTAAAATTGAGGTGATTGTCTAACGTTGTTATAACTTTCATGTTATAGCATTTACCTAATGCTATTATTTAACTTTTTGTAACTCCAAAATTTTATTCCCTTTGTCAACTTAAACTCTATGTTTCCTGAACTAACTCTTTACTATTCCAAAAACTAATATCTATAAGATACCCCTTTGGTGTAAAATATCCCTTTGATCTCTCTACTATTTATTAAGTAGCGGTTTAAAAACCACTTAATGGTTCCTTTCCCCTCTAAGCTCTCCCAAAATCAGCTATTACGGAGAGGTCCAAAACAATAGCAGTAGACCCTATTATTAACGTTTACTTAAATTTCTCATTTCCTTTACCCCCTTGGATTATACTCGATAAAGTAGTGCTAATTCTCCAAGGTCAATGTGAGTAAGATGGCAATAAATAAAAAAACTATCCAAAAAGGATAGTTGCCATCAATGATATAACAAAAAGACATATCTGACTCTTTGGCAACTGGCTGGCATAGTCACTGACCTTAGCCCCTTTAGCTTTGCGTCTCTAGATTTCCCTAGATTTGCCGATTAAGTTTTCTACTTTACCTATTTTTATTATATATCAAAACACGTAATTTGTACATACAATTTATACTAAATATTTTGTATTTTGCACAAAATTACCACATATTCATGCGCCAATATTCGACTTAATTCTCTCTATTAGGCATTTTACCTCCCTTTCACTACTAGCACTAAAGACCTTTGTTAGTATAATACTACGCCTTCCACTAGCTTTAGTTATTATAATCCCCTTATCTAGAATTTCAATAAAGGATATATCACTAATACTTATGGTTTCATTTTTAAAGAATCTAGCTACAGTTATATTATCTTCACCTATAACTAGCATTTTAGTGCTCATTGTCATTACTCTTAAGAAGCTAACTACTGCAACCGCCCATAGTGCTATTGCTATTGGTACTTTATACTCACCAAAAACAAACCCACAAAGGCCCATAGCAAGGAATCCTAAAACCAGATACATTTCGTATGCAGATAAAATATACATAAAGGATCCTATAAACTTTCTTTCCATAACCCTACCCCCTAAAAATAATTTTAAGTGTGCTGAACTAGGTTGTTATACTATTATATTATTTAATACAGCTAATAATTGGTAACATATTATGTATATTTTATTATAATTTGGTTAAATATTACTAATAGCAATATTTATTATTTATATAATCTAGTAGATTTTATTGATAATATGTATTATTATTAGAAGAAAATAATTATATTAAGGTGGTAAGGCAATGAACGTATATACTATTACATATTATTTAGTAGAAGAAACACATTCATGTGGATGTAGCGAAGAACACGATCACGACCATGGATGCTGCGATGGACACCACCATGATGATGATCATGAGTGTTGTGGTGGACATGGACATGAAGACGGACATGAGTGCTGCGGTGGACATGGACATGAAGATGGACATGAATGCTGCGGTGGACACGATCACGAAGATGGACATGAGTGCGGATGTCATGGAGAAGATGACCATGAAGAAGAGCATTATCACGGACGTGATGACTATGAGATTACAGCTCATATCAAAACACTTGGAGCATGGGCACACTTTATGCCAACAAGCTTCCTAGTTAAAACAGATAAGTCAGCAGACGAGATAATGGATATCCTAAGACCAACAGTAGAAGATGGTGACATGATATTCGTTAACAAGATTGATAAGGATAACGTTGCAGCACTTAACCCAGCTATAACAGACTGGATAAGACGCTAAGCGCGTCATGAAAGCAAGGCTTTCATGAGGTTTACCGAGGACCGCTAAAGCTACTGCGCGCCAAGCGTAGCTTGTCACTTGGGTCCTCATAAGGAATGGTCAGCGGCGGCATAGCCCCCTTGACCAT
>NZ_JAVWJB010000061.1:0-6559 GCF_036639235.1 Clostridium sp.
TTTTCTATATTTGCTCCTATTCCTTGAAGCTTACTTACTATGTCTACATATCCTCTTTCTATATGATAAATATCAGATACTGTGGTTTCTCCTTCAGCATAAAGCCCTGCAAGAATTAGTGCAGCACCTGCTCTAAGATCTGTTGCACGTACACTTGCTCCTGTAAGTGCTTCAACACCCTTAACAATTGAAAGTCTACCGTCTATTTTAATGTTAGCTCCCATTTTAACAAATTCGCTAACATGCATAAATCTGTTTTCGAATACTGTTTCAGTAAATATACTAGTTCCCTTAGCAACGCTCATAAGAGCCATAAATTGTGACTGCATATCTGTTGGGAATCCTGGGTAAGGGAGTGTTTTAATATCAACAGCATTAATTATGCCTGAAGACATAACACGTACCTTATTGTGCCCCTCAAGTATATTAACTCCAGCTTCAGTTAACTTAGCAATAATTGGGCGAACATGGTCTGGGTTAACATTTTCAACAACAACATCTCCACCTGTAATTGCAGAGGCAATCATAAATGTTCCTGCTTCAATTCTATCAGGTATAAATTTATGAGTTGTACCAGTTAGAGACTCTACTCCTTGAATAACTATAGTATCAGTTCCAGCCCCATAAACACTACATCCAATGGAATTTAAGAAGCTTGCTAGATCTTCAATTTCTGGTTCTTCAGCAGCATTTTGAATAATAGTTTCTCCCTCAGCAAGGCAAGCTGCTGTCATAATATTTTCTGTTGCACCAACTGATGGGAAGTCAAGGTAAATATTACATCCCTTAAGCTTCTTACACTTAGCCTCAACAAATCCATATTCTGTGTGAATCTCAGCACCTAGTGCTGCAAGGCCTTTTAGGTGAAGGTCTATTGGCCTAGTTCCTATATTACACCCTCCAGGTAGGGAAACTTTAACACTTCCATATCTAGCAAGAAGTGGACCCATAACAAGGAAGGAAGCACGCATTTTACTAACTAGGCTTGGGTCTGGTTCTAGGGTGTGAATTCCCTTACTACAAACAGTTAAGGTATAGTTACTGGTATTTATATTTACATCAACTCCAAGTGATTTTAAAACGTCTGATATAACATATACATCATTTAATAATGGGACATCTATAAAAGTACATTTTTTATCTGTTAATAAAGAAGCTGCGATTATAGGAAGGACTGCATTTTTAGCAGCTCCAACTTTGATTTTTCCTTTAAGGGAGTTTCCACCTTTAACGATTATTTTACTCATATCTATATCCTCCATTAATTAATACTCAATTGAAATAATAGGGCTACCAACCCATATGTAGGTACTGTTGTCTATACTAGAGTATTTAGAAGATACCTGAATGTTAATCTTCTTATTATTAACAGTAATGCCTTCCTCAAGTAGTGGAGAATAACCACTAAAGCTTATTGAAGAGTCAGCATAATCCTTAGAATAGGTGGACTGAGACTTTTTAAGCATATAGGAAAGGGTAGAACTAATTTCGTTTTTAGATAGTTTTTTATTAAGCTTAGCTATAATATGTGAAGAAACCCTAGGGTTTTCATCGAAGTAGGTTAATATTTGTTGAATATTGTCCCTTAAGTTAATAATATTCACATTATTAGTTTTATGTGAATAAAAAATAGATATAAATTTATCCCTAGAATTATTTTTACTATTAGCAATTGTTACTGTATAGGAAAATTCATTACAGTTATATTCTCCTACAGTAGAATTTTCTGTAGAGCTAATATTAAATTTAAGATTAGAAAGGGTAGATGAAATAAACTTATTCATAAGGTTTTCGTTAGAATCATTAGATGTAAAATTAACATAACCAAAAACCTCTTTCTTAATAATATTTGCATTAGAGTAACTAGCAACATCCTCAAGACTTAAGGTCTTAGTAGTGGCTAAAGTGTTAATATTATTAAAGAAAGAGAATATAATTATCAGAATTAAAATAAGCTTTTTCATTGTAATACCCCCATATATTTTAATATTAAAATTATGGACAGGTTGTCTTAAATTTATACTGTAAATATTACAAAAACAAAAGAATTATTTTAGAGTTAGAGTTTATTATATGAAGAAAGTTTGATGAAAATGTGTATTTATTTTGATTAAAATTATATCCCTATAATATGTAATAAATATATGTAAACATTAATACATTATAAGGTAAGCTGATTAAACAGGAGGTGTTTAGGTGAAAAAAATAATGCTTTTCATAACATTGATTGTTTGTTTAATGCTAGGAATACCAATGGGTGTAGTTGGAATAAGTAGCATGAAAAGTGATATAACATCAGGTAAGGAAGCAGAAAAGACACCAGTTAAAACAGACAAAAAAGAACCAGAAGCAGTAAGTAAGACAAATACAAGTGATGTTCAGATAAAGGTGTATTACAAGGCTCAGGACAAGGTTTTAACTATGAATATGGAGGAATACATAAAATTAGTAGTTTCATCTGAAATGCCTGCAAGTTTCCATGAAGAAGCATTAAAGGCACAGTCAATTGCAGCTAGAAGTTTTCTTGTTCCTAAGATGAAAATAGTAGGGGGGAGTGGATGCCCTAAAGCTAAGGGAGGTGATGTATGTAGTGAAGTTCACTGCCAGGCATTCCTACCTAAGGAAGAAAGAATGAAAAAATGGGGATCAGAGGCACAGGCTAAGTGGAGAAAAGTTAGTAGTGCAGTTGATGGAACACGTGGAATGGTCCTAAGTTACAATAATGAAATAGCAAAATCTATTAAGTACTTCTCAACAAGCGGAGGGAAAACTGAGGATTCACAATATGTATTTGGGTATTCCCAGCCATATCTTAGAAGTGTAGAGAGTAAGGGGGAAGAAAAGGCTCCAAACTTTACTTCAGTTCAAAAGATTAAAAGAGAAGATTTTGTGGCAAAGATAAAAGGTAAGTATAAGGATGCTAAATTAGATCCTAAAGTCTTAGAGAAGCAAATAAAGATTACTGATAAGACTATAGGAGAAAGAGTTAAGAATGTATATATTGGTGGAGAGAATTTAACTGGAGTACAAATGAGAAGTTTATTTTCATTAAAGTCAGCAGGATTTACTTTTTCCTTTGATAAGGATAATGTAGTGTTTAATGTAAAGGGCTACGGACACGGTGTTGGAATGAGTCAGTGGGGAGCTAATGAAATGGGTAAAACAGGTAAGAAATACAATGAAATTCTAACCCATTATTACAGTGGAATAAAAATTGATGACTATAAGAAGTATATAAAGTAAAAAAGTGGGCAAACTGTTAGGTATGATAACCTAGCAGTTATTTTTTTACCTAATTCTTATAGTTTTTTTATTGAGTGTATTGAATTAGGATTTTTGGCAACAATTTAAACGGAGGTGTTTTTATGGGAACAAACAATTCATCAAAGAAATCAAGTCTACTTAAGAGAGAAGGTTTCTACGTAGTTTTATTTTTATGTCTTTGTGTGGTGGCTGTTATTACAGTTTACATATCTAAGACTAACGCATTAAAGGGACAGGAGATGGCATCTAAGCCACCTGTAAACGTACAGAAGCATATACCAGATGCACAGCAGGTTAAGAAGGATCCAGACAATACGGTTCCTACGATGAACAAGAACAAGGAAGAAGATAAGAAGGAAGAAGCTACAGAAGAAAGATCAGAATCTAAGGATACATCAGCTAAGAAGAAGAGAACAATTGCTCTACAACAACCTATTAAGGGTACAGTTACAAAGCCATTCTCAAAGAATGATCTTGTATATACTAAAGCATTAGATATTTGGGAGACACATGAGGCTATTGATATTGCTTGCTCACTAGGTGATGAAGTTAAAGTAGCAGCTGCTGGTAAGGTTATTGATATTTACAATGATGATAAGGCTGATAAGACTCTTAAGTCAGGATATGGACTAACTGTTGTTGTTGAACACGATGGATTCAGAACAGTGTATTCTAACCTAGCAGATAACCTAAAGGTTAAAAAGGGTGACTCTCTAAAGGCTGGATCAACTATTGGTCAAGTTGGAGATACATCAGTTAGAGAATCAGTGAAGGTAGACGGAGCTCACCTACACTTTGCATTACTTGAGAAAAAGGGTAGCGACTTTATTACAGTAGACCCTACTACATTTATTAAGAAGTAATACTTAAGCTACTATGGATAAAGTGTCTAGGGGATATAGGCTAATAGCTTATTCCCTAGACATTAATTTTATATTGATTTTGAAGAATATAAGGGAATTATATCCCTTGTTATTATTATAGGAGGAATATTGCTGTGAAAGATTATATTGAGGATAGAGTACTTGAAATTGCCAATTATATTATTGACTCTAGGTCTACTATTAGACATGCTGCTAAGAAGTTTGGCGTTAGCAAGTCTACCGTTCACAAGGATATAACAGAGCGTCTTCCAAGAATCAACCCCCAGGTAGCAGTAGAAGCTAAGTTTATATTAGACCTTAATAAGTCAGAACGACATATTAGAGGTGGAAAAGCCACAAAACTTAAATATAATGTGTCGAATCTTTAATTTCGGATATTTTTTGATATAATAAAGAAGGAATTTGATGATTTATATCGAATATAAAATACTAATAATGTCCGAATGAAATATAATGGGGAGTGAATTATTGCTATGTTTGGAGCAGGAAATGATATTGGAATAGATCTTGGAACAGCTAGCGTACTGGTATATGTAAAGGGTAAGGGAATAGCACTTCAAGAACCATCAGTAGTTGCACTTGATATGAAGTCAAATAAGGTACTAGCTGTTGGTGAAGATGCTAGAAATATGATCGGTAGAACACCGGGACACATAGTTGCAAAAAGACCGCTAAGAGATGGTGTTATTTCAGATTATGATATGACAGAACAAATGCTTGTGCATTTTATTAAGAAGGCTATAGGCAAAAGAGGATGGAGCAAGCCTCGTGTTATAGTTTGTATACCATGTGAAGCAACTGGAGTAGAAAGAAGAGCAGTTAAAGATGCTGCACTTAACGCTGGAGCTCGTAATGTATATCTTATTGAGGAGCCAATTGCAGCTGCTATTGGAGCTGGGGTAGATATATCTAAGCCAAGTGGTTCTATGATAGTTGATATTGGTGGAGGAACTACAGATGTTGCGGTTATTTCTCTTGGAGGAATGGTTGTACGTTCATCAATTAAGGTTGCAGGGGACAAGTTTGACGAAGCTATTATGTCATACATCAGACGTGAACATAAGGTTATGATCGGTGAGAGAACTGCTGAGGAACTTAAAAAACATGTTGGATGCGCATTTAAGAGAGATGAAGAAACAACTATGGATGTTAAGGGACGTGACCTAGTTAGTGGTCTACCTAAGAACATTACTATTACATCAGACGAAATGAGACTAGCTCTTAAGGAAACTGTAGAAGCAATTGCTGACTGTGTACATTCAGTGCTTGAGAAGACACCACCAGAATTATCAGCTGACATAAGCGAAAAGGGTATAATTCTTACAGGTGGAGGATCACTTCTTTGGGGTCTAGATAGACTTATAGAAGAGAGAACTATGGTTCCGGTACTTATAGCAGAAGATGCTGTTTCAAGTGTTGCTCTAGGTATAGGTAAGTCACTTGAGCATGTTGATAACTTTGTAGAAGACCTATCAACATATTAAAATTTATTATATGTAGATAAAGCCTTATAAAGGATTTTTTTAAGTGAGTCCTTTATGAGGCTTTTTGTTTAGCTTTTTAAGTCCCTAGCAAATATAAATGCATCCTTAATTATTTCAGAAAGCTGCATTATAAAGCTTAATCTTATGCTTCTCATAGAGAATATATCACAGTTATCAATTGTATCAACAACTGCTATTATAGATATATCTCCTACCTTAGGAAGGGTTTTTCCAACTCCTTTACCAGGGTGAACAGGACCGAATTTTACTTGAATATCACCTATTGCATCTTCAAGGCCAATACATGCGTCAATTGCAATAACAAAGTGGTCAGGATAAACATCGTAAATATGCTCAAGTACAGTTTCAAGATTTACTGCATGAGCAGGGAATTCAAGCGTTCCTACTACTGGATAGGGATAACTTTCCTTAGTTAAAAAGGTGCCAACAAGAGGACCTACAGAATCTCCTATACACTTGTCTGTACCAATACAAACAATAATAGTATTTTCTTTAATGTAGTCACTTAAAAAAGTACCAAGTTTTTCTACTGCATCATTATCTAAATAATTTACTCTAATGCCTGTAGTATCAGAAAGTTTTTTTGCCAAATGTACTCACCCCCTGTAATAGTATATAGAGGTTAATAGCCTATTTATTACTAAAATAAAAAGAATAAAATTTAGAATTTAGAAAATAATAATTAATATAAAATTAACAGAGGTGATGAATATGATTAGGATGTCAACGGTACTGCTACTTACAGCAACTATTTTTTCAGGTGCAGTAATGCTAGGAATCAACTCTCTTCAGGTTAATGCTGAATCTAATAAGGAAGAGAAGATATTTTTTGAAGAGGTACGTAAGCCAGACGGGTCAGGGTATATATTTGATGATTTAGACGGAATTAGTCTATCAGTTGATAAC
>NZ_JAVWJB010000062.1:0-3705 GCF_036639235.1 Clostridium sp.
AAAATAATCCTACAGCCCACCATGAACTATGACCTGCAAAAACATTTCCTAAGAAGTAGGCTCCTATACTTGTAGCTCCAAGCGTTCCTAGTATTCCAAATGAAGGAATAAATATTTCAGCCACTAAAAATGTCATACCTAATAAAAGTAATAGTGTAGACACCATCGGGTTTGATATAATTTCTGTTAAGGTTACCTTAAAACTCTTCTGTGCATGTATAACCTTATCGCCTCTATATCCAACTTCATTAATAACCTGAGCTATTGATGATGCTTTGCCATCGGCAAACTTATACTTAATAGCTTCATTTGCACTCATATTAAGAAGTGTCCCCTTATCCTTAACATCCTTAATAACAAAGTTATAGTCCGCTGTAGCTCTTGCAATATCTGATGGCTTTCCCTTTGACTCTGCCTGTGCCTTAAGCATTGATGCCCATGCTGAATTAACCTTCTCATCATATGGAACAACCGCTGCTGAGCCAATTGTTGCGTCCTCGGTCATAAATATCTTATCACCTAAAAGTGCTAACATAACTCCTGCTGACTCAGCTTTATTATTTATAAAGCTATAGAACTTAAAATCATTACTATAACTTTTTATTGTCTCTTGTATGTTTAGAGTTGAATCAACCCTTCCTCCAAGTGTATTAATGTCTAAAATAACTGTTCCAATATTTGATTCTTTTGCTTTTTTAAGTTGATCTGATAAGAAACCTTCAATTGACGGACCTATATCTCCCTTAATAGGTATAACATATACACCCTTATCGGAAATAGCTCCATTAACTACTTGAATAGATGGGATTAGTATAGTAAGGGCTAACATTATTAAAAAAAGTTTTATCCCTCTTTTTTTCATAAAGAATATCACCTCATTTTAATTTTATCATAATCCATTAACTATGTATATTCTTCATATAAAATATAAAGACCTGTAGTAAACTACAGGTCTTTATTATTCCATACCTATTTAGATAGGTAGTTTTTAACTATTTGACTTACAAGCTTTCCATCGGCTCTACCTTTGGTAATCGGGTTTACTTTAGACATTACTTTGCCCATATCTTTCATGTCCTTAGCTCCCAGTTCATTCACAACATTATTAACAATTTCAGCGATTTCATTTTCAGTTAATTGCTGAGGAAGGTACCCAAGCAAAATACTAATTTCCTCATTAGATGAGTCTACTAAGTCCTGCCTGTTCCCTTTTTCAAATTCTATAATTGCATCCCTTCTCATCTTTACTTCCTTTGAAATAATATCAACTATCTCATCGTCAGTAAGATCTGAGCCTTTGTTTTTTTCTTCGTTTATAATGGAAGCCTTTGCCATGTTTAAAACTGATGACTTAAAAGTATCTCTAGCTTTAAGGGCAAGTTTCCAATCCGTTTGTAATTGATCTTTAAGGGACATAACAACCCTTCTTTCCTAATTACTTGAACTTTCTCTTTCTTGCAGCCTCTGACTTCTTCTTACGCTTAACGCTTGGCTTGTCGTAATGTTCTCTTTTTCTAACTTCTGCAAGAACCCCTGCTCTAGCACACTTCTTCTTGAATCTACGAAGAGCACTTTCTAGTGATTCGTTTTCACCAACTTTGATTTCTGACATCTGATCTCCCTCCCTCCGCTTAGCAAAATAAATGCTAATTTTTCGATGCTGCGAAAAAGCTTATAAATAGCACATATATTATTATATATTAGAGCCTCAAATATTGTCAATGAATAATAATAGAAGTTGTCCAAAATTTAGCCTGGTGGCCACTGAAGATTTCTTCCCCCAATTAAGTGAAAATGTAGATGGTGTACGGTTTGACCTCCATCTTCACCACAGTTATTAACAACTCTATATCCATTTTCAGATATTCCAAGATTCTTTGCAATATTACTTGCTGCTGAGAAAATTTTACCTAAAACCTCTTCATTTGACGAATTAATTTCATTAGCAGATGCAATATGAGTCTTTGGAATAATTAAAACATGAACAGGCGCAACTGGGCTTATATCATTAAATGCATATACCCACTCATCTTCATATACCTTTGATGAAGGTATGTCGCCGTTTATTATTTTACAAAATAAACAATCCACTATATCACCTCCTAATCATCTAAAGATTTATTATTTTACCTATGATTCCGTCACCCTCAATACGCTCTAGGGTACACTTAAGTATTTTTCCCCTAATTCTAGTATCTGAAGTAACAATAACCTTTAGGTAATTAACTGTGTAACCTGTATATACTTCATCATGGCTCTCCTCAAATAAAACATCCATTGTTTTACCTAGGTATTTTTCCATGTATTCTCTTTCGTTTTTAAGATCAAGTTCTATTAAAGCCTTGCTTCTTTCTTCTTTAACTTCAGGACTAACCTTACCATCAAGTTTTTCTGCTTTAGTTCCTTTTCTTTCACTATACTTAAAAATATGCATTTTAGCTAGCTTAATATCAGATAAGAATTTATATGTTTCATTAAATTCTTCATCTGTTTCACCTGGAAACCCTGCAATTATATCTGTTGTAATTGATGCATCCTCGAAAGTTTCACGAATTCTATTTACAACATCCTTATATTCTTCAGCTGTATATCTTCTATTCATCCTCTTTAAAGTTTCATCACATCCACTTTGAAGTGAAAGATGGAAGTGTGGGCAGAATGACTTAACACTCTTAAGCCTTTCTAATACCCCCTCACTAAAGAACATAGGCTCTATTGACCCTATCCTTATCCTCTCAAGCCCAATCGTCTTAGAAAGAGTCTCAACAACATCTACAAGGTTATGTGTTTTAAGATCCTTACCATAAGATGATATATGAATCCCTGATAAAATAATCTCCTTAAAGCCATTAGCAACAAGTCCTCTAACCTGAGATACTATATTATCAAGTGGCCTACTTCTAACAGGTCCCCTTGCATATGGAATTAAACAATATGAGCAATATCTATCACATCCATCTTGAATCTTTAAGAACGCACGTGTTTTATCTTGATACTCATCAATGTCCATTTCCTCAAACTCTCTAACAGACATAATATTCTCAACGTAATTCTTCTTTTCTTTAGTGCTTAAAAATTCTTCAACAAAATCAACTATTTTAGATTTATCACTTGTTCCAACAACAATATCTACTTCTTCTATACTTGATAGCTCTTCAGGTGATACCTGTGCATAACAACCTGCTGCAACCACAACCGCATCCTTATTAGTTTTTTTTGCCTTACGAAGCATTTTACGAGACTTCTTGTCTCCTATATTTGTAACTGTACATGTATTAATTACATATACATCAGCATATCCTTCAAAATCTACAACTTCATAGCCTTTTTTAGTGAAGCTTTCTGTAATAGATTCTGTTTCGTATTGGTTTACTCTACAACCAAGAGTGTATAGGGCTACCTTCTTCATATTTTTCCTCCCATATCTCCTATCTCGTAAAGTATTATCGTTGAAGCTACAAGTCCTGCTGTTTCTGTTCTAAGTATTCTAGGCCCTAGAGTTACTGGGAACACTCCCTTACTTAAAGCTTCTTCTACTTCTTCACCTTCGAATCCACCCTCTGGTCCAATAAATACAGCAATATTTTTAGCATCTTTATGATCTGATAATACCTTTTTAAGACCCTCATCATCTGCATTTTCATATGGCATAACAGCTAAATCGAATTCTGATACCATATCTACAGCATCACTAAAAGATATTGG
>NZ_JAVWJB010000062.1:3805-6314 GCF_036639235.1 Clostridium sp.
TAACAGCTAAATCGAATTCTGATACCATATCTACAGCATCACTAAAAGATATTGGCATTTCTATTTCCATTACACATCCTCTACCACTTTGCTTTGCTGCTTCCTTGGCGATTTTATTCCACCTATCAATTTTGTTTGTTAAGTCTCTAGATTCTGTTTTTACAACAACTCTATCTGTAATTACAGGAACAATACTATCTATTCCTATCTCAACACCTTTTTGGATAATAAGCTCCATTTTTGTTGATTTAGGAAGCCCCTGAAATACTGTAATCTTAACATCACACTCTGTTTGGTTTTTAAATGAATTTATAATACTACATATAACTTCCTTCTTATCTATTGCCTCAATAGAAGCAGTATATTCACTACACAATCCATCTGATACAAGAATTTCATCTCCTACTCTTAATCTTAAAACCTTACTTATGTGCTTAACGTCATCACCATCTATAATAATATTGGTATCATTAATATTTTTCTTATTAACAAAAAACTTATGCATAATTTTCTCCTTACATTGGCTTTGAAGAAATAGCTACCCACTCGCCTTTTTCCATTATCTCGATAACTTTAAATCCTTCTTTTTCAAGTGCATCTAGCACATCTTGCTTTCTATCTTGAATAATCCCTGATGTAATAAAGTATCCGTTTTCAGCAATAAATGGCTTAATAATGCTAGTTAGATATACTACAACCTCTGCAATAATATTAGCAACAACAATATTTCCCTTACCCTCAATAACATCAACAAGATCTCCATGCAGAATTTCCACATTATCAATTTTGTTATAGGCAACGTTTTCTCTTGCAGCTCCTACAGCAACCTTATCAAGGTCTACTCCAACAACCTTGTTAGCACCAAGCTTTGATGCAACAATTGAAAGAATACCTGAACCTGTACCTATATCAAATACTGTATCTTCCTTTGTCATATACTTCTCAAGTAGTTCTACACACATTGATGTAGTTTCGTGTGTTCCTGTTCCAAATGCCATACCTGGGTCAAGTTCAACTACTAAATCATCACTATTAGCCTCTGCTTCTTCCCAAATAGGCTTAATAAGTATCTTACTACCTATCTTTAAAGGCTTATAGTACTTCTTCCATGAAGTAGCCCAGTCTTCTTCAAAAACGTTGCTTGTAGTAACATGACCACGTCCTAAATCAATTCCCATTTCTCTAAGTTCTTCTATTTTAGCTTCTATATAAGAAATTATCTCTTCAATTTTCTCATCTTCGTTAAAGTATCCCTTAACAACTGCAGCATCTGCACCGAACTCAAAAATATTAACATCAGCAAAATCCCAGCTTAATTTATCCTTTTGCTTAATGTTTATATCCTCTGGGTCTTCTATAGCAACGCCTTTAACGTCTAACCCATAGAATATTCCTGATACTATTTCAACCGCTTCACTTTTAGTGATAACCTTAACTTCAAACCATTTTCCGTCCATGTAATTTTCTCCTTTACCTTTAAAGTACAATATCATCCCATTATACAATAATAATCACTTATTAAAAAGTATTACTCATCTGACTTATTGAATTTTCCAAAGTGTATAATTTCAGATAAATCATATCTTCCTGAAGGAACCTCTTTGCTTTGAAGCTCCTTTGGTAAAAGCCTAGTCTCACCCCTTTTTCCAACTGCTACAAGGCAAACTATATCATAATCATATGGAACCTTTAGAACCTTTCTTGCCCTATCCTTATCAAAGCCACCTATAGCCCTTGTAATAAGATTTCTTCTCTCAGCTTCTAAGGTTAAATATCCAAAGGCAGTACCTGTATCAAACATATGCCAATAATTCTCCCTAGAATTATAGTTAAATCTTCTCTTTGATATTATACATATTATAACAGGAGCCTTATCTGACCATACCCTATTAAATCTATCAATAGTACTATTTATATTATCCCTATCTGTTTTATCAATAGTTACAATAAATCTCCATGGTTGTTCATTATAACATGAAGGTGCCATTCTAGCCGCCTCAATTAGTCCCTTAATATCCTCACATCCTATTGCTTCTTCACTAAAAGACCTTGGAGACCATCTATTTTTTATTTCCATTAAAACTTCATAGTTTAAATTTCTATTCAACTGTTCCACTTCCTAACAATAATTATTAATTATATATTATCATAAAAATACTTCTAAATATAACAAAAGGCATCACAAAAGATGCCTTCAGATTGTTGACAAACCAATATTTGAAAAAATATTGGTTTGTCTTATAAAAAATTAAAATCCATGGTCAAGGGGGACCTGTGCCGCCGCAGACCATACCTCTCAAGGGGTCAAGTGACGCTTTAGCGGTGCGCAGTAGCTTTAGCACCCCTTGGCAAGCCTCATGAAAAATAGGTTTTTCATGACAGGTTGTTGACTTTGTCAACAGCCTAAAGGCATCACAAAAGATGCCTTTACGTAGTTAAAAACTTAATATGAATCTATAAATTAAAAGTTTGTTTGTGACATAACTAACAAAAGACGCCATAAAGGCGT
>NZ_JAVWJB010000063.1:0-6260 GCF_036639235.1 Clostridium sp.
TAACCCATGGTAAGTACTCAGAAAGTAAGGATGTTAAGTTAATAGTTGCGAAGCAGGATGCATCACTTGAGAAAAAAAGTGAAATGAATAATTACGAAGGTAATTTTCTGTGGAAATCTAAAAATGGACTTGGAACAATTCATATGCCAGGAGACATGGGTCCACCTGATAATGACTATAGCTTAAATGGAGGGTATTTGGCACTACAGTTAATTGATAGTAGTGGTGTAGCAGTTAAGTTAAGTGATGTGCTTGAAAGTATTACTCTTAAGAGAAATGATGATTACCTAGATGTAATTCCAGATAATAATAGGGAAAAAAGTGACTTTGGACTTGGTGAAGTTGAAGGAGGGGGAACCAATTTAGCTAGTCCAGAGGGAGGAAATTCAGTATTCTATGGACTTAAGGTTAAGAATGGAAAAACCTATACAATGGCATTCTCAAGTGAAGAAGTTAGCGATATTCTAGTAGGAGTGAAGCCAAAGACTTTGGCAGCTGTAGGGGAATACACATTAAAAATAACCCCAGCTCACCAAGGAGAAGCAAATAAATTTATTAAAATATCAGATTCAATTGAATTTAAGGTAAGCATTAAATAAATAGTTAATCACTATTTCAATATTAAGGCAAAGGGGAGTCTCGATTAGAGATTGCCCTTTTGTAGTTGGTACAGTTAAAAGACCCTGCCCCCCTTCAGTATGCGGTGGGATTGTTCCAAGAAACTCTAAGACCTAAAAATACAAATCCAATAGCTGCTACCTGTACCAAGGCATAAAAAAGGGACCATTACAAAATTAAATTATTTTGTAACAGCCCCTTTGTTTATTTATTTAGGAATTCTACTATGGAATTTATAACTGAAGGGTCTACATTAGATTTTTCTAAGTAGGCATTTGGAGTTTTATCGCCCTTAGATAGTGTGTGTGTTAATCCTTCAAATTCCTTAAATTCTATTTTAGAGTCGTTTTTAAGAGTATCTTTAAACTTGTTAAGATCATCTATGGTTACTTGGTAATCGTTAAGTCCTTGAATAAATAGCATTGGTTTATTTATTTTAGATGCTTCAATAGCAGGGTCATATCCCTTATATTCAAGCCAGTACTTAGTGGGTATTCCAAGTATTTTTTCGTTTATAGATGACTCTGTTAGGGTTTTTATTTTAGAAACTTCACCTTGAATAAAGGATAGCTGCTCTTTTTTAAATTCCTCAGTAAGCCCTGGGGTTATGTCTAGTAGGTATTTGTTTTGACGGAGAATATGATCTTCAAGAGGGAAGTAGTTAGCGGCAAGGAAGATGTATCCCTTAGATGAAGGGTTAGTGCTGTGAAGCATAGGGATTATATTCCCTCCTTGGCTATGACCAATAGTGTAAATTTCACTAGGAACAATATCACTTCTTCTTTGTAGATACTGGATAATCTCGTTATAATCCTCTAGATATTCTTCCTTAAGACCTAGGTTAAGTACATAACTTGGAGTCATTTTGTCTATGTGGGATAGGGTTCTTTTGTCATATCTAAATGATGCAATACCCTTGTCTCCTAGCATATATGCAAGGTCTTTATATGGTGATTGATTTCCTATACTACCATCCTTATTAGAAGGACCAGAACCTCCAACTATTATTACGGTTTTAATATTTTTAGGTGGTTTTTTTGGTTTGATAAGTTCACCTTGAACCTCAAAGCCCTTAATTCCAAATGAAAGTTTTTCACATAGAAGGTTATTTGGAACTAGCTTATTTTCGCATTGAATTATTCTAGATTGTAGATCCGATTGTTGCTTGGTAAATAGGTTAATGTCCATGTTATGAAGCATGGACTTTGAATATGAAAGTTTGTATTGTAAATCCGTAATAGATGGGTTTTCATTCTTAGATAATTCAGATTCAACATATGAAACTGTTTCTAAGATTTGAATAAGTGTTTCTGCATAATGGATTCGTAAATTGTATTTTTCTTGACTATGACCTACTGGAAGGTAGGAGTTAAGTTTTTTTGCATCTGAAATGTAGGTTTTCCAAATTGGAACGTTTTTAGATGTAAATGAATTTGACTTAATTGAATTGTAAAGATGTTCAATCTTGTTGTGAACACTTAATACATCCTTCGATGTAGCAGCATATGCTGTATCTACAAATGAAGATATGCAAGGCTGAGAAAATACTAATGATGAACATACTATTAGTGGTATGACTTTTTTCTTCATTAAAAATCCTCCTAATGTAATTATTTACATTATATCAATAAAAACAATGGAAAACAAATGGATTTTTGCAATGTGTTTTAATAGGTAATTTAATCAAATTATAGAATTTATTTAAATGTGATGAAATGTTATAAATTTGTAAAAAAATTAATTTTTTTGGCATAAATATTGCAAAAAGGACACAATTTGTCTATAAAATGGTATATAATACTTATTAGGAAGGGGCTGACAAAAGTGGAATTAAAGCAGGCAAAGATAGAGAGAGTTTTATGGATATATAGTAGATTAATTAAAAACGCATGTGTTAACAAGAAAGAATTAGCAGCAAAATTCGGAGTAGATGAAAGAAGCATCCAAAGAGACATTAGTGATATTAATGCCTACCTTTCTAATTATATGGGAGATAGCGGTTGTGCGGAGGTTAAGTACAAGCGTAAGGATAAGGGATATAAACTTATTACAGAGGATAAGGAATATTTAACACGGGAAGATATTCTAGCTATTAGTAGGGTTCTACTTGAAAGTAGAGGATTTAAGAGGGAAGATATGGAGAGTCTTATTCATGGACTTCTAAGATGTGTATCTAGGGAAGAATCTAAGGATATTAAAAAATTTATAGGAAATGAACTTCTTCGTTATACGCCTGTTAACCATGAGTGTAATGTTATAGATAGAATATGGCAATACACAGAGTGGATAAATAAGTGTAAAGAGATCGAGGTAGAATATAGAAGAACAGATGGAGAGGTTGTAAATAGAGTACTTCACCCTATATCAGTTATTTTCTCAGAGTATTACTTCTATTTAATTGCATATCACAGTAACAAGGGTTATGATTTTCCAACGGTTTATAGGGTTGATAGAATTCTTAACGCTAAGGAAACAGATTCACCCCAGTTTACGATTCCAGAGCCTAAGAAAATTGAAGATGGTGAATTTAGAAAAAGAGTTCAGTTTATGTACGCTGGGGATCTTTATAAAATAAAGCTAGAGTATACTGGTAAATGTCCTTTGAATATTCTAGACAAGCTTCCAACAGGTAAAATTGTTGAAAGAAATGGAGATAAGTACATAATTGAGGCAGAGGTATACGGTAAGGGAATACTTATGTGGTTACTTAGCCAGGGAAGTAATGTTAAGTTATTAGCTCCAAGTGAACTTGTAGAAAACATGAAAATAGAAATTTTTAAAATGCAAAATATGTATAATTAACAGCTTTTATAGCTGTTTTTTGTTTGCAAAAAATTTTACTTTAGAGTAGCTCTATTTTACTTTTACAAAGTGGTAGCTAGCCCCTTAGCAGGTATGCGGTGGGATTTGTCAAAGAAATTCTAAGAGTCTACAAATAATTTATATACTACCTTAGTCATTATTAATTCCTCCTAATATCTAATAAGGATATATCGTGTGTCGAGATAGCTAGTATAGAATTTGTAATATGTAATGTCAATAGAATAAAAATAAAATGTTAAATAATTATCATAAAAAGAAAAATTTTATATATAATGTTCAAATTTGGATTTGTAAAAAATACAAATGATGAATTTAGAGTTTGAATTAAAATATTAACAGAAAACCTTTTCTAATAGGTTCAAATATGTGTCACTATTCATATACTATGAATAGTGTGTTATGAACAAAATATTAACATAACTGTAAACTATATAAAATTTTGTAAAGTACTCGATATATTAACTACCTTACAATAATTATATAGAACCTAAAGGGGGTACAAACCAATGGAGAAAAATGTTAAAAAGATTCTAAGTGGATCATTAGCAGGGGTTATGACTTTAACAGGTGCTGTGGGAGCGCTTTCAACTGTTGAAGTACAATCTGTACAAGCTTCTACAAATAATATAAAAAAGCTTGATGCTAAGATTTCACAAGTTGTTTCTTCTCTTAAGAAGAACTACCTAGGTCTTAAAAATGTAGGCCAATGGCAAAAATACATTAAGGAGTGTAAGGATTTACTTGCGAAAATTCCAAGTGGCAGTACTAAAAATAAGTATGCTGAAACAATTAGCAAGGCTGAAGCACTAATTAATGCAGCTGCTAGGGTAAATCAGGTAGAGAAAAGTATGTCTTCTAACTCACATTCAATGAAGAATGTTGATACTTGGGAGCAGTACGTTGAACTAGCTAAGAAGGATCTTACTAAGGTTGACCAAAAAGAATTTAAGAAGCAAATTGAAGAGCTTAAAGAGAGAACTGCTGTTAAAGTTCTATTAATGGATAAGGTTAAGGTAGCACACTTTGAAGCTGTTAAGAAGGTAGAGGCTATAGTAAAGGAAGCAGAGGCTCTAGTAAAAACAGATAAAACAAAGGCTTTAGAAAAATATAAAGAAGCTAGAAATGCTGGAGAAAAACTTTCAAGCCATTCATCAAAAACTAACCTTTTAAACAATATAGGTAAGGGTATTGTAGGGGTTATTGGAGATGCTGGTATTAAGGGAGATAAAACAGGATTTATCGACTTTAAGGATGTTAATAGCCTAGTTGCTATTAAGGATGCTAAGGTATCAAATGGGGTTATTGGGAAAAACGTTTCTCTAAACCTTGGAAGCTCAGCTATTGAGTTTGAAAATGTTAAGGCAAGTAAGAAGACTAATGTTACAGTTAATGTAGAGTCAGGAGCTAAGATTAAGGGAGGACACTTTGATGTTCTAACTATAAACATGGCTAATAAAAGGTCTATGGCAAGAAGCACACCTGTAGTTGGACTTGAGGGTGTAACTGCTAATAAGGTTGTTGTTTCAGATGGCGTTAACGTTAATGTAAATAACTCATCTAATATTAATGGTGTATATGTAGATGGAAACCAAGCTAATATTGATGGTGGAGTTATTAAGGACACAGTAGCACCTACATTAAAGGTAGGTAAGGGTTCAAATGCTAATAAGCTAAGAGTTGAATTTAGTGAAAATATTGCTACTAAGTCACAATCCGGTGGGTTTGTAGAACTTAATGATGGAGATTTTGCTTCAGCTATGTCATTTAAGGTTGTAGACAAGGCAGGTAAGGATGTTGAGGGTGCAATAGCTTCAATGTCATATAAGAAAATCGCTGGAAATGAAGTAGCAAGAGTAGATATAGATTTTGCAAAGGATAAGATTGTAGATGGATGCAAATTAATATTTGCAGGTGAAATATTCGATCTATCAGGTAATAAACTAACTGCAGCTCAAGGTGGAGTAATTGGTGAATACACTAAGAACTCATGGGATAGAAAGTCAGGAGTAGATGATAAGGGAATACTTGACCTTATAAATAAATCAACTAAGGACACTATTCAAAAGATTATAGAGGATAATGCTGAGGCTATTGGACTTGATATGGTAGATTATAATACTCTATCAGATGAGGGTAAGAAGGCTGTATGTATGGAGGTTTATGAAGAGCTTGAGGATGAAAGGGATGAGGAAGATGGAAAGCCATCAAAGCCAAACCCTGAAAAACCAAATCCAGATAAACCAAATCCACCAACTGATGGGTCAAACCAGGGTGGAAAAAGTCTAACTAGGGATAGTGATGATGACGACGATGATGATGATGAGGATGAAGATGAAGATGATGACATGATCGGATTCGAAAGTTTAGAGGATGTTAAGGAAGAGTTTGAAGAGGCTGTTGAAGAGCAGATAGAAAAAGAGGGACAAGGGGACCTTAAAACTCTACTAGAAGATATAAACAAAGCAGCAGATGCTGAGTCATTAGGTAAGTTAATAATAGCTAATGGTAATAGTGTAGATTTTGATATAGACGATTATGAGGACCTATCAGAGGAGAAGAGAGCTGCTGTATTTGAAAGTCTTTTAAAGAAGAAACCAGAGGGTGGATTTAAATCCCTAGAAAAAATCGAAGATATCTTAGACGATTTGTTATAGGAGTATTTAGATAAGATATTACATCCTATTCTGACCACGTTTGGGATTTTTCCTAGAACCTCTAAGGGTGAAAATGCCAATACCCTAAGGGCAGCCTCAAACTCGCTAAAGCTCAGCATTCCTGTAATGCGCTAAATGTAAATTTGATAAAAAAAATACCTCCTG
>NZ_JAVWJB010000064.1:0-6194 GCF_036639235.1 Clostridium sp.
AACCGATAGGTTGGAGGTTCGAGTCCTCTCCGCGGAGCCATTTTTATTTTTTGACTAATTTTTGTGTATTAAGGTGACAATGGTAAATTAATAACTTATCTTGTCACTATTTTTATATATTTAGGGGAACATTTTTTTGTATAATAGATGATTTTATAATATAATGAATAGTATAACCTAAATAAATTACTGTTTAAGGAGATTTAACATGGAAAATAAAGTATTAGCCGTTGTTAATGGCAGAGAAATTACAGAGGCAGACCTACAAGCTGCTTTAGAAAAGTTTCCACCAGAAAGAAGAACTCAACTTGAATCAGAGGATGGAATGAAATATCTTTTAGAGCAAGTTGCATCATGGGAACTTCTATATGCTCATGCAGTAGAACAAGGAATCGAAAACAGAGATGAATATAAGAGCCAAATTGAAGATGCTAAGAGAGGAATCCTTTCACAAATCGCTATCAATGATACTTTATCAGAAGTAAAAGTTTCAGATGAAGAGATTTCAGAATTCTATGAAGCAAATAAGGATAACTTTACAGATGCAGCTCAAGTACAAGCTAGTCATATATTAGTTGATACTGAAGAAAAGGCTAACGAAATTGTTGCTGAAATTAATGATGGTCTAAGCTTTGCAGAAGCTGCTAAGAAGTACTCATCATGCCCATCAGGAGCACAAGGTGGATCACTAGGTTCATTTGGACGTGGAATGATGGTTCCTGAGTTTGAAGATGCTGCATTCGCTCTAAACGTTGGAGAGCTTAGCTCACCAGTTAAGACTCAGTTTGGATACCATTTAATAGTAGTAGACGAAAAGCTTCCTGAAAGAGTTAAGTCATTAGAAGAGGTTAAGCCTCAAATAATGAATAACCTAATTCAATCAGGTCAACAAAAAGCATATGTTGGACTAATTGAAGATCTTAAGAGTAAGTATAACTACGAAGTAAAATAGTCAAAAAGAAAAAGCCTGAGGAAACTCAGGCTTTTATTTTATGATTCCCAGTTAAATACGTAAGGAATGTTTCTGTAATAATCTCCGTAGTTAAGACCATATCCAACAACGAAAACATCATCTATAGTGAAACAAGTATAATCAGGGTCAATTTCAACCTTTCTTCTGCTAGGCTTATCAAGTAGAACACATGATTTAATACTTGCTGGGTTACGCTGTGCTAAATACTCCTTAACGAACTTCATAGTTGTACCAGTGTCAACTATATCGTCTACGATAAGAACATCATATCCTTCAATGTTATCAGCTATGTCTTGAACAACTTGAACACTACCAGTTGATACTTCTCCATGTCCATAGCTTGATGTTGACATAAAGCCTATGTTAACAGGAACAGTAATCTCTCTAACTAGGTCAGCTGCAAATATGAAGCTTCCACGTAGAAGTGAAAGTACATATAGCTTCTTTCCTGCATAGTCTTCTGAGATAACTTTGGCTACTTCTGTAATTCTTTCTGCAATTTGTTCTTTAGAAAAAAGAACATTCTCTTTCTTATTTTCCAATATATTCCCCTCCTTGTATCTTCAGTCTACAACATGTTAATAATCACTAATATAAGCTAAAGTTAAATAGTTGTCAAGGAAATAGGAGTAAGTTACTCATATCATTTTTAAATAAGTTATATCAGTAAGTTTAAGCCTATGAATAAGTATAAATTGTATTTACAGTAGTGTATAATAATAGATAGTAAAGAGAGAGATTTTCTAAGGAAAAAACAAGGAGGAAACTATGATAAGAGGAAACATTGTAGGTGTTAAAAAAACCTATATTAATCTACTAGAGCAAATATTCGATATAGAAACACATAAGAATTCTATAGTTGACGAAGAAATAGTGAATATTATATCCTCTATTACAGGTGAGATTAATAGAGAGATTTCAGTATACATAAATAGACGTGGAAAGGTTTTAGATGTTGCAATTGGAGATGGTAACTCTGTTAACCTTGAAGATATTACAGAGAGAAGATCATCAGAGTTTCTTAATGGAATAAGATGTATACATACTCACCCTAATGGTAATGGGGAGGTTTCAAGTGTCGATTTAACAGCACTTGTTAATTTGAAATTTGATCTTATGGTGGCTGTAGGAGTTAAGGACTCAAAGCCAGATAATTTTTCATTTGCGATTATTAATCCGATAGATGGGAAGTTATCTAAGGAGTCTGTTTTTGAGGGGCCATTTTCTATGAATATGCTTCCTAATATTGATGTGCTTAATATCATATCATATATAGAGGAAAGACTTTATGATAAGATTTACGCTAATCTTGATAAGGAAACTGAACAGGTTATTCTTGTAGGTACGTTAAGTGATGATATGTATTCTTCAGAGGAATCACTAGAGGAGCTAGAGGAGCTTGTAAACACTGCTGGAGGAGAGGTTTTATCTAAGGTTATACAAAACAAGTCTAAGATTGACCCATCATTTTACATAGGAACAGGTAAGGTTAAAGAAATTGCACTACTTCGCCAAACGCTTATGGCCCACACTGTTGTTTTTGACGATGAATTAAGTGGTGCACAGGTTAGAAACCTTGAGAGGGAAATTGGTTGTAAGGTTATAGATAGAACAACTTTAATTCTTGATATATTTGCTCAAAGGGCAATATCTAAAGAAGGAAAACTGCAGGTAGAACTTGCGCAGCTAAAATATAGACTTCCAAGGCTTATAGGTGCTGGTGGGGCACTATCTAGAACAGGTGGAGGAATAGGAACAAGAGGCCCTGGTGAGAAAAAACTTGAGCTTGATAGACGTAGAATTAAAAGAGAACTACTTGATCTAGAAAGGCAGCTTAAGGAAGTTAAGAAAACAAGAAATCTTCAAAGAGAAAGAAGAAAGTCTAAGGAGATACCAGTTATATCTTTAGTTGGATACACTAACGTAGGTAAGTCTACTATTAGAAATAAGCTTTGTGATATGGCAGGAGTCGAAAAGGAAAAGGTTCTTGAAGCAAATATGCTATTTGCAACACTTGATACAACAACAAGAAGCATATCCCTTCCATCAGGTAAGGAATGTCTTATTTCAGATACAGTAGGATTTATAAGAAAGCTTCCACATGACCTTGTAGAAGCATTTAAGTCTACCTTAGAAGAAATAGTATACAGTAATTTAGTAGTCCATGTAGCTGATATTTCAAGCGAAAATGTAATTGCTCAAATTAATACGGTAGATGAAGTTCTTAAGGAAATTGGAGCTGAGGATAAGGAAACTATACTTGTACTTAATAAGGTGGATAAGGTAGATGAGGATATGCTTTCTTTAATGAGGGCTAAGTATAAGGATGCACTTTATATATCAGCTAAGGGTGATATAAATTTAGATCAGCTACTTAAAGTAATTGAAGAAAAGGTATATAAAAGCTTTATTCAGGTAAAATTAATGGTACCGTATACAGATGGAAGTGTTATATCATATCTACATAATAATAAATGTGTAGAAAGTGAAGAATATACAGAAGAGGGTATCTTAGTTAGTGTTAATACTACACAAGATATTATTGGAAGAGTGAAGGATTACTTAATTTAAGGATTTGGAGTGGTATTGTATGAGTATCTTAATAAATAATGTTTCAATTATAACAATGGATGGCAAGGACAATATACTAAACAAAGGATATATACTTATAAGTGGTAACACTATAGAGAAGGTAGAATCAGGGGAATATGAGGGACCTATTACATCACTTAAGGTTATTGATGGAGAGGGATGCATTGCTATGCCAGGTCTTATTAACATGCATACCCATGTACCTATGACTTTACTTAGAGGATATGGAGAGGGACTTCCGCTTATGAAGTGGCTTAACGAAAGAATATTTCCTTTTGAAGCTAAGATGACCAAGGATGATGTATATATAGGAAGCCTACTTGGAATAGTAGAAATGATTAAAAGCGGTACAACAACATTTGTTGATATGTATTATAAGCTATCAGAGATAGCTAACGCAGCTAAAGATATGAATATAAGAGCATTCCTTGGGAATACCATAATTGGTGATGATTATAAGAAGCAAATTGATAAGACAATATCACTTAAAGAAAATATTCAAAGTGACCTTGTTAATATAACTCTTGCACCACACTCACCATATACATGTTCTACAGAGGCATTAATTATGGTATCTGAAGCAGGTAGAGTTAACAATATTCCTATTCAGATTCATTTATCAGAATCTAGGGAAGAGATAGATACAATTAAGGCATCACATAAGGTATCTCCTATTAAGTACTGCAATGATATAGGGTTATTTGAAGGGAACAAAGTTATAGCTGCACATTGTATTCATATTGATGAAGATGATATGAAGATACTTAAGGATAATAAAGTAGCTATGGTAGTTAATCCTCAAAGCAATATGAAGCTTGCAAGTGGAACAGCACCTGCTATAGATGCAAAGCGTAAGGGTGTTAATATTTGCCTTGGAACAGATGGACCTTCAAGTAACAATAGTCTTAATATGGTTGAGGAAATGAAGGTGTTTTCTCTAGTTCAGAAGCTTTTTAATTCTAATGCTAATGTAATGGATCCATATACAACTTTAGAAATTGCAACGGTTAATGGTGCTAAGGCACTTGGTATGGAGGATTCCCTTGGTAAGATTAAGGAAGGGTATCTGGCTGATATTATATTAATAGACACAAAAAAACCCCACTTAACTCCATGCTTTAATTATTATGCTAACATTGTGTATTCAGCACAGGGAAGTGACATTAAAACATCTATAATTAATGGTAAGATTGTTATGAAGGATTATAAGATTAAATTAGTAGATGAAACCATACTTATGGAGAGAGCTCAGAATGCTGTTAATAGCATTTTAAGTAGACTTAAGTAGCATAGTAACCTAGCTATAATAATATATATAGCTAGGTTTTAATTTTTTGCTTAATATTTAACAAATTATATGGTATTATATACTAAATACTACATAATAATTATTATTAACAAAAGGGGTGTAATTTTGGATAAAATTGTAATAGTAGGTTCAGGGGTTGCAGCATTAACAGCTGCAGAATCAATAAAAATCAAAAATCCTAAAATGCCGGTAATAGTAATCGGCCAGGAAGAATATCTTCCATATAATAGAATGAGACTTAGTAAGGCTCTATCAGATGGACTAAGTGTTGATTCGATACTACTTAAGGGGCAAGATTTTTACACAGACAATGGTATTGGATTTATTAAGGGATGTAAGGTTACAGCTATTAATACAGTTGAAAAGATTGTAGAAACGTCTCTTGGGCTTAAAATAGACTATTCTAAGCTAATACTAGCTAATGGAAGTAGTCCATTTATTCCTTCAATAGAAAATGTTAATATAAACGGAGTATTTTCTATTAGAGAATTTAATGATGTAGTTAAGATCAAGGATTATATTAAAGAGAACAATGTTAAGGATGTTGCAGTTATAGGTGGAGGCTTACTTGGAATAGAAGCAGCATATAGCTTAGCATCAAGCGGACAAGGGTTCAACGTTAATATTATTCAAAACTCAGCTGCTGTATTATCAAGACAGGTAGATGTTGAAGGTGGAAATCTTCTAGAGAATATTATGGGTGAAAACTCAATTAAGGTTCATAAAAATGCTGATACTAAGAAAATACTTGGAAGCAGTAATGTTCAGGGCATTGAAATAGCAGATGGTAGAGTAATAGATGCTCAAATGGTTATAATATCAGCAGGTGTTAGAGCTAATTTATCAATTGCTAAGGATGCTTCCATTGAAACAGGTAGGGGAGTTAAGGTTAACGAATTTATGGAAACTTCAGTAGCTGATGTTTATGCAGCTGGAGATGTTGCAGAATTTAATGGTAAGACTCCAGGATTATGGCCAATAGCAACAGAGCAGGGTAGAATAGCAGGTCTTAATGCAGTTGGGGAGAAAACAGCATATAAGCCTATAATTCCATCAAGTATGCTTATGGTAATGGGTATTAACCTATTCTCAGTAGGTGATATATCATCTGAAGGACTAACTGCAATTAAGTATGAAGAAGGAAAATATACTAAGTTATTCTTCAATAATGGAGTATTAGTAGGAGCTGTTCTTATCGATAATCCAGCTAAGTCATTTGCAATTAAGGCAGCAATTGATAGGAAGAGAGATTTTAGCAAGGAAATTTCAGAGGGTTCTGATATATATCAAGCTCTTTAATATAAAAATTAAAAATAAACC
>NZ_JAVWJB010000065.1:0-5935 GCF_036639235.1 Clostridium sp.
AATAGATCGAGGGCTTAATCTAAGTTTTAAATGCTGTGCAGTTTTCAGAGAACTAAATTCTCAGAGGAATACAAAATTTAATAAATTTTGCATACAGACTCCTAAGAAGCATAGCTTCTAAGAGCGTCTAGCACATCAAGTGATGATGGCAGAGAGGATACACCCGTTCCCATACCGAACACGAAGGTTAAGCTCTCTAACGCCGATAGTACTAGTCTGGTGACGGACTGGGAGGGTAGGAAGTCGCTTGGTTTAAAAATGTTCCGCGGTAGCTCAATGGTGGAGCACTCGGCTGTTAACCGATAGGTTGGAGGTTCGAGTCCTCTCCGCGGAGCCATTTTTATTTTTTGACCCTTTTAAGCAATTAAAGGCATAGAATTTTCTATGCCTTTTTTATATTTACAGCTATTACTATTGTCTTTACAATATTATGAGTTATATGTATAATTAAGTAGGTTATGAATATAGGATATGATTGATGGTAACATCCACTGTATCTATAGGAGACCTTTTATTTATATTAGGTGACGCAGCGAAGTTATCCCTTCGTCCTATTTTTAGGATGAAGGGATTTTTTAATACAAAAATACAAATACTATATAAAACTTTAAAGGAGAGATTTATATGGCAACATTTAATTTAGAGAGAATTAATGAACTAGCTAAGAAGGCTAGAGAAGTTGGGTTAACTGACGAGGAGAAGGCTGAACAGGAAAGAGAGAGACGTGCATACATAAATGCTTTCAAAAACAACCTAAAGGCAACACTTGATAATGTTGTTATTGTAGATGAAGAAGGCAACAAAAGAAAGCCAGGGGCGAAAAATAATTAATTAATATAAAGGCAGGGATAAACTAATGAATTATGAAGCTTTAGCAGATATTCTATTTCCGAATATCAAGAGTACACCTGAGGACTATATAGAGAAGTATCCAGCAAGAGATTTATCAGGTGGAGGCTATGTTACTAGATATGCACCATCACCTACAGGATTCCAACATATAGGTGGAGTATTTGCAGCACTAGTTAACGAAAGATTATCAACTCAAAGTGGGGGAATATTTTATCTTAGAATAGAAGACACTGACCAAAAGAGAGAGGTTAAGGGTGCTATTGAAGATACTATAGCTACAATGCACAACTTTGGTATTGATTTTAGTGAAGGAATGATATCAGAGGAAGAAGAAAAGGGAAGCTATGGTCCTTATAGACAAAGTAAGAGAATAGATATTTACCAAACATTTGCAAAGAACCTTGTTAGTAAGGGGCTTGCTTATCCATGTTTCTGTTCTGAAGAAGATATTAACTCAATAAGAGAAGAGCAGGGAGCGATTAAGGCTACACCTGGTTACTATGGACAGTGGGCTAAGTGTCGTAATAAGTCAGAGGATGAAATTAAGTCAGCTATTGAAAATGGAGAGAAGTTTATATTAAGGCTTAAGTCACCAGGTTCGATGGAAAGAAGAGTAGAATTTAATGATCTTATTAAGGGAGATATATCATTCCCTGAAAATGATCAAGATATAGTTATTATTAAGTCAGATGGTCTTCCAACTTACCATTTTGCACATGCAATAGATGATGCACTTATGGGAACTACACATGTAATTAGAGGAGAAGAGTGGTTATCATCACTTCCTATACATGTTCAGCTATTTGATGTGCTTGGATTTAAGAGACCACATTATGCCCATATACCAACTATTATGAAGCTTGATGGAAGTTCTAAGAGAAAGCTTAGCAAGAGAAAAGATGCTGAGAGTGCTGTTAGTTACTATAGAGAAGAAGGTTACCCAATTGAATCAGTTGTTGAGTACCTACTTAATATTATTAATTCAAGCTTTGAAATGTGGAGAGAAGAGAACCCTACTACTTCATACTCAGAATTTAAGGTAGAACTTGATAAGATGAGTAAGAGTGGAGCTTTATTTGATATAGTTAAGCTTAATGACGTAAGTAAGAATGTTATATCAAAGATAAGTGCTAAGGATTTATATATAAGATATATTGAGTGGGCTAAGGAGTTTGATAGTGAAATGTATTCACTTGTTACAGCTGACGAGGCTATGTCACTTGAAATATTCAATATTGATAGAGAAGGACCTAAGCCTAGGAAAGACTACGCTAAGATGAATGATGTCCGTGAAAAGATTTTCTTCTTCTTTGATAAGTTATTTATGGAAGATAAGGATATAGAATTACCAAAGAACATGGATATCGATGAGGCTAAGAGAATTATTGAAGCATATGCTAAGGTATATAACTTTAATGATGATAAGGATGCATGGTTTGAGGGAGTTAAAGCCGTTGCAGTAGAACTTGGTTATGCCACAGATAGAAAGGCATACAAGAAGGAGCCAGAAGCATTTAAAGGCATGGTTTCAGATATTGCAGGGGCAATAAGAGCAGCACTCACACATAGATCTAACACACCAGACCTTTACACAATAATGCAGATTATAGGTGAAGATAAGGTTCGTTTAAGATTTGCTTCATTTATAAAGTAAAGCAATTAAGCATATGGATTATCCATATGCTTTAATTTTTGTATAGTTATGGTATAATAATACAAACTAACATATAGTTTATTAATACTTGCAGGAGGTGAAGTTATGGGAGATAATAATAGTCACGAAAGAGAAGATAAAAGAATTCGAGATGAATATTCACAGCGACCTGAAATTAACTTTAGTAATGGAGTAAATAGATCTGAGATAGGTGACTTAGCCCAAGTATCTAGAAACGGATGGAAGGTAAACCTTATAATAATTGCTGTATTAATTGGAATATACATATATATGAAATATAAATAATAATAAAATAAAGCAGCTGCCGAGGTTATATGGCAGCTGCTTTTATTATTTAACTTTAAATGAGCTTTTTAGGGACACAATTCTATTAAATACTGTGTTGTCTTCAGTTGAAAGCTTAGGGTCAACATTAAAGTAGCCATGTCTAAATAACTGAAGCTTATCATTACCCTTAACATTTGAAGCACTTGGCTCTATAAATCCTTTAAGGATTTCCATTGAATTTGGATTTATTTGCTCAAGGAAGTGTTTATCCTTATCTTCCTCAGCATCGCTATCAAGTATTAGTGGTTCATATAGTCTAAATTCACATGGCTTAGCTGCATTTGCATCTACCCAGTGAATAGTTCCTTTAACCTTACGGCCTGTAAATCCACTACCACTCTTAGTTTCTGGGTCATAAGTACAGTGAATTTCAATTACATTTCCGTTTTCATCCTTAATAACGTCATTACATTTAACAAAGTAAGCACCCTTAAGTCTAACCTCATTACCAGGGAATAGTCTAAAGTACTTCTTAGGAGGATTCTCCATAAAGTCTTCCTGTTCCACATACACTTCCCTTGAGAAAGGAACAAGCCTCTTGCCCTTGCTTTCATCATCTGGAGCATTTTCTATTTCAAGCATTTCTGTTTGACCTTCTGGGTAGTTAGTAATAACTAATTTTAAAGGTTTAATAACAGCCATAGCACGAGGTGCATCTGCTAAATCCTCTCTAATAAAGTGTTCAAGCATAGCAGAATCAACTGTTGAATTAGCCTTAGCAACTCCTATTTCACGGCAGAAGTTCTTAATAGCATTTGGGGTATAACCAAGTCTTCTAAGTCCTGAAATAGTAGGCATTCTAGGATCATCCCATCCATCAACTACTTTTTCATCAACTAGAAGCTTAAGTTTTCTTTTACTCATAACAGTGTTTGTAATATTAAGTCTAGCAAACTCTATTTGACGAGGAGTTGCCTCCATTTCACATTCAGATACAACCCATTCGTATAGTGGTCTATGATCTTCAAACTCTAAACTACAAATTGAGTGGGTAATTCCTTCAATAGCATCTTCAAGTGGATGAGCAAAGTCATACATAGGATAGATGCACCACTTATCACCTGTATTGTGGTGAACAGAGTGTGAAATTCTATAGATAATAGGATCTCGCATATTAATATTAGGAGAAGACATATCTATCTTAGCTCTAAGTACCATAGAACCATCTTTAAAGTCACCATTTTTCATTTTTTCAAATAACTCAAGATTTTCTTCAATACTTCTGTTTCTATAAGGGCTATCCTTACCTGGCTGTGTTAGAGAACCCCTATATTCCTTCATTTCATCAGGTGTAAGTTCACAAACGTAAGCCTTACCTTTTTTAATAAGTAAAACTGCTCTATTGTACATTTCTTCGAAATAGTTGGATGCGAAGAAAAGATTGTCCCAGTCATAGCCTAACCACTTAACATCTTCTTTAATAGATTCTACATATTCAGTATCTTCCTTAACTGGATTAGTGTCATCGAATCTAAGGTTTGTTTTCCCCTTAAATTCATCACCTAGCTCAAAGTTAAGAATAATAGCCTTAGCATGGCCTATATGTAAGTAACCATTAGGCTCAGGTGGAAAACGAGTAATAATCTCTTGGTGTTTACCATTTTCAAGATCATCAACAATAATGTTTCTAATAAAATTAGATGAGTTCATTTCTGTAGACATATATTATATTCCTCTCTAAAAATATATTTGAAATAAATAAGACCTAAACAATATGTTTTAATAATAATTTTAAACTAATAAGGAAAAAAAATAAAGTCTTACTATAATAATATGGTTTAATAGCAAAATAAAGTTCTAATATTATTATAATAAAGCATATTTTCAACAAAATATTATATAAAGAGTAACAAAATTTATGTTAACTGAATAATATAAAATTGTGAATGGAAAAATTCACAATTTAAATAAAACCTAATTTAATATTATTTAGGAGGTAATATTATGAGCTTTGGAAATTTAGGAAGAGGATGTTGTAAAAATAGTAAGAGATCATCAAATAATCAAAGAAGAAAATGTTGCAATCATAAGTCAAGTGGTTATAATCATTCATATTGCAATCCAGTAGATTGTGTAGATGATGAATTTGACTGCTGTAATAGTTATGATTGTTGCTGTCCAGAAGAGACAAGTTGGTGTCAAGTAGATAATTATAATACATCATCATGCTCATATGTTGTAGGTAATAATGCAAACGTAGCTATTAACAATTGTGATTGTGAGGTACAAGTTGATATTAAAGTTAGGGAACAAAATGGAGTTAGAGTATGGGGAAGAATAACAGATTGCCAAGGTAACCCAGTATCAGAAGTTTTAGTAAAGCTTGTAAAGCAAATACCTGGTGGGTATGCAGGGGTTGCCCATACAATAACAGATTGTTCAGGATTCTATCAATTTGAAGTAAGTAAGGATAGTTGCTGCCAAAACTATTTAATATTAGCAAGTAAAGAAGCAAGAGGTACTGAAAGAGTAGTATCAGGAAGTGGTAACTGTAAAAATATATGTTCATGTGGAAAGTGTCATTAATATAATTAAATACTCCTAACTTATTGTATTTGTATGGTAGTTTTAGTATTAACCCTATTAAAACAAAGGGGCCTCTCACTAAATAAGTGGGGGGCTTATTTTTAATATAAAAAATATAATACTACTTAAAAATAAATCTATAAGGAAAATAATATTTGTGCAAAATATTCAGTTTGTTATATGGATTTTAAATCTCAGCATAATTTATAGGTTTAAAAAATAATAAAAATGAAGAATATTAGTAGTTTTGAACTGCTAATGAGATAAGTTTATTGTTTTTTAATAACAACATTACCTAGTGTATCTTGTATATATAATTAAAGATATATAAAGAATTAAGAAGTAATATGAATATAAAATTTGTTAATAGGACTATTTCATATGATAATATAAATTCATAGAGGTATAATAAATCTTGTCCTTAAGGCTCAGTGCCAACGGGGCAAACAAAATAAATAATATTCAAAGTAAGTGTTGACAAGTAAGTTAACAAATGCTAGAATAAACAAGTACTTTGGTCATTGAAAACTAAACAGTAAAACATATAGCGAGCGT
>NZ_JAVWJB010000066.1:0-5810 GCF_036639235.1 Clostridium sp.
ATAGAATTACTAAAATAGGAATAACAGTAAAAAGTAACATCCATAGGATGTGTGGAGTTGCTAGTAATTTTTTTCTACTGTGCATTTACTTTACAACCTTTTTCATAATATGGATATCATCAGGGTCTATTTTAAGACCTATCTCGCTACCTACTGGTGACATATCCGTATTATGAAGCATAAAATCAGTGCCATCTACATTAACTATCATTTCGTAGTGAACACCCTTAAATATTACTGTTTCTACTATTCCTTTAAGCATACCCTCTTCTGATTCAACTATCTTAATGTCTTCTGGTCTTATAACCACATCAACATCTTCCTTTTCTTTAAATCCCTTATCTAGACACTCAAATTCTTTTCCCATAAACTCTACTAAAAAGTCTTTATGCATAACCCCATTTAAAATGTTACTTTCACCAATAAACTCTGCAATAAATGCTGACTTTGGTTCATTATAAATCATCTCTGGAGTTCCTATTTGTTGAATACTACCATTATTCATAACAACTACAGTATCAGACATAGTTAGTGCCTCTTCCTGATCGTGTGTTACAAATATAAATGTAATTCCAAGGCTTTGTTGCATCTTCTTAAGCTCTGTTTGCATCTCTTTTCTAATTTTAAGGTCAAGTGCCGCTAAAGGCTCATCAAGTAGAAGAATTTCAGGCTCATTAACAAGTGCTCTAGCAATTGCTATTCTTTGCTGTTGCCCTCCACTTAATGAGTCAATATCTCTTTTTTCAAAGCCATCAAGGTTAACAAGATGAAGCATATTCTTAACCTTAGTATCTATAAGGTCCTCATCCATATTCTTAAGCTTAAGCCCAAATGCAATATTCTCATATATATCAAGGTGAGGAAATAATGCATACTTTTGGAATACTGTGTTAACATTTCTCCTATGTGGTGGAAGACTCGCAATATCCTTGCCTTCAAAAAGAATTTGCCCACTTGTTGGAGCCTCAAATCCTCCTATAAGCCTAAGTGTTGTAGTCTTCCCACATCCACTTGGTCCAAGTAGAGTTATAAACTCGTTTTTTCTAACATAAAGGTTAATTCCCTTTAAAGCCTCATGACTATCATAGACTTTCGTAAGGTTTTTTAATTCAATAATATTTTCTCCCATTTCCATTTTCCTTTACCTCCCACATAAAAAATTTTAAAAGGTTGGAGGTGAACAAACCCACAGAACTATTGCCTTGGTTTTTCCTCCATTTGATATATAGTGGTTTAGGGTTGGTTTAAAGTAGAAAGTCTCCCCTTTTCTAACTTTGTGCTTATTGCTACCAATATGTAACCAGACACTTCCCTGTAGAACATACCCAAACTCTTCTCCGTCGTGTGGGTCATGGTCTAAACTTTTTCCACCCTCATCAAGATGCATTAAGATTGGTTCCATTTCGTGCTTTTGGGCAGTTGGAACAATCCAGTGTATCTCATTATTTAAGTCTTTGTTTTCGTTTACGAAAATATCTTCAGCTGAAAAAACTACTTTTTCTTCTACAGCCTCATTAAAAAAGTCTCGAATATTAGTTCCAAGACACTCTAAAATATCCATAAGAGTTGCTATAGAAGGAGAAGTTAGATCTCTTTCTAGCTGGGATATAAATCCCTTAGAAAGCTCACAACGTGCGGCAAGCTCCTCTTGCGTCAGTCCATTTTTAACTCGAAGCTGCTTTATTTTTTCTCCTATAATCATGTTTGCACCCTTTATTATTTATTTTTGTTTGTATTATTAAACTTTTTGTTTAGTAATTCTAAACAAGCTAAATTATATATTCCGCTAAGAAATTTGTCAATATATAAATTATATTAATATTAGTATTTACAGTTTTTTCATTTTCAATCACAAAAAAGGCCCCCTTATAGGAGACCCTTTGATTTTAATGTTCTATATCTATATGCATTTTTAGAAATGTAGGACAGCCTGTTAAGAAGCCTATAATTAGCAACTCCACCGAACACTGCACCAACTATAGGTAGGAACTGCAAAAGCTTAGCAAGGTCTATATAATCTCTATATTCCTGTTGAAAGCTTTTCCAGTCAAATTCCTCATAACTACTAGGTAATTTATCCTTTATCTTATCGAACTTTTTAACTATTTGATATATTTCAAGTCTTTTTTCATCACATGAAAATGCTAGCATAAATACATAAAGTATAAAAAGCCTTTCTTTAAAATCCCTAATATCATATCCATATATTAAAGCAGTATCATAAAGAAACTTTATTTTAATGCTGAGAAGAACAGGTAAATCTGCAAGTCCTATCATTATTCCTCCAGCTCCTATAGATATTCCTGAAATAGTTGCTGCCTTCCTATAACTTTCCTTCTTCTCATCAAATAAATAGTCCCTCTCCCTCATAGTTAATGAGCTATATGGTTTACCACTTATAATTTCAGAACCCTTTAAAAGCACCTTAGTCATATTCTTTAGGGCAGCTGTAATAATCTCATGTGCTTCTTTAGGTATTATTTCATTTACCTTATTTTGCACCTTTTTAGAGAATATGCTTGTAAACTTAGGACCCTTTTCCATGTCATTTTTCCAAGCTTTAATTTCATTAATTAATATTTTTTCATAGTCCAATAAAATCAGCTCCGATATATTACTCTACTTAAATCTTTTTTTAAGCTCTTCTACTATATCGTCTATTTTTAATCCCCTGTCAACCATTAAAACTAACAAATGATATACAAGGTCTGATATTTCATAGCTCATTTCTTCCTTAGAATTATTCTTAGCTCCAATTATAACTTCACTAGCTTCTTCTCCTACCTTCTTAAGAATCTTATCAACTCCCTTTTCTAAAAGGTAGTTTGTATATGACCCTTCAACAGGATTATTTTGTCTATCTAAAATAAGATTGTATAGCTTATCTACTACACTTTCAAATTCCTTTTCTTTGTATTCTTCATTAAAGAAGCATGTACTACTTCCTGTATGGCAAATAGGCCCTCTGCTTTCAACCTCAACAAGTATTGCATCATTATCACAGTCTGTCTTAATACTTTTAACTATTTGCTCGTTAGATGATGTTTCACCCTTCATCCAAAGCTTTTGACGACTTCTGCTATAGAACCATACCTTTTTAGTTTCTAGTGTTTTATTAAGAGCCTCTTCGTTCATATACCCAAGCATTAGCACCTTACCAGAGCTTACACATTGAATAATAGCTGGAACAAGTCCCTTATCATCGTATTTTACCTGCATTATTTTATCCTCCTAATACTAACCCCATTGTCCCCTAGGTAGTCTTTAAGGTTTTTTATTTTAATTTCTTTGTAGTGGAAAACTGATGCTGCAAGTGCTGCATCTGCATCACCCTTTGTTAATATCTCAAGGAAGTCCTCACTTTTACCTGCACCACCTGAGGCTACAACTGGAATATTAACTAAATTAGATATTTTCTTAGTTATATCAAGGTCAAAGCCTTCCTTTACTCCATCTGTATCTATACTGTTAATAACTATTTCACCAGCACCTAGTTTTTCTCCTTCTAGTGCCCATTCAATAGCATTAAGGCTTGTCTCTTCACGACCACCCTTAACATATACCTTATATATTCCATCACTATTTCTCTTAATATCCATTGATAGAACAACGCATTGGCGACCAAACTTAAGCGCACCCTCTCTTATAAGGTTCTTATTATATACAGCTGAGGAGTTAACAGATACCTTATCTGCTCCTGCCTTAAGTACTGCTGAAAAATCATCAACTGAACTTATTCCTCCTCCAACTGTTAGGGGAATATTAACTCTAGATGCTGTTTTCTCAACAACATCTAGAAATATTCCGCGACCCTCGTTACTTGCTGTAATATCATAAAATACAAGTTCATCTGCACCTTCTAAACTATAAAACTCAGCAAGCTCTACAGGATCATTAACGTCTTCTATATTTTTAAATTTAGTCCCCTTAACTACCCTTCCATTTCTAACATCTAGACATGGAATAATTCTTTTTGTAAGCATTTAAATTCCCCCTAAAAGTCGCTAAGACTTACCTTTTCATCATATAGAGCCTTTCCGATTATAGCACCGTAAATATTCATTTCAGTTAACTTCTTAACATCCTCAACACTTGAAACTCCACCTGAAGCTATAATATCTATATTAACGTGTTTATTAAGTTCATCTGTTTCTTCAAAATTAGGTCCAATAAGCATTCCGTCCTTTGCAATATCAGTATATACTATTGTTTTAACTCCAATTGCCTCAAGGTCTTTTGCAACATCCTTTGCAAGAGAGTCTGTAACTTCAGTCCATCCCTTAGTTGCAACGTAGCCATTTTTAGCATCTAGTGATACAGCTATCTTGTCTCCATGCTTGTTAACAGCACTTACAACAAAGTCTCTATCTTCAATTACAGCAGTTCCAAGAATAACCCTAGCAGCACCAGCTTCTATAAGCTGGTCTACATATTCAAGGGTTCTTATTCCTCCCCCAACTTGTACTGGAATAGAAACATTGCTTATAGCATCCTTAATTGCAAGGAAGTTTCTCCCCTCGCCATCCTTTGCTCCATCTAGGTCCACTATGTGGATAAACTTAGCTCCTTGGTCTTCCCACTTCTTAGCTGTATCAGCTGGGCTATTTCCGTATACTGTTTCTTTGTCAAAATCCCCTTGAAGCAGTCTTACACATTGTCCCCCTCTAATATCTATTGCTGGAAAAATAATCATATTACATACCTCCGAAATTTCTTAATAATTTAAGACCTGTTTCTCCGCTTTTTTCTGGGTGAAACTGCATTCCAATAACATTTCCCTTAGCTACTATTCCAGGAACATTAACCCCATAGTCTGAGAAGGTAACAACATCATCTAAGTTCTTAGCCTCCACATAATAAGAGTGAACAAAGTATACAAATTCACCTTCATCGATTCCTTCTAGTAGTTTATGCGATTTATTGAATTTTAAACTATTCCATCCCATGTGGGGTATTTTAAGCCCTTCCTTAAGCTTAACAACATCTCCTTCAAGTATAGATAGTCCCTTGCACTCACCGTCTTCAAATCCCCTGTCAAATAAAACCTGCATACCAAGGCATATACCAAGAGTTGGTTTACCACCCTTTACATTTTCTTTAATGCATTTAATAAGTCCTGATTTTTCAAGGGATGCCATAGCATCTTTAAACGCTCCAACCCCAGGAAGTATTATTTTATCAGCATTATTTATAACCTCTTCGTCCTTAGTAACAACAGAATCTATACCAAGTCTTTGAAGTGAGTTATATATACTTTTTAAGTTACCAACCCCATAATCAATTATTGCAATCATATTTGCCTCCTTATAAAACTCCCTTAGTTGAAAGTACTCCCTTAATGCTATCCTTTTTCTCACATGCACTGTTTAAAGCGCGTCCAAGTCCCTTAAATAAGCCTTCTATAATATGGTGGTTATTAACACCATAGTTTAGGTTCATGTGAAGTGTTACCTTAGCATTCATAGCAAATGCTCTGAAAAACTCCTCTGCAAGTTCAACGTCAAAATCTCCAACCTTATCCCTTGTATATGTAACATCAAAGTGTAAATAGCTTCTTCCACTAATATCTAGTGAAACCATTGATAATGCTTCATCCATAGGAGTAAATATAGTTGAGTATCTAGTTATTGATGCCTTATCTCCTATTGCCTCTAAAAATGCCTCACCTAGTACAATTGCAATGTCTTCAACTGTGTGGTGATAATCTATATGAGTATCACCTATGCACTTAACATCAAGGTCCATAAACCCATGCTTTGCCATTAAGTCTAGCATATGATCTAAAAATCCTATACCTGTGTCAATGTTTC
>NZ_JAVWJB010000067.1:0-5705 GCF_036639235.1 Clostridium sp.
TAAGTAATTTTGAGGTGACCTTGTTTAGGTATTGGTAGTGGTGAGAGGTGGTGGCTTATTGAATATGCGGTGGAATAATCCCACCAAATATGAAAGTGAACATGACATATTAACTTTACTTAGAATAACAAAAGGTTGCCCTATATAAGACAACCTTTAATATATTAATTTTTTTCTTTAATATTAACTGCATAGGCACTAGATCCGTCTATCCATGTAAGGTTACATAGGGTTACTAATACATGTCCCCCATATACTTCACTTTCCATTTCAATGGTTACTCTTTCCTGGTCTTCTTCAAAGTTATAAAGTGGGCATTCTGTGCATGCTGCAAGGTCATCACTTATAATCTTATAGCAGCTATCCCCAACATTTGCCCCTGTTAACTCTTGAAGTTTTTTGCTAATAAATAATATTTTATGTGTTTCCCTATCTATAACATAGGTACAAGCATCCGAGCTATCAACTAATACTCTAGTAATATCCCTTTCACGTTTAATTTGGCTTTCTGCTCTTTTTCTAAACATGAAATCTCCTATAATATCAGATATTACCTTTAGGGCCTCAACCTCATCACTTGTCCATATTCTATTATTGTCATTAAAACAATCAAAGCCTACAAAGCCCTTAAACCTATCATTTTCAACAATTCTACTATGAACAAATGACTCTAGTCCAAACTCTATACAGGATTTATTAACATCCTCTGGAAGCTGCGTAATACTATTACAGTAATACATTCCATTAGAGTCAAATAAGTCTCCATATTTATATACATTATCCCACTCTATAACCCTCAAGAACTCCCTGTTATAGTCCTCAACATTTCTGCACCACTCATAGGTATTAGTTAACTTATTCTCCTCATCATTTAGTTCGTATATATATGTTCTATCAACATTAAATTCTACCCCAACATATTCTAATATAGATTTTAAAGCCTTATCCATTTCCCTTGTGTGATAAAGTGTTTTAAATATATGTGAGGTTATATAAGTAACACTAGAAATATAGTTCTTAGGTTTTTTACACCTTATACTACTAACTTCACCCTCTGTTTTATCTATTTTTTCTTCATAAATACAGTAGCAATTTTTCCCCTGTCTTTTTGCACTGTACATAGCCTTATCTGCATGTTCAAACAAACTATAATAGTCCTGTCCATCCTTAGGATACATTGCAATTCCTACACTTGCAGATACACTACCGTAGCTTCCTATAAAATTCTTACTAAGAATATTACACATTCTACTAGCCTTATTTACAACAATATCATTTGAAGGAATATTTCTCATAAACACAACAAATTCGTCTCCCCCAAATCTGCCTACAATATCATCCTCCCTAAAAATTTCCCTAATATTAGAAGCAATATTTTTAAGTAAATTGTCTCCTATTAAGTGTCCATATCTATCATTTACAACTTTAAAGTCATCTATATCTATTACAAAAAGAGCATGTATACTATTACCAGAAGTCTTTAAATAATCACTTATATTACTTCTAGTAGTTGTTTTATTATATAGCCCCGTTAATTGATCTAGTCTAACCCTACTTTCAAGTTCCTCTATACAAGACATCTTACGCTTAAAGAATTTTTGGGAAAGGATAATATATATAATAAGCACTGCAAGTACAATAAATGCGAATTCTACCATATATAGCTTTAGTAGTTTGTTATCATACAAAACAAATAGTAGTAAAAAAAGCACCGATGTAAATCCTATCGCAATCTTGTTATATATACTAATACCCATCACCACCTAAAAATTAAATATCAAAAAAATAAGTCCATATGATTATACTAATTAATACCCCTATCTAACTAGCACACCTCTTTTGTATTTAATACCTAATTTAGATACTACTTCACCTGTTGTTTTAGGGTATTTTGATGTCTCCCAATTATGGGTCTGTTTCATAAATGAATCTTGTCTCATAAAATACTCATCACCTAAAATCTGTACTTGGTTACCGTTTTCGTAGTATATAGGATCATCCCATGTAGAATCTACATGGAACCACTTACCTGATAACTTAACTAAATTCCAAGCATGGGGAACCCCATCCCCTGTTCCTATAACTACCATGTTTTCAATTCCTATAGTATCTAGCATTTTTCTCATAGTTATAGCATATCCGTCACAAACACCTACTTGCTTAATTAATATCCCATAAGCAGTATGGTCTTCTATCTCTAAAGTGTCATTGTTTACCCCGTCAATATTGTATGCAGTGTTATTAATTATAAAATCATGGATAGCCCTAATATTCTGTCTATCTGTATTATTCCTTGAAGTAATCTTTGGAGTAATAGCATTAACAGCTTCATCTACCTCCTTAGACTTTCTTCTCACCTCATCAATAGGTCTTCCATAATTAAGTTCTACAGTATATACATTTGAGCTTCCTGTAGGATCGTAATATATAGTATAGCTATCTATAAAACTACCTGTAGCAACTAAATCAGCTATACCTAAAAAAACCTTCTTAAATTCCTCAATTCCACCTCTAATATATGATTTGCTAATATTTAACACAATAGACTCTTCAACATTTTTGATACCATTATCCACTGCTCTATAAAAATCATTATAATCATTTGTATAGACAGTTAATGTCCTAGTATTCTTCGAATTGTAGAATTTTTCCTTCTTTACAATTATTTTTACTTCTTTATTACTAATAGTAGTCCCATTTACATTTGTTGTAAACATCGAAAATATGATTGTTAAACAAACAACAAAGATAGAAAACCTTTTCATATATCCACTCTCCCCATTAATATAACTTATAAAAGCACAAGGGATTTGAAACACAAATCCCTTAATAACCCCCATGAAAAACAGGTTTTCATGAAAAAGTATTCCCCTCTATTTAAAATACACTCCTATAGGGAATAATTTAAATCCTCCCTTAGAAAGTACAATATCAAATACCTCTTCCGAAGTATCCTTGTTATAGAATACCCTTGTTACTGCTACGTTTATATCGGCTCCAACTATACCCTTAATTGAAGATGCTATAACCTCTACCCTTGTAGTATTAACCTCAATACCAGTAGTTAATAAAACATCCTGAAGCTTAAAATATCCATCAATTACACGTTTCTCATCACCCTCTACTGTAGCTCCACCAAGACTTACAATAAGCATTTTACAATCAAGTATTAACGAACTAGTTTCTTCACACCCTGGTAATTTTAACGCCATGTTATATGCTACCTTAGCCTCATCTACCATTTTGCTCTGTTCCGCCTTATTATAGGCATCTAGTACCTTAACGTACTGACTATCATATAACATAGCAACCTCATTTACCTTGTCATAACAAACCGTCAACCTACTTTCCAGTTCATTTAACTCCTTACTAAAAGCATTAACATCTACCTTAGAAAGATCCTGCTGCGAAAGAATCAAGTAAAAATCCCACTGTCTAACATTCCCCATTCTAGGGGTATTACTTACCATACTTTTCTCTACCTGATTTATTCTAGCAATAGCATTAACAAGTCTTTCTGCACTATTAACCATATTAGTTAATCTATTTTTTTCTGCACTTTCACTACTAGGAATTCCTGCAATTAATCCTCTAATCTTTTTAATATACTCCTGCCATTGCCCCTGATTCTTAATTCCTAAATAATTATTATGGAGGGAATTATATAGGTGGTTTACATGACTTATAGCTAATGTAGTATTCTTTGAAGCAGCATACACCACTACATCATTTGAAGCTACCCCATAACTAATTGTTCCAAATATTAAAACTAATGTAGTTGTGAGACTAAAAAATAACTTAGACGATTTTTTCATAGACTAATCCCCCTAACCTTCAATACAGTATAATTATATACAGTATTGTAAATTACTTCTATTATTTATTTTGATTATTACAATATATGCTTCCATTAATAAAACTTACCATAAAATTATATTCTATTTTATATGTAAAACAAAAACAATAGCTATACTAATACAAGAGACTATTTTATGTATAAATATAGTTAATAAACGCAAAAGAGGCTATTACAAAATTTAATAACCTTGCAATAACCTCTACATATTGTTAACAAACAAATATTTTCAAATATCATATTAATTTATACTTGTAACTACTTATTCTTTAACTCCTTAACACCCTTTGTGTTAATAGCAATAGAATTCATAGGACTAATTTCTAAGTGTGACCCCTGATAATCCTCACCATTTGTTGTTATTATAAGCCTTTTAGCTCCATATGACTCACAAAGAGTATTAGCAATACATTGTATTATACTACCCTCAACTCCACCGCCTATATTCATAAGCTGAGTAAAATTCTCTGATACATCCATAACAACTAGGCCCTTTTTCTCGTAATAATTAATACTATTAATCTTAGTTGACCCTGGCATGTTAGCCACTAACTTATCACTTGGCACAAACTTAAAATACTTCTCAAAGAAATAAGTCTCCTTATTCTCCTTCTTATCAAAAGTCGCCTTCTCATAAACTATACAATCATCAACTGGATTATAATAATATATATTTATTATCCTCTCATTTACCTCTTCTTTAGCTCCACTCTCACTGTTAGGACCATCCTCTACATAGGCCCCCCCTACTCCTTTTGTCTTATCACCATCACTTAAAGCCATACCTTCAACCTTAAGCTGCTCTTTAGAAGCATTACTATCCTCATTACTACATGAAACAGTTAGTAAAACAAGCAATCCTAATATAATAACTAAAGTTATAACTTTCCTCAATATAATCACCCCATACTATATTATTACTTAATTATATAATAATACCCATCTATTAGTAACCCTAAACCCTAACACTTAACCATTTGTAACCAATGCGTAAGACTTTAAACAAAATTTTACATTCTTCCCTATTAAAATCACCACTAACTAGAAACTATCTGTCCACCTTTTTCCTATACTTTCAGGTGATGATGTCCTTATCCACCTTCATTTGAGATCTTCGCTTTTGTATAAATTTGATATGGGATTGTTGCATCGAGTAGAAACCTTCCGATTCTTAAATGAAAAATCCAGGTAGACCTTAGAAAAAACCGTTTGTTTGAAGCCTTCGGCTGAGTTTCACGGTTGTCTTAGGTATACCTGGATTTTTTGTTTTAAAAGCTCTTGTTACTATCTCGTTAGCAACTAGACCATAATAAATTCATTTATATAACAAAAGCTAGTAACTTCCGTTACTAGCCTCTCATGGCTTTTTCAAAGCCACCAACTTCAGTCCTCACCCATCAGATTTATTTCTATACTTTCAGGTGATGATGTCCTTATCCACCTTCATTTGGGAGCTCCGCTTTTGTATAAATTTGATATGGGATTGTTGCATCGAGTAGGAACCTTCCGATTCTTAAATGAAAAATCCAGGTAGACCTTAGAAAAAACCGTTTGTTTGAAGCCTTCGGCTGAGTTTCACGGTTGTCTTAGGTATACCTGGATTTTTTGTTTTAAAAGCTCTTGTTACTATCTCGTTAGCAACTAGACCATAATAAATTCATTTATATAACAAAAGCTAGTAACTTCCGTTACTAGCTCCTTGTGGCTTTTTTAAAGACACCAACTCGTACTCTTCACACTGTGGATTTGCTTTCATGATAAGATATTTCATCCTAGACTGTACCCTCGGGTTTTGACTTAGAAACTCTTAGGGTGATAAATGCCTAGACCCTTAGGAAAGCCTCTGTTT
>NZ_JAVWJB010000068.1:0-5701 GCF_036639235.1 Clostridium sp.
TGTTGAAGAGCTTGGAGTTAGTGAAGATATAGCATCATTTACACTACCACTTGGTATGACAATTAACATGAACGGAACAGCTATAATGCAGGTTATTGCAGCTATATTCATAGCTTCAAGTGCAGGTTATGAAATAACATTTGGTAGCATTGCAATAATAGCAATACTAGCCCTTATAGCTTCAATAGGAACTCCAGCAGCTCCAGGTGCAGGTGCAATTATACTATTCACTGTATTAACAGGAATGGGCTACAATAACGATGCAGCAATACTTGCTTACTCACTAATACTTGCAATTAACAGACCGGTTGAAATGCTTGTAACATCACTAAATGTAGTAGGAGATGCAGCAACTGCAGTTGTAGTATCAAAATCAGAAAAAACTCTTAACGAAGATATATATAATAACTAAAGCTATCTAAGGATGTTGACAAGGTTAATACCCTGTCATAGAAAACAGGTTATGGCTTTAAGCCATCCCCCTCAAGTCACAATTTATAAGTTCAGATGTAAGTTGCATCTGATTAAATAGGAATAATACTTTAATTTGATACTAGACGCTCTACAGATCCCCCTTTATCGCCAAGCCAAAATATCTATATCTGTAGTGCTTCTAGTCTTTTTATAACCATTTTTAAGGTCTATAATGAAAATATACTAATGTATAAAGGAGAATAGGATATGAAATACGAAGTTTTATTATTTGATGCAGACGAAACTTTATTTGACTTTAAAAAATCAGAAAAAGAAGCATTTAAAAATGCAATGATAGAATTTGGTGTAGACTATGATGAAAGCTACCATCTACCAATATATAAGGAAATTAACACTGCTATATGGAAGGAGTTTGAAAAGGATCTAATTACCCAAGCTCAGCTTAAAACTGAAAGATTTAGAAGACTTGCAGTTAAGCTTAATATGGACTTTAATCCTGAAGAATTTGCCGCAGCATATATGAAGCATCTTTCATACGCTTCATTTTTATATGAGGGTAGTATTGAACTTGTTAAAGACCTTAGTAAAAAGTACAAGCTAGCTATAATTACAAACGGTTTAACTGCTGTTCAAACTAGAAGAGTAAGAGGCTCAGTTATTGCTGATTACTTTGATGAAATAGTAATATCAGAGGAAGTGTCAGTTTCTAAGCCACACCCTGAAATATTTGAGTATACACTTAAAAAACTTAACTTCAGTGATAAGTCTAAGGTTATTATGATAGGTGATAGTCTAACTTCTGATATTATGGGTGGTCATAATTTCGGAATTGATACACTTTGGCTTAACCAAGACAAGAAATCAAATACCCTAGACATATCTCCAACTTACGAAGCTCACTCACTAGAAGATATTAGAAAAATACTTCTATAATTTAAAGGATGAATCATATTAAATTGATTCATCCTTTTTTAAGTTCTTAACCATTATAAAATTTGTCATATATATTCCTTTAACTTCTACCTGCTGCTCTTTAACAATACGGTATCCTCTAGAAATAAAAAATGGCTTTGCTGTAATAGACCCATGTGTTTCAATGCTCTTATGTCCTTGTGCTCTAGCCTCCTCTTCAAGGCAGTTACAAATCATATTTCCTACTCCTATGCCCTGGTAATCTTTGTGAACATAAAGCCTATCTAAGTATCCCCCCTCTTCAAGATCTCCAAATCCAACTACCTGACCATTAACCTCTACTATTAAGCTATAATTAGATAATAATGATTTCCCCCACTTTGTCTTATCTATAGCTTTAGGAGCCCACGCATTAACCTGTTCTTGACTATAATCTTTAATATTTATAGAATGCACCGTATTATAGAATAGGTTAATAACCTTATCTAAATCGGCTTCATTATAACTTCTTATAATCATCTTTTCCTCCATAAAAAATATTCTACTTAGTGTATTTATATAATACTTATTATACATACTATTTTAACTACATAACGTAATAATATTGTAATACAATTATTCGACAAAATAGTGTATTATAAGTCTTGGGTAAAATGAAATCAGTATTTTAAATTTCATATTATTTAGGAGGATTTATGCAAATAATAACTTACATGATTATTGGTATTCTTGGAGTTTTAGGCACTTACTTCTTATTTGGTAAGGACAAGAATCCTATTACTTTAATCAAATCTTTCCTTGGATTTACTATTTTACTTAACATTGTTATCCTCGGAATATGCAGATACATCTTCGGCTATAAAATTATTTTAGAGCCATCACTTTATACCTCAACATTCCTTTTCATATATCTTATTACTGGAGTGGTTTGTTTAGGGATTTATTTCACACTAAAAGCTATATTTACTTCAAAAATTCAATTTAAGAATTCAAATATAATTTTTACAAAGGAAGAAGGGAAGTTTAACAAAAAAAGCTTCTCCATTAAAACACTATCATTTATACTTTTTGCCCTAGGCATTATATGTCTAATTTTCTCATACTGGTTTATTAGTTACTTTGGAAAAATTACACCTGAGCAGTTCTTATTTAACTTAAAGTCACCTTTATCAGGGACAAGTAATGACTCTCTTGTTGAGATCGTTAACACACCTGTATTTGGAATTATTTTCGCATGTGTGATTTTCCTTATACTGATGAACTTCCCATATAGGGTTTCTATTAATAAGGGTGAGGGCATAAATAACATTATTACTAAAAAAATGGTTGGAAGAACTTCACTTATTCTTTCAGTATTAATATTCTTTGGAGGTGCTTCATATTGTATTTCTCAGCTTAAGCTACACAAAGTTGCTATGGCATACTTATCCGACTCTAGCTTTATAGCTGATAACTACAGGGACCCAAGAAACATACCTATGTCATTCCCTAAGAAAAAAAGAAATCTAATTCACATATATCTTGAGTCAGTTGAAAACTCATTCCTATCTAAAGACCTAGGTGGGAACATGGATGTTAACCTAATGCCTGAGCTAACTGAGCTTTCTAAGGAAGGTATTTCATTCTCACACAATGACAAGTTTGGTGGACCATATCAAACATATGGATCATCATGGTCAGTTGCGTCAATGATGAACATGGGAGTGGGAATCCCCCTAAAAGTTCCTATGAAAAACAATTCATATGGATTAAACGGAAGCTTCCTACCTGGTGCAATAGCAATAGGTGATATTCTTGAAACTCAAGGCTACAACCAAACAATTATGTTCGGTGCTGATGCAGACTTTGGAGGATTAACTACATTCTTCACTTCACATGGTGGATTTAATATTTTTGACTACAAGGCTGCTAAGAGAAAAGGGCTTATCCCTAAGGACTATTATGTATGGTGGGGATATGAAGATGATAAGCTGTTTAACTATGCTAAAATGGAGCTAACTCGATTATATAAAGAGGGTAAACCATTTAACTTTACTATGGAAACAGCAGACACCCACTTCCCAGATGGATACCTATCTAAGAAGGCAGAGAAAAAACATTCATCTCAGTATGCTAATGTTATATCATATTCTGATAAGGAAGCTGTTCAATTTATTAGATGGATTCAAAAACAGCCATTCTATGAAAATACAACTATAGTAATAACAGGTGATCACCTAAGTATGGATAAGAACTTCTTTAAGGAATTTGATCCAAACTATCATAGAACAGTATTTAACCTAATACTTAACTCACCTGTAACAACTGACAATACTAAGAATAGACAATATGCTCCTTTTGATTTCTTCCCAACTATACTTTCAAGTATGGGTGTAGAAATTCAAGGTGATAGATTAGGACTTGGTACAAACCTATTCTCAAAGACACCAACTCTTATAGAGAAGGATGGTCTAGAAAAGGTAGAATCTGAACTTGGACGTAACAGTAATTTCTTTAATGATGAATTTATAAATGAAAAGAAAACAAGTGTATTTTCACCAGATAAGGTTACTGAAAGATAATAAATGTAGGGAGCTAATAAAGCTTCAGATTGTTGACAAACCAATATTTAAAAAAGTATTGGTTTGTTTTATAAAAACCTGTTTTTCATGACAGGCTGTTGACTTTTTAAGCAGCCTGCTTTTTATTTTTTAATATTGTTAAATAGTAACTGTGATATTATATATATTAGGTAAATATATTACAAAGAATATACAATAATATTAAATAATTATAAATTCATAACTAATTCACTTCACTACCCTTGAATTAATATTTTCAGGGGGGTAGAATTTTAATATAAGCATGAGAAGGAAGTGTATAATATGACTGAATTTGAACTATTCAAAGAAATTATTGTAGGACATTTTAGTAACCTTAATCAGGTAGAACAAGAAGGGGCTAGTGGGAATATTATTCATCCTATGGCAAAACATATAAACGGAATTTGTAACCACAAAATATACAATCTCCCTGATGATTTTAATGGGATTTTTGTTATTGAAGAAAGCTATTATACTTATTTAGATAAAGACCTTTCAACAAGTATGCCTCACCTATTTTTATTTGAAGAAACAGAATCAGGGCACGTTAAACTAACATCATATGATATACCTGATTATGTGAATAGAGAGTTCTTTACCAACGATAATAATGATTTATTTATAGATTATAACGAACTTAAGGTTTCAAGTAAGTTTAACCCTATGACCTATGAATATATTGAAGGAAAAGGGTTCTATGGAAGAAGCTTAAGTAGTTTTTCACCAACTACTACATTCTTATTAGATGAAACACTATCAATGGATAAGTTTGAAGTAACAGAGATACTAAAAAAAGGTGATAGAGTTCTAATCGGCTTTGACTCACCTATAATATACAATAGAGTAAATTAACTAGCAGGGGGATTTTCATGTCAGCATCAGGATACACAGATAAAGTAATGGATCATTTTATTTCACCAAGAAATGTAGGAAGTCTTCGTGGTTCTAACGGCAGGGGTAAGTACGGAGACCCAGGTTGTGGAGACTCACTTGAAGTGCATATTAAAGTTGTAAATAATGTTATTGAAGATATGAAATATTTTGTATTTGGATGTCCCGCATCTATTGCTACAAGTAGCATGACAACAGTACTTGCTAAGGGGAAAACCCTTGAGGAAGCGCTTAAGATAACAGATGAAGATGTTATTGAAGCTCTTGGAGGACTACCTGAAGCTAAGAAGCACTGCTCTAATCTTGGAGTAACTGCACTTAGAAACGCAATTGATGACTATTATAAGAACCATTCCAAATAACTAAAATAAGCTGTTATGAACATATAATTTCATAACAGCTTATTTTATTATAGAGACTTAATATAATCTAAAACTTCTTGAGCATGTCCCTTAGACTTAACCTTTCTAAATTCCTTAACAAGCTCACCATTTTCGTTAAATACGAAGGTTGATCTTTCAACTCCAAGTGACTCCTTGCCACAAACCTTCTTCATCTTCATAACCTCAAACATATTATGAACTTCCTTATCCTCATCACTTAGAAGTAGGTATGGTAGCTCATTTTTCTCCCTAAACTTAGCATGGGACTTAAGACTATCTCTACTTATTCCTAGAATTACAGTGTTTAATCCGTTAAACTCACTATTTAATTCCTTAAATTCATTAGCTTCCACAGTACATCCTGAAGTATTATCCTTTGGATAGAAAAATAATACTACATTCTTCCCCGCATAGTCCTTAAGGGAAACATCTCCTCCATCAGTTTCCTTAAGTACAAAATCATATCCTGCCATAATATAACCTCCTAAATACTCTCCC
>NZ_JAVWJB010000069.1:0-5520 GCF_036639235.1 Clostridium sp.
TCCAAATATTTCCCCAAAAATTATATACTTCCTTAACACAATTATACAATTTTCAACAGGATTTTTAAATAAAAATATTTATTAATTGAAAATTATAATCATAAAACACAATAAAAAACACCTTTAGAATTTATTCAATTCTAAAGGTGTACTAACTTAAATACTAGTTATTTACTTAATTCAACTATTACTTCTTATTATCAAGTACTAATACACTTGATGAGAAGTTAGCTATATTCTCATTAGCCTTCCATACTGCCTGTTGAACGCATACTCTTGACGTTACACTTTCTTTAATCTTAAAAATAAGTTTACCCTTTAGCTGTTCTCCACTTGTCATTCCAATACCTATTGGTTTACCATTGCTATCAGCCTTTAATCCATAGAAAACTTGTTTAGTAATAATAGGATTAGCAAGGGCATATATTTCCCCTTTTTCTCCACGCCATTCAGCATTTCCTGTTGATCCTTCTCCCTTAAGACTAACAGTCTGACCATTTTCAAATTGAATTGAAACATCATCGAAAACTTCACTAAATGGTACCTTTGATGATATACCATTTGCATCATCTATCTCTACAGCCATAGAAAGATATACCCCATCTGAGTAATACTTTCTACCATCTATAGTTTGAGAAAATTTAGATTCTGTTCCAGTTCCCTTAGGTGAAAACCAAATGAATTCATGCTCATAATTCTCACCAACCTTACCTAGGTTATTTGTAGGTCTAAAATCAGATTCTGGATGTTGATACTCATCCTTCATACCCATAGTAACTGTCTGTCCCTTATTGTTACTTAAGTCCTTAAAGCAAGATAAATCAAATACATAGTCCTTCTTCGCTGTTATATCAATTTCTTTACCTTCTTTAACAGTTAAGAACATAAGTGTTGAGTTTACCATACCAACCTCAACTACGCCTTCTCCAAACGTCTTATCCATATTTGCCTGTATATCAGCTACATTACCTTGAACATATTCATTAAACAGAATCTTAATTGTGTCATTAGCAACTAGCTTATTATCCGTATAATCTTTACTATCAATACTATACCATTGTATTATTGGTCCAGTTGTATCATTACCCTTCACTTCACCTGTCCCATCTGATTTATACCACTCAGCTAATAATTCTTCTTTGAATACTCCGAATGGTGACTTAGCCTCTAATAAAACATTTTTAGCAAACTCACTATCCTCAAACTCTTTTTTTGTTTTAACTCTTCCACTAAAAATATGTTTAATAGTATTATTCATATTTCTAATATTTACACAAGCTCTATAGTCATAATAGTAGTTATTTCCATCCTGAACTGATACTTTGGAATTCTCTATTAATCCGTTGTATCCAACATGCACTTTATTATCTAACTCTAATACTCCACCTGCTTCAACAAAAACACCTGAACCATTTTGGAAGTTTTTAAATGACTTAAATTTAGCCACTCCACCTTCACTAGACTCTCTTGAGTTAAGAATCATATTTATATCAAAAGGAATACTTTCATTAACAGTAGCTATACCACTTACATATAGAACTGGAACCTTATCCCCGTTTAAAGTCCATCCTCCAACAGGATTATTATTACTTGTGTTTGATGCAATACTAACTAATGCTTCTGCACCACCAATATAAGTCTTATTACCTATTACTATTGTTGAACCTTCATATATATCTATCTTGTTATTACCTAAAAGCATATCTTCCATTGAGGAGAATACCAGCTTAGAATTATTTTTAATATTAATCTTTCCGCCATCTTCAACAACTAACTTTGAAGAATTTACAGCCCTTCTTACTCCACCTGTAGTAACAGTTCCCTCATTGTTAAAAGTAGCTCCTGCCTTTATTGTTATCTCTCCACTATTATAAATTATTCCCGTGTTAACTACTTCACCAGTCGTTACAAGAGTAGATCCCGCTGACACCCCTACTTCACCTGTAACATTAATATTATTTACAGCAACATCACCATTAACATTAAGCTTTGCACCAGCATCTACAACAATACTTTTATTTAAGGTAATATCCTTACTAATAGTTACCTCTCCACCAGTAATCTTAAGACTATCAGCCGTTTGTACTACCCTATTCTTCATATCCACTGGAAGAATCTCTTTTAAATCATTAGCTGAATTAATTATTCTTGAAAGTGTTACTAGCTTATTGTATGGAGAAATTCCATTAACAGTTAAAGTACCAGTTACCCTTACACAACCCGGCTTATAAATTACATAATTATACGTACCAGCTGGTAAATATGATATTTGAGTAGTTGAAACTATTCCATTTTGATTTGAAATACTAACAAACCCATCCTCTAAAGGATCACTTCCCTCTGTACTTTGGAATGAAACCTTACTTTTTGATACAACATTACCATTGTTATTTGATGTTGGAGGCTCTGGCTTAACCTCAGGCTTAACAGGTATACCGCTAATAACCCCATTAATTTTATTTAGAATATCGTTCTTAGATGAATGGCTTTGAAGCTTGTCTGCTAAAACCTTTGCCTCTTCAAGCTTCTTCTTAGCATCTTCCTTATTAGTTGCCATAAGCTTCTCAGCCTCTACAACTAAGTCTTCAACCTTTTTAAAACTTTCTTTGTACTTAGTTTCAATAACTCCAATAAGCTTAGTACTTTCACTAGCTCTTTGAAGAAGTTCATTGTATTGCTTACCGAATTCACCCATATCTATTTTTTTCATATCTTCCTTAGCAATACCTATGTAATTTTGCCACTGCTCTACATTCTTCATAACATTAGCGTTAATCTTCATAGACTGCTCAACCTTATTAATACCTGCTGCAGCCTTAACTAAAGCCTCTGCCCTATTCACCTTCGTAACAAATTCATTCTTGATCTTTCCATTTGGAAGCCTACTAATCAGCTTCTTAGCATCCTTAATATAAGCTTGCCATTGACCTACATTCTTTAACCCTAGGTAATTCTTCTTAAGAGAAGCTCCTAGTTGATTAACCTTTCTTGTAACTTCACTTTCTAATTTTTTACTTGAAGCCTCTGCTACATTTATCTCCTCTATAGAACTAACTAAGCTTGTTCCTGAAGATAAAGCCATAACCCCTACAAGAGAAGCCCCTACTAACTTTTTGCTTTTCATTTTTGTCCCTCCAAAAATTGTAATAATGAGTCTAAACACCTCTATTATAACTTACATTTTTAGAAAATTATGTAACTATGCAAAACGTTTTCAAAATATTAACATTTCAATTGTTATATATTTTTTTATATAACATAGTTAACTAAATAATTATATTTAGACGCAAGATAGACCTAGGGGAAACCCTCTAGGTCTATCTTGCATACCTAAAAAATAAAATTTACTATTTTAGTTACCTATTAATTAATAAAAATATTGGTAAATTATAAAAACAAAAACGGTGCATCAGATTATATCTGAAACACCGTTTTTTCCGTTACAATATATTAAATAGCTTAGCTATTAATTAATCTATATAATTTAATTACTTAACTGTAATGCTTGAAATAGCTTCTAGCTTATTGTCATTAAGGTCAGTAATATCCATTGTTCCTGCTGACTTAAGAGTTACACCCTTAGCAAGTGTAGCTGCATCAATTCCAGCCTGAAGAGTAATTGTAGCCTTAGTCTTATTATCTGCATCAACAGTAATAGCTAATGCATTCTCAGTAGTAACCTTTACTCCAGCTACATATAGTTCAAAGTCAACAGCACTAGCTGCATCCTTAACACCTTCTGAGAATGTTAAAGTTATAGTTTGAGCTCCTGATAAAACAGCTGAAACTAGTTCTGGTCTAACATTTTCCTTAAGAGTTATAACTTCCTTATGAGCCTTCTCCATTCCAACACCTGATTGAGTCTTAACTCCATCAACTGTAATGTATCTTGCTCCTGAGAAAGTATTTGAGTTCTTCTTAATTGTTAAAGTTACAGTCTTAAGATCTGCTGCTAATTCAGCCTTCTCAACAACCGCTCCTTCAACTGAGTAATTTGAAGCTGTAGTAGCTGACTTTCCATCAACTTCCTTACCAAACTTTACTGTAATTGTATCGTTTGATGCTGAAGCTATACTTGCAACAGTTTGAGCATCTATTGATGAAGCAATTCCATCTTTACCTCTTGTAAACTCAAATGCACCCTTAGCTGCAATATTCTTATTTCCTGAAACGTCAGCAAATATATCTTCAACTAAATCTACATTATATGTAGTTCCTTCTACTAGAGCTGCAGCTTTAAAGTTAACACTTTCAAGCTTAACTCTGAAAGTAGTCTTTGACTCTCCAACAGGATCAAGATCTGCAACCGCAAATGTTATATTTCCTGGAGTAGTTACATAATCTTTGCTTGCCTTAGCTGCAAGTGTAATGTCTCCTGTAGTTGGAACTACAGTTACGTCTTCGCTCATTTCTATTTCAAGGTACTCAGCATTATCTAGTGCACCCTTAACAATCTTTGATGACTTAACTGTTGGTGCTACTGTGTCAGCAACAACATCTAGTCTTGCTTCAAATGCCTTAGTCATAGCCTCACCTGAAAGGTCAGTTATAGTAACATTTGATCCACTTACTGAAGCTGTATGAGCGATAGTTACAAACTTTAATCCTGACATCTTTTCAACTTCTACTGTATACTTAGCCTTGTTAGTCTTATCTTGAACTACCTCAGCACCTGACGCTACAACAACACCTGAAATATGCTCTTTAGCAAATCCAGTTACTTCTTCTGCAAATTCAATTTCAAGTTTAACTGGGCTTATAGCCTTAACTGACTTAACTGTTGGAGCTACTCCATCCTTGTCACCCTTAGTTACGTTAACTGATAGTGGGTTAACTGCTGTTAGGTTATCAGCAAAATCTTTTGCTCCAACCATAGTTACTACGATTTCCTTATTTATAAGCTTAGCACCATTAACTGATACTTCAAGCTTATTTCCAACAAGTGTTGATACTATTTCATATCCTGATGCTCCTGAATCAATAGCTGTTCCGTCAGCAAGCTTGTATGATACAGTTCCTTCACTCTTCATTGGCTCTGAGAATACTATGTTAGTCTTTGATGAGTTAACTTTTTCAGTCTTAACAACCTTAGGTGCAACCTTATCTTCAGCCTTAATAGTAGCTTCAAACTTCTCAACTGCATCTCCAGCTAAGTCTGTTACAGCACCCTTAGCAATAACTACATCATATCTTCCCTTAAATACTTCTGTTGACTTAGCTGTAATAGTAAGTTCTGTTCCAGCTTCGTTAAGTTCAGCAGCTACAGTATCATCAAGTGTTACTGTTGCTGGAGTTGCTTCAAGTGAAGTCATTGATATTACACTGTTCTTAAGTGTTGTTGTAGGTAGCTTAGGATCAGCTAGAACTGTCTTAGCATCTACTGGCTTAGTGAACTTAACAACTAGTTGCTTAGCATTAATAGCTTCTACTGATGAAACTGATAGCTTAGCGCCTAGTTCTGATACAAGAGCTTCACACTTAGCTACTAGAGCTGCACTTGTTGAGTGAGTTCCTAGTTTC
>NZ_JAVWJB010000070.1:0-5383 GCF_036639235.1 Clostridium sp.
AGATTCCTCTTAAAAAGGATATTACTAAGGGAGAGCTAGAAGAGGTTCTAAAGGATCTTGTAGATAGGGAATTTATAACTAAGGAGGAGTCTGAGGTTATTAATATATTATCTATTTTAAGATTTCTAAGAAGCCAGTTAGGGCAGAGGATGCTAAATTCAAATAATATTATGAGAGAAGCACCATTCCATGTAAAAATCCCAGTTAGTGATATATATAGTGAACATAGTAATGTTAATGAAACAATAGATATTCAAGGTATAATAGACTGCTTTTTTGAAGAAGAGGATGGGCTTGTAGTAGTTGACTATAAAACAGATTATGTAACTGAAGATAATATTTCAAGTATTAAGGAAAAGTATAAGGTTCAAATAGACCTATATGCTAGGGCACTTGAAATGCAAACAGGAAAAAGGGTTAAGGAAAAATATTTATATCTACTTTCTAAAGGAATAGAAGTTAGATGTTAATGCAGGAGGGTACAATGATTAGAGTAAGCAGGGAAGAAATGATTAACACTGCAAGTGTTGCAGTTGGAGAGATTTATGACAACATAATATCAAAGGAGTCACTTAAATTAAGTGATATAGATTACACATCTACTGCACTTATAATAGTTGATATGATTAACGGATTTATCCGTGAGGGAATGCTAATGAGCAGTAGAGTTGAGGATATAGTATCACCTATTGTTAAAATTCAAGAAGCGTTTGTTAAGAATAAGGGAGAGATTATAGCCTTTGTTGATACACATAATGAGGAGGCTATGGAATTTAAAAGCTATCCACCTCACTGCATTAAGGGAAGTAGTGAAAGTGAAATAATAACTGAGATTAAGAAGGTTTCAGGATATAGACTAATTGAGAAAAACTCTACTAATGGATTCCTAGAGGAGGAGTTTATAAAGTTTGTTAATAACAATCCATCAATTAATAATTTTATTGTTGTTGGATGTTGTACAGATATCTGCGTTATGCAGCTATGTCTAGGTCTTAAAACATACTTTAACAACAGGAATATGGATAAAAATATAACTGTACCTGTTAACTGTACGGAAACATTTGATTTATTTAGTCATAAGGGAGACTTTGTAGACTTAATGGGAATTCAGTTAATGGAATGGGCAGGAATTAATATAGTTAAATCTATTGATTAGGAGTTGATTAGTATGAAGTTTGTACATCTTGGGGACCTTCATATAGGGAAGATTATCCACGAGTTTTCAATGCTACAGGATCAACAGCATGCATTAAATAGCATATTAGACTTACTTAAAGAGGAAGAAGTTGACGGACTTATTATAGCAGGGGACCTGTATGATAGGTCCGTTCCTCCATCAGATGCTGTTGAGGTTTTAAGTGAATTTTTAACAAGTGTACTTGAAATGGGAATTAATATATATGCTATTTCAGGGAACCATGACAGTAGCGAAAGATTAAGCTTTTTAAGTTCAGTTCTTGAAAAGCAGGGGCTGCACATAGAGGGGACATTTAATGGTGAGGTTAAAATGACTACGTTAGAGAAGAATGGAGAAAAGGTTAATATATACCTACTTCCATACCTTGACCCAGCACTTGTTAGGAAGTTATATAGAGATTCAACTATTAAAACACATGAGGATGCATTAAGGGCAGTTGTATCTACTATTAATATTAAGTCACCTAGTATATTAGTTGCACATGCCTTTGTTGGAGGAAGTAGTACTGTACTTAGTGACTCAGAAAGACCGCTAAGTATAGGTAATGCTGAAATTGTATCACCTGAAATATTTAAGGATTTTGATTATGTAGCACTAGGACATTTACATAGAAGTCAAAGAGTATTAAGTGACAATATTAGATATAGTGGATCACTTCTTAAATACTCAACATCTGAGGCTAACAACAACAAAGATATAACAGTTGTAAGAATTAGTGATTCAGATGTAGTAATAGATATGAAGAAAATTAATATATTAAGGGACCTTAGAGTTAAGAGGGGATATATTAATGACTTAATAAGTCCTGAGAATTATAAAGGTGAGAACCTAGAGGATTATGTATTTTTTGAGCTACTTGACGAAGGGGATATTATTGATCCTATAGGAACATTAAGAGGAGTATACAAAAACGTATTAGGACTTAAACGAGTAGGGAAAAATCAGGATGAGAATATTAAAGGTGCAGTGATTAATTATAAGGAAAAAAGTATAAATGAGCTATTTGATGATTTTTATTTAAGTATTAATGGGGAGTATTCTGAGGATAGGATAGAAATACTTCAAAAATACATTAACGAAACCGTAGAGGAGGTAATAAGATGAAGCCTCTAAAACTAAAACTTAATGCATTTGGCCCATATAAGGGAGAGGAAGAAATCGACTTTACTAAACTAGATAGTATTTATTTAGTAACAGGTCCAACAGGTGCAGGAAAAACCAGTATATTTGATGCAATATGTTTTGCACTATATGGAAAGACCTCAGGAAAAAGTCGTGAGCAAAAGGATCTTAAAAGTGACTTTGCAGACCTTGATAAGGTAACCTATGTTGATTTAGAGTTTTCTATTAATAGTGATATATATAGAGTTATAAGGGAGCCACAGCAGGTTATGAAGGGAAGAAAAACCCTTAGAGGTCATAGTGTAGAACTTCATATGCCAGGGGATAAGATTATAACACGTAAGCAGGATGTTGAGGATAAGATAGAAGAGATGCTAGGACTTAATGTGGAGCAGTTTAGACAGATAGTTATGCTTCCACAGGGAGAGTTTAGAAAGCTTATAGAGTCTTCAACAGAGGACAAAGAAACAATATTTAGAAAAATATTCTCATCTAGAATATATAAGGACTTTCAAGATAGGCTTAAGGACAAGTCCTTTACTGTTAAGAAAATAATAGAAAAAAGTATAGAGTCTAGGGGAGCTTTAATTGGCAAGATAAACCCAGGAGATAACGAGAAGCTTTCAGAGCTTATTAATAGTGAAAATTATAATATTATTGAGATAATAGATGAGTGTGATGCTTTACTAAGTAAGGATAAAAGTGAACTTAAAAAGGTAGAGAAGAGCTTATCTACTACTGAAAAAGAAATCGAAAAAGTTAATACAGATATTCAATTAGCTACTGAGAAAAATACTAAAATTCAAAGCTATAATGACTTAAGGGAAAGGCTTGTTACTTTAAAGAGTGAAGATGAGAATATAACCTCTATAGAAAAGGTAATTGATGCAGGGGTTAAGGCAAGTAATATTAGTGTTTATGAGAAGGAGTATATAAAGGCGAAAACCCTTCTAGCACTAAAGGAAAAGGAGCTACTTAAGGCTGAAAGTGATTTTGAAATTTCAACTAGGGAAGTAGAAGAAGCGAGGAATATGCTTTTAACTATTACAGGTCTTAATGAGCAGGTTAAGGATGAGTCTAAATCCCTTCATAAAGCAGAGGGAAAGCTTCAGGAATATAGTAGATATGAAGAGTATAAGGTAAAGTATGCTCAAAGCAAAAAGGAACTAGAAAGTGTTGAGAAGAAGCTGCAGCAAGAGGAAGAATCTATTAAATCACTTAATAAATCAATAGATGATATTAATAATGTAATTGATAAAAATAGTGATATAGAGGGTAAAATCTTAACAAAAGAACAAAGTCTTAAGATTCTAGAGGATACAATAGTAGAAGTTAGGGATCTATACACTAAGGCTAATAGATTTAAGGAAGATATACATAGTCATATAAGCCTTTCAAGGGATTACGAAAGAGAGTATAAGATATATACAGCGCTTAAGAAGAATAAGGAAGATGAGGAGGAAATATTTAAAAGGCAGCAGGCAGGAATACTTGCACTAGGCCTAAGAGAGGGTGAGATGTGCCCAGTATGTGGGTCAACTAATCACCCGTATATAGCAAGTCTTAGTGAGGGTTCACTTAAGGAAGATGATATTAAGAAGCTTTTGAAGAAGGTAGAAGATAAGAAGAGTGAAATAGATAGTGTTATGGCAAAGATTGTAGCACTTAATGCTAGTATAGAAAAAAGTGAAGAGGATATTATTATTCCTTTAACTAAAAAGTATCTTTCAGATTATGATTATGAAAGAAGCAATATTGAGGATATATTAATAAGTCTTAAGTCTAAGGGGGTAGCCCTTAAGACTAATATTGAAGAAATTAAGGCAGAAATAGAAAATCTTAAACTTCTTAAGGAAGAGATATTTAATAAAAAGACCCTTAAAAAGAACATTGAAAAGGATATAGAAGAAAAAGTAGCATCACTTAAAATCCTTGAGGGAAGTAGGCTCAATTTATTTGGTGAAGTAGAAGCTGCGTTAAGTGTAACAAGTCAGTTTGAAGCATCATATAAAGATGAAATGATTACCCGTGAATATATTGAAAATACTATTTTAGATATTAATAGCAAAATAGAAGTATTAAATAATAGAATCAACTTAATAAACGAAAAAGATAAGACTGCTAGTATGAATTTATCTTCAAGTAAGAAAAATCTAGAGAATAAGCGTATAGAACTTAATGATGCTAAGATTGCTTTAGGTTCTAGGGAAGAAGAATTTATAAGTAAGATTAACCTATACTTTGAAAGTGAAGAAGATTATAGAAATAGCCTAATCGAAGAGGATAAAATTAGTAAGTTAAAAGATAGGGTTAAGTTATATAGGGAAGAAGTTATAGGTGTAAATGCTAAAATAGAAGAACTTGAGAAGGTACTTAATGACTATGAATTAGTTAATATAGCAATACTTGAAGAGTGTAAGAATAATCTTACTGCTAAGAAGGATACTATTAACTCTATTATAAAAACTCTATATTCAAGGGTTGAATCTAACAGTAGCATATTAAAAACTATTAAGAAGATTACAAGTGAAATGTATGAGGTTGAGAAGGAATATAGCATAATATCCGAGCTTTCTAGTATTGCTAATGGAAACAATTCTAAACGTATTACATTTGAAAGATATGTACTGTTATATCATTTTAATGAAATACTAGAAGCTGCTAATATTAGGTTTAAGATTATGACAAACGATAGATATTACCTTAAGCATAAAACATCAATTGGTGATAGAAGAACAAGTCAGGGACTTGATTTTGATGTATATGATAATTATACAGGTAAGATTCGTAGCATAGGAAGTTTATCTGGTGGAGAAAGCTTTAAGGCTTCACTTGCACTTGCACTTGGGTTATCAGATGTTATTCAATCCCATGCAGGTGGTGTTAGAATTGACACTATGTTTATAGATGAAGGTTTTGGAACACTTGATAGTGAGTCACTAGAAAAAGCAATAGAAACATTACTTGAACTTGGGGAAAATGGTAGGATTGTAGGTATTATATCCCACGTTAATGAACTTAAGGAGAGAATACCATCTAAAATAGAAGTTACTAGGGACACAC
>NZ_JAVWJB010000071.1:0-3515 GCF_036639235.1 Clostridium sp.
GAGCTTTCTTTGAATTTGATTACATACTTACCGTTAACTCTTGCAGCGTGGCTGTTAACTTCGTCATCTATTGGGAATTCCATTTGGGTAATGTTATTAGCACCTATTCGAAGTACACCAGTTCCAACGCTTAATACTTCTGTTGGTTTCATGTTTGTTTTAACATGTGGTAGTAGTGTATCTATAAGATTTGGGTATTTTGTAATAGGAAGGGCCTTAATTCCCTCTATCATTCCCTCAATAATTTCTCTTTGACGTCTATCACGTTCAAAGGCACCACCGCTTTCACCTTTTCGAATACGGGCAAATGCAAGTGCTTGGTAGCCATTAATATGCTGCTCCCCAGCATTTTCTATTTTCTTAATTTCTCCCTTGTTAGGGTCTTTGCTCCATTCGTATGTTTCAGGTATAAATTTATTAAGTTCGCTTATTTCATTTTCTTTAATGTCAACATTTATCCCGCCTAAGGTTTCAATTATATCGATGAAAGAATAGAAATCAACTATAGCGTAGTTTTGAATATCTATTTTAAAATTATCCTCAATTGCTTCAGTTAAAAGGTTAATTCCTCCATAGGCATATGTTTCAGTAAGTTTAATATCACCATGTGACTTTGTAGATACAAGTGTATCACGGGCAAATGATGTTACACGGATATTTTTGTTGTTTCCGTCAATAGTTAGTAGCATCATAGAGTCGGCACGGGATGTTTTCTCACCAGGGCGTCCATCTGTTCCACAAAGCAGAATGTTCTTAATACCTTTTTCTATTTTGTAGTCGGAATTGCTAAAAGGAGAGTTATCCGAGGTATTATATATTCCATTAAGCTTAAAGTAGATATAGCCAAATACAGTAGCTGGTATCAAAAGTATTAAAAGAGATAGAGCTATAAGTATTCGCTTTGTAGTTTTCTTAGCCATAAAATGCCTCCTAATTTGTTAATAATCCTATTTTATACATGTAACTATATTTTTTCAACAAAATACACATAAAATACACGTTAAAAATTGGTTACGCAAGTTTTGACAAATTATTAATAAGAAAAATGATACTTTTATAATAGTAATGGAAATAAACTGGTATTATAGATATAAGGAGGGATAGGGTTGATTATTAATGGAAATTCTTTAAATAGGCTAGATTCTTTAAGTATAGGTGTTAATAATGTTAATAAAAACAATAAGCAGGTTATTAGTCTTGTTGAAAATATAAATAGTAATAAAGATAGAATTGATGAGGATATGAAAAAAAGAATGGAGATGCTTTCTTTAGATTTAAGAAAAAGTATTGATCTTGAAAATAATATCCAAGATGCTATGAACTATCTTAGTCAAAAGGAGAAGTTTACTAAAGAAGTTTTAGATAAGTTTAATAATATTTTAAGTATGTCTAATGAATACAATGGAAAGCATTTAACCGAAGATAATAGAAATAAATTATTAGATGATGCCAGTGAGGAGTTAAAAGGCATAGGAGATTATCTAAAGTTAGTTAGTAATAATTATGTAGATGAAAAACATGATATATTATCCCTTTCTAGTGGAGAAAAAATAAAGATAAATTCTAATAAAGTTAATATAAATTTTTCCTTTGATAAAAATAAGGATGATGAAAAACTGATTAGAATAGATTTAAATTCAAGAAATAGTATAGAAAGTTTACTGCAAAACAAGAAAAGCATAAGTGAAGATATTATAGCTCCATTAAAAAACTCATTAGACGAAATAGTAAAAGATAAAAAAGAGGTATTTGAAATATATAATAGGGAGAAAAATACTAAGATAAGTATTATTGATGAGCTAAAGCAATATGAAGAAATGGTTGATAGTTATTTTAAGAGTTTAAGCAAATATATTAATTCTAATATAAAGGATATAGACTTTCAAAGCTCGATACTAAAAGGAAATAGAGTTCAGGCCCTTATATGGTAATGATTAATTTTATTTTTAGAAAGTTAGCTTATTATATAACCTATATTGGAAATGGAATTATAGTATGGAAGTGTTTAAGTTATATAGTTAATTTATTCCCAGCTAATAAAATAGTAGATTTTTTCGCATTATTAGCCCTAGTTATTAGTTGGGTTTTACTAAATTCATTTACTTCTTACTATATTAGGAAGGATGGAAGAGATTATTATGAAAAGTGAAGAGAAGGTTGAATGTGAAAATAAAGGTGGTTTTGTGCTTGAAAAACATTATTTTGGGTTAGGGATAATCTTCTTTAGTCCAGTAATTGCTTGGTTTTTAGGTGAGTTTACTATGATGAATTTGTTTTCAGATGGCTATGATAGTGTATATAATACTTTATTTACTATAGGATATTTTTTTGTAGCCCTAACTATAGGGATATGTATATTTATATGGGGACTTGTGGAAAGGTTTAAGTAAGTATTATATTAAGTGAATAATTCGGGAATGCTAAGGGAAAGAGAAGATAAGGAGTGCTATTTTATGGTTAATGAAAAAAGGTCATATAGATTTTATATTTTTTACCTACTTGGGTTTCTAGGGTTTTGTTATTTAAATTCTGTAATTGTAGTAGATGGTCTACTAAAGGGATATGATGTATTTGAGGCTAATTACTATGGCATTATATATGCTAGTGTATTTGTAAATATTTTATTTGGAGTGTTTATATCACTTGATCATCTCCTTAAACAAAAGCGTAATAGTGGTGTATGGATGGTTAATATGCCAAAAATTCTGGTGCTTGGAACTGCACTTGGATTTATATTTTTATATTATGTTCTTTATAATAGTGGTGTAAGTATTTTACCTGATAGTATTGGGGCAGTGTTATCTGATAGAAAATACTCATCAATGTGGAATTTTGTATTTATATTTCTAGGATATGTTATAGGAAGTAGTTTCTACAAGGCAGAAAAAGAATTAGATATATAGTTTACAAGCTGATGATTTATTTTGATTAAATCATCAGCTTGTTTTTGTATATGGATGGTTTGCATATAATATATTACATTTACATTATTTTTTATGAAACAGTACTAGTTTCCTAAAATGCTACTAATATAACAGTGGCACATAGAATCAAATTGCTATTTTACACTAGGTTATATTCTGATAAACATGATGTAACATCCCCCCACAAGTTTGTTTATAAATATGTTACACAATTTGGTTAATTGACACATAATTGGTTAGTGTGATACATTAAGCTTAAATACATAAGATTAAAAAATACTAGGTTCTCTATTAGAGATAATATGGAATTAGGTTCAAGTCCTAAGCGGTCCTGCCGCCGTATTAACTGAGTTAACTTCAATAGCCACTGGAATTATATCTGGGAAGGTGAAGGGTACTATGATGTTTAAGCCGGAAGACATGCCTGTATTTTCTAGAGTAAAGCTCTAGGCTACTATTAATTCACAGGATATGAAGAGATAGTTTGTTTAAACGTAAGGCCTCCTTAGGGGAGGTCTAGGTTTTATGCAGATTTATAGCCCAGCTTTTAGCTGGGCTTTTTTTCTTCTGTGTTAATAGTTATTAACTATT
>NZ_JAVWJB010000071.1:3615-5329 GCF_036639235.1 Clostridium sp.
TATGAAAAAGAATATAGTGTTAATAGTTATTGCCCTATTAATAGGGATATTTCCACTACTAGTGGTTAGTGGAGAATTTGAAGGTGCTGATGGACAGGCAGAAGGTGTTATAGCTGAAATAAATCCAGATTATAAGCCATGGGCTAAAAGTATATTTGAACCTGCAAGTGGAGAAGTAGAATCAACCCTATTTGCTATTCAAGCAGCTATAGGTGGCGGTGTAATAGGGTTTGGATTTGGAAGACTTTCAGCTAAGAGAAAGGGAGAAAATGAAAAGCATTAATAGTAATGTAAACTCCTCTAAAATAATTAATTTAAGGGCAGAGGATAAGTTAATAGTAACCCTAATAACTACGGTGTTAACCCTTAGTTTAAATAATATGGGGGTAAGCATTATAACAATTATAATGCTTACCTACTTAAATCTTTATGTATCAGGAATATCTCCATTAAAATATATGAAAATAATAGGAATACCGATTGGTTTTTTAGTTTTTAGTGTAATTGGGATTATGATTGAGGTTAATTCAAGTGGGTATATTCAATTTATTTCATTAGGTGGAGTAGATATTGGACTTACAATGAATGGACTTATTAATGGAACGTCTACATTTTTAAGAAGCCTTGGGTGTTTTTCTTCACTTTTGTTTTTTGTTTTAAATACACGGATAGAAGATATTATTTATTTACTTAAAAAAGTAAAGGTTCCAATGTTATTAATTAATCTTATGGAAATGATATATAGGTTTGTTTTCATACTTATCGAAAGTGTTCACAGCATTTATATAGCAGGGGTCTCAAGGGGAGGGTCAGATTCTTTTAAGGGAAAGATAAAACTTATGGGACTTAGCTTATCACGTGGATTAATACTTGGAATTAGTAGAGCTTATAGGATTGATTATTCTATTCGCTCACGTGGATATTATGGAGAGATTAACTACCTAGTAGGGGATAGGGAATCCTCACTTAAGATTTTAATACTAGGTATAGCTATGGGAATTATTCAGGTAATTTTTTACCTTATTTAAGGAGGGAATATGGAGGTTTTAAGATGTGAAAACCTATGTTTTAAGTATGAGGATAAGATGATACTTAATTCTATAAATCTAGCCATAAGCAAGGGTGAAATTATAGGGATTCTAGGTGGAAATGGAGCAGGTAAGTCTACATTATTTCTTAATCTTAATGGAATTCTAAAAAGGGATTCAGGGGATGTGTTTCTAAATGGAGAGAGGCTAGACAAGGGTTCTAGTAAGACTTTAAGAAATAATGTAGGAATAGTATTCCAAAACCCAGATGAACAAATAATAAGTTCAAGTGTTTTTGATGATATATCTTTTGGTCTTATTAATCAGGGACTTTGTGAAGATGAAATAAGAAAAAGAGTTAATCAAATTATTAAGGAATTTAGTCTTGAAAACATAGTAGATATACCTATTCATAATCTAAGTTATGGGCAGAGAAAAAAGGTTGCAATAGCTGGGGTTGTTGTTATGAAGCCTCAGGTTATTATACTAGATGAACCTACTGCAGGGCTTGACCCATCAGGAGTTAGTGAAATGAAAACAATACTTAAGTCACTTGTAAGTGACTATGGAGCATCCGTTATAATTTCAACCCATGAAATGGACCTTGTACCTAACTTATGTAGCAGAATATATGTATTAAATAATGGTGAAATATCCTTTAGTGGAAATGTTGAGGATGCTTTAAA
>NZ_JAVWJB010000072.1:0-5291 GCF_036639235.1 Clostridium sp.
GTAAATTTTTATTCCCTTCTTAATAGTATATAGTAAAGGCTTTTTATTAGGAGGGGGTTATGTATTGGTATATTTTAAGATGGAAAAGGACTTTTGACTTTAAGGGAAGATCTAGAAGAACAGAGTATTGGATGAGTTTTTTAGTGGATTTATTTATTAGCTTTTTCCTAGGATTTGTAAGTATATCTATGGGTATGGGAGGATTAATGCCACAGGTTTACTATGTAGTTATTATAATTCCGATACTTGCAGTTACTGTTAGAAGATTACATGATTCGGGTAGAAGTGGGTGGTGGCTTCTGCTCCTAGGATTCCCGGCCATATCTGAGCTTGTTGCACTTAACCCTGATATGGCTGTTTCACTTCTTGGGATTATATTGTCTATATCATCATTTATAGCTTGTATTACCCTGTTTATATTTATGCTTCAGGATGGTCAAGTTGGGGAGAATAACTATGGGAAAAACCCTAAAACACTAGAGGATCTTGGAGAACTATAATTACGTAACCATAGACAAATTTATGCATATTATATAATATGGTGTAATTTGTGGAGGATATATATGGTAATAAGAAAAGGTCCCTCTAAAAAGGGACAATGTTGTAAGCCTTCAAAATGCTATGATTATAGTTGTTGTTCACATATAGACTGTAATAAGATATTGTGTGAATTTCACAAATTAGTTAAGGAATCAGAGAAATGCTTTGAATCAGCTGAGGAAATTCAAGAAGAGGTTCTATGTAATTTACTTCAAAGCTTACTAGACCTTGAGGAGTCAATGGAGTGTTATTATAAAGGGAAAAGTTTATCCATTAAAGGAGAAAAACTTCTTGATTGTTCACCATGCTGCTTTGAGTGTAATCGTGATAGCTGTGAATGTAGATGCCTTAAAAGAGAGGCTATTCGGGCATATTCATCCTATGAAAAAGATATGCTAGATGTTATATGTATGCTTAAAAAACTTATAGTAACCTTAAAACACACTAGTAATTCTGCCTGTGATGCAACCAAGATATACAATAAGTACTTTGAATGTGTACACTGTAGCAGGGATAAGTGTGGGCACAAATAGTTAATATGCTGTGAATATATTTTTTTATATTTAGTAGGGGCTAAGTGGTTTAATATAATCACTTAGCCATATTTCTTTGTATATTAACTACAAAGAAATATATCCTTAATAATCATAGTTTACAAGTGAGTAATTTGAAGAATTTTTAAGATTTTGGAAGAATAGTGAAGGTAATTTTCCCAAATAGTTTAAAATAATAATGAAAATCATTTTCAAGTATTAATGATTCGTGATATAGTGATAACAGAAAACAACTTACAGGAGGAGTAAAATGGCTAGAGAAAGAGGACCACGTTTTAAACTTTGTAGACGTTTAGGATTGAATGTTGTCGGTCATCCTAAGGCTATGGATAGATCAAATGCCCATAATAGTAGAGCCTCAAGAAAGTTATCTGATTACGGTACACAACTTCTTGAAAAGCAAAGACTTAGAGCCTATTATGGAGTATTAGAAAAGCAGATGATGAGATATGTGAAGGATGCATTTGCTTCTAAAGAAATGCCAGGTGAGGTTATAGTTAGAACCTTAGAGTCAAGACTTGACAATATGGTATATAGAATGGGATTTGCAAACTCACTTAGAGCTGCAAGACAAATGGTTAATCATGGACACGTACTGGTAGATGGAAAGAAAGTGAACATCCCTTCATTTATTCTAAAACCAGGATCACAGGTTGTACTAAGAGAAAAATCAAGAAATTCCCCTAATTACATTGATGCAATTCAGAGTAACGGCGTGAACTTACTACCTTATATTGAAAAGGATTTAGACAATTATAAGGGTACGTATGTAAGATATCCAGAAAGACATGAGATACCAATTGATATAAATGATCAATTAATAGTTGAGTACTACTCAAAATAATGTGGTAAATAGTTAGTAAGCCGCTCCTTAAGTTTAATTCTACATAAATATATATCTTGCCTATATAGACCCCTAGTCTGGGGTCTATATGTTTTTTTGAAAAAAATTCAATACTCATTTTAAAAAGTTTATATAGGTGAATTTAAGTTTAAATGGATAGTTTATTAATTTACGGGCAAAATAATTTTGATTAATAAGTTGGCCATTTATTTTTTTGCACTGAATTATTTTAACTTTTATTTAGGTGCCTTTGCACTAATTCTACGAAAGGTGTGTATGCTATATGAATATATTCTTTGGTATTCTATGTTTGGCTGTAATTATAGGTATAGCATTTCTACTATCAGATAGTAAGAAGAATATTAAGTGGAGAACAGTTATAGTTGGTCTTTTAGGACAGTTTATTCTGATATTCTTTGTTATGAAGGTACCTTTAGGTCAGAGGATTCTTGAGGTTATGGTATTTGGAGTAGATAAGGTTGTTAAGTTCGGTATGGAGGGGGTTGCCTTTGTATTTGGAGACTTAGCTACTAATACTTTTATTTTTGCAGTTGGGGTACTTGCGCTTATTGTTTTTACAAGTGCACTTATTTCAGTACTATACTTTCTTAAGATTATTCCATTCTTCGTTAGGGTTCTAGGAAGAGCTATAGCAAGAATTATGGGAACTACTGAGGTTGAGACTTTTTCAGCTATTGGAAACTCATTTCTTGGTGGTACAGAAGCGCCACTATTAATTAGACCATATATTAAGGAACTTACATCATCGGAGCTATTTGCAGTAGTATCTGCTGGGTTTGGTTCAGCATCTGCAGCTATTCTTGCAGGTTATAGTGTTATTGGTATAGACATGAGATACCTACTTATTGCAGTATTTACTGTACCATTTAGTTGTCTTATGATCTCTAAGGTTATTAAGCCTGAAACAGAGGTTTCAAAAATCGCCAAGGGTGCTAAGGTTCATGGATGTGAATACGGTAATATATTCGAGGCTATAGGTGATGGTGCATTAACAGGTAAGGACCTTGCTATTAATGTTGGAGCAATGCTAATTGCATTTTTAGGTATTATAGCACTTATTAATGGACTTCTTGGGATATTTTCAATTAGTTTATCAACTGTACTAGGATGGGTATTCTCACCTGTTGGATATTTAATGAACATTCCACAGGGAGAAATAACAACATTTGCATCACTTATAGGTATTAAGACAGCTATTAATGAGTTTGTTGCTTATAGCGATCTTGTTAAGGTTATGGGGAATTTATCTCCTCGTACAGTTGCAATATTATCAGTTTCAATTTGTAACTTTGCAAATATAGGTACTATAGGTATACAAATCGGAGGATTTGGAGTACTTGCACCGGAACGTAGATCAGAAGTTGCTAGAATAGGTCTTAAGGCACTGCTTGTAGGATTATTAGCAACCTTAACTACAGGTGCTATAGTAGGTATGATGTTCTAAGCTAATAATTTTTAAAAGAGAAGAGTAATCTTCTCTTTTTATTTTTATCACTAAAATTTAACAAATATGATAAAATAATTATAAAAGCTTAAGAGGTGAAATTATGTGGGTAGAGCTTCAAATTAACATTTTTATGTGTTTTTTAATGCTCGTAACTCTTATTCATGGGTATTCTAAGTTAGATACTAGTAAGGAAGCGTATAAATATTTTTTATTAGCTAAGTCTTTAATAATATTTATAATGGCACTTGAATGTATTACAGTTATCTTAAATGGTCATATGTATTCTATCTATACTGTTATTCTTCATAAAATTACTAATGTTATTGGTTTTGTATTAACTCCATTTATTCCCTTTTTGTATTGGGTATTTTTAACTTTGTGGCTAAACATAGAGAAAAAATATAAATTACTTGAGAAAATTTTTATTTGGTTAATTATAATTAATGGAGTCCTTTCTATTTTAAGTTATAGATTTAATTTGATTTTCAATGTACAGAATAATGGTGTATATGAAAGAGGGCCAGTGTTTTTTGTTAATAGCTTTATATGTTTAGTTATTATTCTAGGATGTGCGTATATAATTCTTAAAAACTTTAGATTTTTATCAAGTGAAGAAAAGAGCGTATTTATTCTAAATCTGTTAATACCGGTTTTATTATCATTAATTCAAATAAATACCTTTAAGTTTTTAACTATATGGAGTAGTTGTAGCATTGTATGTATTTTAACTTACGCCTTCTTACTTAATGATAAAAGTAAAAAGGACCCTTTAACAGGCCTTTATAATAAGCAGGTTTATTATGATGAAATTAATAAAGCTCTAAGGGGACAATATCAATATTTTACTATTATTAATATTGATATTGATAAATTTAAAAGTATAAACGATAATTTTGGACATGCTGAGGGGGATAGGGCTCTTATAGAACTTTCAAATATTCTTTACACTACATTTAAGGGAATTGGAAAGGCTTTGAGAGTTGGAGGAGATGAGTTTATAGTATTTTTATATGAAAATGACCCTTTAAAAGTTGAAGTAATTATAAATGACATGTTTGAGTTATTAGATAAGTATAATAGAACGCAAAACAAACCCTATAATATTAATATAAGTTATGGAGTTAAAGTAGTTGATTCAAACAATATAGATATACATGATGCATTAATAGAATGTGATAAGCTAATGTATAAGAATAAGAGTAAAAAAGCAGCATCAAAATAATTTGGTGCTGCTTAATTTTTATTTACAGTGTTTTTTAGGGCTTTTATATATTTTAGTGAATAATAAAATATTTAAAAAGAAGATTAGGGTAAGTAGTAAAACAATGTATCTTGTTAGGTATTCAACAGTATAGATATTTGTATGGACTTTAAATTCATTACTTTTTATTATTTTATGTTTAACCATATATGCCTTAAGGGTTTTGTGAACATCTACAATTCTGTTTTCACTAATATTTTTAATAGTATCTATTGGAGAGTGAATTTTATCAACATCATCATGAATAAGTGTTACAGAGTCTATTCCAAATGGGTCAAATGAGGCGTGATCGCTATTGTCCATATGCAAAGTGTTAGATTTGACTCCAAGTGCACTCATTATAGATAAAATTTCCTTAGATAGTGGATTCTCGTTGTTGCTTAGTACTGATAGAGGAATTTCCTTAGTTGAGGCTACCATATCAAAGTTAATTACCTTTCCGCCCTTTAATTTTAATGGAGGGTTTTTGGCAAAGTACTGAGAACCAAGTAAGCCTACTTCTTCAGCATCAAAGCAAGCAAATACTATATTTCTTTCAGGTTTTGACTTAGATAATGCTCTAGCTGCTTCAATTACAAATGAAGTTCCTGAGGCATTATCAAGTGCACCAGGGTAGATTCTTCC
>NZ_JAVWJB010000073.1:0-5212 GCF_036639235.1 Clostridium sp.
ACTTAAATCATTTTAATACTCAGCTTAGAAAAGCTAAGAGCATGGTTGGTAAGATTCCAAGTGGATCTACGAAGAGAAGTTTAAGTTCTAGGGTATCTGTTTGTGAAAATGTTATAAGGGCAACAGAATCAACTGTTAAGCTTGAGGATAGCATGAACAAGAATTCACATACTTTAAGTAGTGTTCCTACATTTGAAATATATATTAATAATGCAAATAAATATATTAATAGAATTCCAGAGGGAATACATTCATCTGCGAAGGTTGGACTTTCTAAGAGAAGTTATAGCAGATTTAACAATATAAGAGATATTAAGGTTAAGAATACTATTGAATATAGCTATGCAAATCAGCTGTATAATGAGGCTAGTATGCTATACCAAAAAGCACTTGCAAATTCAACTAAGGATAATGTTGCAGCAGCTGATATAAAGGTTAGTGAGGCTTTAAAGGCTGTTTATGCAGTTTCAACAAGTGTTATTAAGGACAAGCTAAGAGGCAATATTAAGGTTTTAATTAACAAGGTAAGTAAGCTTCCAGGTTCAGGGATTACAGGGGGAGGCTCAGGTGGTTCAGGAGGCGGTGGATCAACTCTACCACCAGTAGATTTAGCTAAGCCAACTATAAGACTTAATGGTGCTGTAAATAATTACATAAATAAGAATGATAAATTTATAGATCCAGGATATACTGCTACTGATTCAGTTGATGGGGATATAACATACAAGGTTCAAGTAACTTACCAACAAAATGGTAAGCCAATATCAAGTATTAACACATCAACAGAAGGTACGTATATGATTGTTTATACTGTAACAAATAGCCGTAACAAGACACAGACAACATATAGATGGCTAACAGTTGGAGCAGCTACTAATCCTGGGGGTGGCGGCTCAGGTGGCTCAGGTGGCTCAGGTGGCAACACAGGTTCAGATGTAACACCACCAGTAATAACTCTAAAAGGTGATTCAAGAATATTTGTTAAGTATGGAGGAACCTTTACAGATCCAGGATATACTGCTACAGATAATGTTGATGGTGCTAGCGTAAGAGTAGAGCAAGAAATTTACTATAATAACTATCAAAAGGTAACATTTATAGATACAAGAAAAGCAGGTTTCTATAGTATTACATATAAAGCTACTGACAGGGCTGGTAATAAAACAGAGGTAGTAAGAACTGTTACTGTTGAGGAAATTAATGCTGATAGTGATGGATCAGTAATTATGTCTACTATTGATGGAATAAACGTGGACTTAAAGGTAGCAGCTAACTTAACATCCCCTGATGAGATTAAATATGTACAGGGTGACGAGCTTAGAGGTATTAAGGTATCAGCTGCAAGCTCTAAGGCCTATATAGAAATAAAAGGGAATAATGCTAGTACGATTGCCTCTGGAACTGGTGCAGTTGAGTATACAGGTAATTTAGCAGATTATGATGAGCTAACTATTGTAAGTAGGTCTGCAGACTATAAGGATATAAGATATTATAAGGTTAAGCTTACAAGAATAGGGGCTGGGGATAATGTTTCAATAGCTAGGGCTATATTAGAGTCTGATAATATAAGACAAGTATACAAGGTACTACTTGGAGCTTATCCAGGGATAGTTAATAAAGAGTGGGAAAACTCATATGTTAAGGAAGTTTCAGATGGTAAGCCTGGTATAGTTATTGTTAAGGGCAGCGGATACAATAAGGTGTATAGTTTTGAAGGAACAGATATGAGGGTAGACCCATCTAATACTGTTGCATATAACATAATAAGAGATACATTATTTGATGTTAATGATAGAAGAATAACTGACATGGATAAAACTTCAAAGGATTCATTTATTCAGGCTCAAATAACAGAGGCTACATCTAAATATTTAAGAGATGGTGTGGATAAGACTAAAAGAGTTAACCATTCTAAGGCTAAGGAACATCTATTTAAGATGGTAGAGGCAACTGATGGAAAAACTATAAGAGAAAATTTAATAAATTATATAAGACTAGATGTAAGTCCACTTCAACTAGGAACTAACTTAGAAACTAAGGATATAAGTGAGTACTTAGATAGTGAGTATTATGAGGTCTTAAATGATACAAATGGTTCAATACGAAATATGATACGTAACTTAACTATTGGACTTGAGTACAATAAGAACTATCCAAACATTAAGTCTCTAATTGTTGATAGTGCTAATAGTAAGGCAATAGTAAAAACAATTAGTAGTATTACATCTCTTAAGTCATCAATGAATACAGAGGGATGTGAAGGAGATTTAAGAAATCTTTTAACTAGGCTTGAGAATGTAACAAAGCATAGACGAGAAACAACTGGAATAGATAAGAAGGTGTTTAAACCTTTAGGTGATAAGACACTTGATTATACTATGAAACAAGAAACAGACAAGGATCCTAAGCCAGGTGTAACTTCAGAGGAAGATAATTATTACTACTATGATGTTAATTATAAGAAATATATAGATCAAATTATAATAGCACTTGGAGGTAAGACTGATAGTGTTGTAGCAGTAGAAAATGGTATAAGGGAAGCTAATAAATTAGCTAAAAAGGAGAATTCAGAAGATCTTAATGAAATAATTAGGATTCTTAAAAACTCTCCAGCTGTATTAACTGATGATAATGCTGAGGATCTACTTGCTATGCTTTATAAAGTAAGTGATAGAATACCTAATGCAACAACTAAAAAGTTTAGAGAATTAGGTTCTACAAGTGACATAGATATTGTTAAGAGAAAAGAAATAGCACAGGTTTTACGGGACCTTATAGCTAAGGATACAAATTATTCTGGAGATAAGATTAATACACTAACTATTAAGAAGTTAATAGCTAATAGTAGTAGATTAGATTTAGATAGTAGGAGTAATTTTATTATTCAAAACGCTATGGATACATATGAATCTCAATTAGCATTATTTGAATCATTAGAGACTAAAATGCTAACTACTTATAAATACCAGCATAAGTTTATAGAAACTCCAAATCAAGGTGGGGATGTTGATAATTCTCAGCAGTGGCTAAAGTTGAGAAGAACATTAATAGATGATATACGTGATTATATAAGTAATGCTAAGTTAACCTTAGAGTGGAGAACTCCAGGTTGGGATGGAAAATTTGAAGTTAATGAGACAGGGTCAAGTAAGGCGTATACTGATAATGAATATAAAATTACCCACTTTATTCTATACAATAATGAATTGTTAAAGGATAGTAATAATGTGATAATTAATCAAAGTCAGTATGATTTAGTACAAAAGCTTAAGAGTACAGCTTCATTTAGAAGCGGCACCTCAGTTAAGGGTATTGATGCTATTATGAATGAAATAGTTACAGAAGCAATGAAAATTAATGCACCAATTCCAGAAGGGCCAGTTAAACCGGTTAAGCCTTAAGAAATTTAAGTAATGGACGATAACTGGTAATAAAGTTAATATTAGGCCTCATATTTTTGAGGCCTAACTAATATATATATAGGGTTTGAAAAGAAAGTTTTAATGTAAGGTTGAATTGTACTATTTACAAAAAACTGTTTAAAATCTATGATATTTTGGAACAATCCAAATGATTCCATATTAAAAGAATAAATATATTTTAAATATGGTCTTGTAATTCATGGCTTTTTTAAGTACAATATACCTATAATTCAAAATAAGGTATATAATGGTGAATGGGCTAGCTTTAACTAGGTATTCACAGTTAAATCGTATACTTCGCTCAATTGATGAGTTTTAATATATAACTTTACATGTTAAAATTGTACCTAAACTAGTATTTTCTAGTATCTTCAATAATGAGCAATCATTATTAAGGAACTTAGAAATAATAAATTCAAAATTGTACCAAAAATCTCATGTTATTACGTGAGTGCTTTAAGTCTCATTCCCAAGAGCTTAAAGTTCTAAAAAAGCACTTTGTTTTGGCTTGCCAAACAAAGTGTTTTTTTTTGTGTTACTTGAATACTATAGTTATGTAGGACAAAATTAATATTTTATAAGTTATTTGCTTGTAAACAATCTAAATTATTATATATTTTTGTTTTTAAGTTCAAAATAGAAAACATTAAGTGTATAATAGTAATAACACCTAAAAAAGGAGGGGTTCAAAATGAATAAAAAAGCTAAAGGAGCTATAGCTGCAGTGGCTGCAATTTCAGCAGCAGTAGGTGCAGTATTTCTTACTAAGAAGGTCGGTGCTTTTCTAAAGGAAGGTAGATGTAAAGAGTGTGGAAAAAAGATAGACAATGAGCTTTTTACAGTTTATGAACCTGAAGACATGGCATACCTATCAAGGGACTGTGTTGATTCTAAGTTTGCATCAAGGGGAGAAGTATGTGAGGATTGTTTTGATTGCATATACGGACCGGCAATTGATGCTTATAACGGGGCACTTGATGCTTCAAGTGGTGTAAAGATTTATTTCAAGGATTTCCAAGGCGAAGTTGATTATGTAGAGGAAGTTAAAAAGGTTTCTACAGAATGCTTTGAATCTAAGGACGAGGCTCTATATGCTATTAAAACAATGGCTGCTTACCTTGAATGTGATATTGTTTTTGACGTTGAATTTTTCAGTGAAGTTATAAATGAACAAAGTGGAAAAAGAGTTATGTATAAGGTAAAGGGTATAATAGCTAAAAGCTAATATATCTATAAGCTTTTTCCTAGTTTAATATTTTAAATACATGCATCCCAATTAAATATTGGGGTGCTTTTTTTGATTTACATTAGCATTTAAGTTTTAGGGTAAATATTATATATAAGGTTGAGAATAGATGAAAAATAGTCGAAAAATATATGGTAGCCTATAGGCTATTTGGAAGGTAGGTGCATTATGACAAGTTCGGTTTTTAATTTAGCCCTATTAGGAGCATTAGGATTTTTTCTATGCTTTGTTATGTATGGCTATCTTAGGTTTAGGAAAAAAAGCAAAACAGCAAGGAAGGTAAGTGGAGTTTTCTTACTAACAGGTATATTGATTTTACTAGGATATATTGTTCTTATAGCAGTCTCCTTTTTTGCACCATCGATTATAAAGGATTATGCAGGTCAGGTTAAAGCAGAATCTTCACATGGAATAACTAGTTATAAGGGACTTGAGGGAAGTGTTTTTAATGGACAAAGTAGAAGGGAATCTACAGGAAACCTAAAAGTAGATGCTATTCTAGAAAAGGGAGATGCTCTACTTATTCAAAATAATATGCAAAAGG
>NZ_JAVWJB010000074.1:0-5193 GCF_036639235.1 Clostridium sp.
AAAAGTGAACTTACTATTGGATACTTTACTAAGCATGGTGATAGTGGAGTTGATATGCTTCCTATAGCGTCATTTGTTAAGAGGGATGTATATAAAATTGCAAGATATTTTAATATTCCTGAGGATATTATTAACAAGGCACCTTCAGCTGGTCTTTGGGATAACCAAACAGATGAAGATGAAATGGGAATTACATATGAAGACCTTGATAATTATATAGAAACAGGAGAAGCAACCGAAAAGGTAAGTGATAGGGTTGATCTACTTAATTATATGACGCGTCACAAAAGGGAGTTTCCTCCTATGTTTAAGCCTTCAAGATAGTTTAGATACTTTGAAAAACCTTTTTAAGTATGCTAAAATTAATTGTTGATTGAATGGTTTTTTTAAGGAGGAATTGCAATGTCAGGACACTCAAAATGGGCGAATATTAAGAACAAAAAGGGTAAACAAGATGCTCTTAGAGGAAAGATATTCACTAAAATCGGTAAAGAAATTGCAGTAGCAGTTAAAGAAGGCGGATCAAACCCAGATTCTAATACTAGACTGAGAGATGCAATTGCTAAGGGTAAGGCTAATAATATGCCTTCAGATAATATTGCCCGTGCTATTAAGAAAGCAGCAGGGGAAGCAGGTAGTGTTAACTACGAAGAAATAGTTTATGAAGGATACGGACCAGCAGGAATAGCTGTAATTGTTTCAGCACTTACTGATAACAGAAATAGAACAGCTTCAGAAGTTAGACATGCATTTGATAAGTTCGGAGGAAACCTTGGAACTACAGGATGTGTATCATTTATGTTTGAGAAGAAGGGTCTTATTATAGTAGAAGCTACTGATGAGATTGATGAAGATGAACTAATGATGACTGCACTTGATGCAGGAGCAGAGGACTTCTCAAATGAAGGCGAGGTTTTTGAAATTATAACTGAGCCAGGAGATTTTTCACAGGTACGTGAGAAGCTAGAAGCAGCAGGAATAAGCTTTTTATCAGCTGAAATATCAATGCTTCCTTCAACTACTACTAAGATTGAAGGAGACGATCTTGTTAAGTTCTTTAAGATGATTGATAAACTTGATAACGATGAGGATGTTCAGGGATATTGGCATAATGCTGAATTCGATGAAGAATAATAAATAGTTACTAGAAGGTGATTCTAATTATGGAATCACCTTTTTTGTATAATCATATTAATTTAATGTATAAAATATTTTTGTTTGGTTATAATCCCAAACAAAGGAGTTGATTAATATGAAATTAAGAAGAGTAATTATTATGGTTCTACTATTGTTTGTTATGGCTATAGGTGTTGGAACGTCACTATATATATCTAAGGGAAGTTCAGGGAATAATGTTAAGGTTGATGATTTAAGTATTAAGAAGGATGATATGAATGCCGCAGCTAAGGACACTATGTCTACTAATCAAGCTAGGGAAGATATGATGAAGTTTATAGGGCCTAAGACTATTATAGTTAAGAGAGATGTATATACTAAGGGAGAACCATTTGAACTTTCATATAAAATGGAGGTTACTGGGGATACTATAGGTATGGATAAAGATAAGTTTCAGAACTTTATAAGCAGTGAAGGCTATAAGATTGATGAATTTACAGGTGATAAGGTTGTTATATCTAAAAGCATAAATACATGGCCAATTGGACTATTTGTACTTAAGTCAGTAGATAATAATATTGTACTTTATAAGGTGGACGATAAGGGGGAACTTGTAGTGGTAGCCCCTACAGAAATTACCCTTGATCTTGTTTCAGAAAATGACAAGGATGATTTAATTAAGGGTAAGGTCTTTAAGACTAAGGAAGAAGCAGAGGTTACTATTGCTGAATATGACTCTTAATTATTCTCAGGCTATTAAATTATCAACAGTCTAATATGAATTTAAATTTGTTTAGTAATAAGTGAGGGTATGGAAATTCCATATCCTTCAATTTTTTTTAGGACTCTACCCTACCAACTTTAAAAATGATATAATTATAGAATATGTACGAACAGACTTTCGTTTTGGAGGGTAAAATGAGGATTATTGGAATTGACCCCGGTTATGCAATAGTCGGATATGGGGTTTTAGAATATGAAAATAACAAGTTTAAAGTAATAGATTATGGTGCTGTTACAACTACTCCAAAAAACACTATGCCAGAGAGGCTTCACCAGGTTTTTGAGGCATTATCATATATATTTGATAAGTATAAGCCAGACGCTATTGCATTTGAGGAGCTTTTCTTCAACCATAATGCTAAGACAGCCATAGCGGTTGGACAAGCAAGAGGAGTATCAATACTTGCAGCACAAAGACTTGGATTTGAGGTTTATGAATATACGCCTCTTCAAGTTAAGCAGGCTGTTGTAGGTTATGGAAGAGCGGATAAGAAGCAGGTACAGCAGATGGTTAAAACACTACTTAACCTGAGAGTAGTACCTAAGCCTGACGATACAGCAGATGCACTTGCAGTTGCAATATGTCATGGTCATAGCTCACATATGTCAAGTTTATTTAAAATAAAATAGAGGAGAGGCTTATTATGATAGCTTTTGTTAAAGGAAAGGTTTTTGATATTTCGGAAGACCATGTGATTATAGACAATAACGGAATAGGTTATATAATTTATATGCCACTTCGAGATATAGAAAAAATCAAGAAAAAGGACGATGAAGTATTAATCCATACATATCACTATGTTAGAGAAGATGGAGAAATGTTATATGGATTTTATAATAGAGAATCACTACATTTATTTAAGAACCTTATTGGGGTTTCAGGTGTAGGACCAAAGGCAGGTCTTTCAATACTTTCAACAGTTGATGCAACAACACTAGTAATAGCAGTTGCAGGGGCAGATGATAAGACAATTGCAAAAGCTCCTGGTATTGGGAAGAAAACAGCTCAAAGAATTATACTAGAACTTAGAGATAAATTTAAAAAACTTAATATTGAAGAGGCATTACCATTATTCTCACTTCCTGAGGAGAAGGTAGATACATCTAAGATTTCAGAGGCTATTGAGGCACTTATGGCGCTTGGATACTCTAAAACAGAAGCGTCTAATGTTGTTACAGGTATAGATGCAGCAATGTCCCTTGAGGATATAATCAAGGAGGCCCTAAAACATTTAATGAGGGGATAGGTGATATAGTTGAACATACAAGATAGAATAACTTCTAGCTTTAATGAAGAAGATATTGAAGATAGAGTAACAACTTCTAGTTTTAAGGAAGAAGACATTGAAGTTGAGGGAAGCTTAAGACCTAGAACTTTTAATGAATATAAGGGTCAGGAAAAAGCCAAGGAAAAGTTATCTATTTTCATAGAAGCTGCAAAGAATAGGGGGGAGGCACTAGATCATGTGCTTTTATACGGACCTCCTGGGCTTGGTAAGACAACACTATCAGGAATTATAGCCTATGAAATGGGAGCATCAATTAGGGTTACGTCAGGGCCTGCAATAGAAAAGGCGGGAGACTTAGCAGCAATACTTACGAACCTTGCAGAAGGTGACGTATTATTTATAGATGAGATACACAGACTAAATAGAAGTGTAGAAGAGATACTTTATCCAGCTATGGAGGATTATTCTCTAGACATTATTATAGGTAAGGGGCCAAGTGCTAGAAGTATTAGAATAGATCTACCGAAGTTTACGCTTATAGGTGCAACTACTAAGGCTGGTATGCTTACAAGTCCTCTAAGAGATAGGTTTGGGGTTATGTGTAGACTGGAGCTATATAGTGAAGATGAGCTTCAGGATATAGTTATTAGAGGAGCATCAATTCTTGGAATAGGAATAGATGCAGATGCAGCACTTTCCATTGCTAGAAGAAGTAGAGGTACACCTAGAATAGCAAATAGACTTTTAAAGAGAGTTAGAGACTATGCTCAGGTTAGGGGAGATGGCTATATTGATGTTGACTCATCAAATGCAGCACTTGACCTACTTGAAGTTGATAGGCTAGGACTTGATAATATAGACAGAAAAATGTTAATATCAATGATAAATAAATTTTCAGGGGGACCAGTTGGTCTTGATACCCTTGCATACTCTATAGGTGAAGAGAATGAGACTATAGAAGATGTATATGAACCATACTTACTACAGCTTGGATTTATTAATAGAACACCAAGGGGAAGAGTAGTAACAAGGTCAGCATATGACCACCTTAACATACCATACCCAGTTGAATAGATACTTAGGAGGATATTATGAAGGTTAGTGATTTTTACTTTGATCTACCTGAAGAGCTTATTGCACAGGAGCCTTTAGAGCAGAGAGATAACTCAAGACTTCTTGTTTTAGATAAGGAAACAGGAGAAGTTGAACATAAACACTTTAAAGACGTACTTGACTATTTTAACGAGGGAGATTGTCTAGTACTTAATAACTCAAGGGTAATACCAGCAAGATTATTTGGAATTAAGAAGGAAACAGGAGCTAAGATTGAGTTTGTTCTTCTTAAGAGAGTGGATAAGGATAAGTGGGAAACTCTTGTAAAGCCAGGAAAGAAAGCAAAGCCAGGAACTTCATTTGTATTCGGTAACGGAGAACTTGAGTGTGAAGTTCTAGAAACAACAGAAATAGGTGGAAGAATTATAGAATTTAAGTATGAAGGAATTTTTGAAGAGGTACTAGATAAGCTAGGACAAATGCCACTTCCTCCATATATAACTAAGCAGCTTGAAGATAAGGAAAGATACCAAACAGTATATTCTAAGATTAATGGTTCAGCAGCTGCACCTACAGCAGGATTACACTTTACAAGTGACCTACTTGAAAAGATTAAGGCTAAGGGAGTTAATATTGCATATGTAACTCTGCATGTAGGACTTGGAACATTTAGACCTGTTAAGGTAGAGGATATTAACGAGCATATTATGCATTCAGAGTTTTATAGTATAGATAAGGAGAATGCAGAGCTTATTAATAACACTAAAAAGTCAGGAAAGAAAGTTATAACTGTTGGAACAACATCAACAAGAACCCTAGAAACTGTTGGTGATGAAAATGGCTACATTAAAGAATGTAGTGGATGGACGGATATATTTATATACCCAGGATATAAGTTTAAGGTAGTAGATAATCTTATAACTAATTTCCACTTACCTGAATCAACTCTTATTATGCTAGTTAGTACACTAGCAGGACAAGATAATACTATGAATGCATACAAAACAGCTGT
>NZ_JAVWJB010000075.1:0-5184 GCF_036639235.1 Clostridium sp.
GGTGGAGTAACAGGTGGTGGAGTAACAGGTGGAGTAATTTCTGGGTCTGGTAATTCTGGCACTGGTGGACCTACGTGTACATCACAAATCTCGCTTGGTTGACTTGATGATGGGAAGTATTCATTAACAGGAGTAACTCCTGCTTGAGTACAATATTCAGTAGGAAGTTTACCAGAGTCTGGGCATACAGCTACAGAAACAAATCCAGCAGGTCTACTAAAGTCTTTATATGATTTTCCTCTATGGGCTTCCTTCATAATTCCAGCCCATAGTCGTGCAGCACTACCACTTGTTAGCTTTGAAAGTGAAACACTAGGCTTATCATGGCCTATCCATACAGCTCCTGAGTAGTATGGGGTTAGCCCTACAAACCATCCAGTTGTATTGTTACCTTCAGCATTTGTAGTTGTACCTGTTTTACCAGCAACAGGCATACCACCAAAGGAAGCACCGCCACCAGTACCACTTTGTACTACACTACGTAGCATGTCAAGTGTCATAAATGAAGCAGTTGAAGATAAAGATTGTGATTTAACAGATTCATTTTCTATAACAACATTTCCATCTCTATCAAGTACCTTAGTGTACATAATAGGTTCTGTGTACATTCCATTATTACCAAATACACCAAAGGCAGCAGCCATTTCAGTTGCAAGTACACCCTTAGTCATACCACCAAGTGATAAAGCAGCGTAATTAACATCGTTTGCAGCACCACTATCAACTACAGTTGATAGGTGGAATTTATTCTTAAGGTAATCAATTGAGGTTCTTTTACCAATCTTAGCCGTTAGTCTTACAGTTGCTGTATTAATTGATTCAACAAGTGCATACTTAATAGTTACTGTACCATATTGCTTGTTAGCAGCATTTTTAGGAGAGAATCCTTCTGCTTCACCAGGACTTAATTTAGCACCATTTATAGTGCTAACTGATGTAACTATATTTTTATCAAGTGCAGGTGCATATGTTGATAGTGGTTTAATAGTTGAACCAGGCTGTCTTTCAGTAAGTGCTCTATTAAATGATCCTGCTTCATGTTCTCCACGACCACCTATAATTGCTCTCATCTGACCTGTCTTATAGTCATATATAGCAGCTGCTGCTTGAGGTTGTGACTTACCATCCTTACCATTTGGTGAATAGTTCTTATACTTAGATGGTACAGAAATACCACTATAGTATTTAGGATTATCTACTACCTTTTGTGCAGCTAGTTGAAGTTCTGGGTCAATAGTTAAATGGATGCTATATCCACCATTAGCTACTTGCTTCTCAGCTTCTTCAATGCTAATTCCTTGTTTTTCTGCAATATCCTTTTCTACTTGATCAAGTGCTGGCTCTACAAACCATTGATACTTAGCAGTGTAAACTGGCTTCTTATTAACGAAGGCAAGTTTCTTATTAACAGCCTCATCGTGTTGAGACTGTGTTATATAGCCGTTCTCTAGCATCTTACCAAGTACGGTGTGTTGTCTATTTAAATAGGCTGTGGGGTCCTTTTTGTTCTTTTCGCTATAAGGATAATATTTAGCAGGATTCTGTGTAAGTCCTGCAATAAGGGCTGACTCTGCAAGGTCTAGTTCCTTAACAGACTTTCCAAAGTAGTGTAGTGAAGCACTTTGAACTCCACAAACATCTCTACCTCCAAGGAAGATAGTATTAAGATATGCTTCAAGTATCTGGTCTTTACTTAACTTTCTTTCAAGTTGAAGTGAAAGGTACATTTCTTGTAGCTTTCTTGTTATCTTCTTCTCAGGGGATAGTGCTATGTTCTTAATAAGCTGTTGAGTGATTGTTGATGCACCCTGTGATTTAGACATGGTCTTAAAATTATGGAATAGGGCACCAAAAATTCTCTTAACATCTATACCACTATGTGAATAGAATCTCTCATCTTCAATTGCTATAAAAGCATTTTGTAGGTCTTTAGGTATTTCGTTTAGGTTAACAATAAAGCGATTTTCATCACCAGCTACCTTTTCGAATGGTTTACCGTTCATATCATACATCATACTTGACTCATTAAGAGTACTTAGTATATCAGAATCAATGTCAGGTGCTGATTTTATAACAGCTACAGCAACCCCTGCTCCTGCACCTGCTAAAATAAGAAGTGAAATTAAAAAGCCAATAAGAATTGTTTTACCAATACTTCGCTTTTTCTTTTTTGATTTTTTCTTAGTTGATGGTTTTTTCTCTGAATTCTTTTGATCCATAAGAAACCTCCTTCTTAGGCAGAATATATAAGCCTAGTTATATAATTGAAAGTTATTATCCTTATTAAAATAAAGTACCCTTACATAAATAAATACTTTATACGAATATAAAGTACAACTACCACCAATTATACCATATGAGGCCAATAAATTAAAACAAAACTATCTTCCTATATATAAAGAAAATTTTAAATTATTATTAAAGGTCTTTTATATTTTTAAATAATCTGTATAATGTATAAAGGATATTTTATAAATAAGTTTAATTATGTATATATAAAGAATTATTATTAATTTTTACTAAAAAGCTTATTATTTATTAGTATTTTCAACATTTTTAACTTGATTTAAACTGAAAATAACTTATCATTATAATTATGGTCGACTTAAACATTTTGGAGGAGTGTATATGGAAAGTTTTATAAGTGAAGCGATAACGGTTATTACGGTATGGCTACAAGTAATTGCTTTTTTAGTCATACTATACTACCTATGCATATCGTTTTTCGGTATATATAGAAAAAAAGAAAAGCAGTTTGATAATGTTCCGGATAAGACTTTTGCTCTTGTAGTAGCAGCACACAACGAAGAGGTTGTTGTTGAGCAGATTGTAGAGAGTCTTAAGAGGCTAGATTACAATAGGGAGCTATATGATATATTTGTAATTGCGGACAATTGTACAGATTCAACAGCAGAGCTTGCTAGAAATGCAGGTGCATTAGTTTGTGAGAGATTTGACCCAGATAAAAGAGGTAAGGGATATGCCCTTGAGTGGATGTTTGATAAATTATTCAGAATGGACAAAAGATATGATGCTGTTGTTGTATTCGATGCAGATAACTTAGCATCAAAGAATTTCTTATCAGCTATGAACCTAAAGCTTAAAGAGGGATACAAAGTTGTTCAGGGATATCTTGATAGTAAGAACCCACATGATTCATGGATTACTGAATCATACTCAATTGCATTTTGGAGCAATAATAGATTATTCCAGTTAGCAAGAAATAACCTAGGACTATCTAACCAGATAGGTGGTACAGGATTTTGTATAGATACTGATACTCTTAAGGAACTTGGCTGGGGAGCTACATGTTTAACAGAAGACTTAGAGTTTACTTGTAAGCTTGTTCTTAATGGACATAGAGTTGGATGGGCACATGATGCTGTTATTTATGACGAAAAGCCAATTACTCTTAAGCAGTCATGGAATCAAAGAAAAAGATGGATGCAAGGATTTGCAGATGTTGCTTCAAGATTCTTCTTTAAACTTCTAAAGAAGGCATTTAAGGAAAGAAGCTGGAGGGCATTTGATTGTGCACTTTATACTATACAACCATATGTTACTATACTTGCAGGTATATGTGTTGTTTTAACAGCTATACAGCTACTTGGTGCAAATATGATATTTGTATTAACTAATTGGTTTAATAGTGATAATATTATTTACTTCCAGTTATTTGCTGTATTCCAGTTCTTATTTACCCCTATAATCATGGCAATTGATAAGAAGGTTTCTAAGAGACTAGTATTATACTTTGCATTATATTCAAGTAATATATTACTATTTGGTAAGATTAACGCTTATTTCATGAATAAGCTTAATGTAGATAAGGATGTATTTAGTTTAGAACTTATGCTAATAATGGGAAGTATTAGTTTATTATTCTTAGCAATTTGCATAGGTATAGCATTTATAGATAATAAAACAACAGGTAAGGTATTTATTTGGTACTTACTATATAGTATTTATGTACTTACTTGGTTCCCTATTACTATTCAAGCTATCCTTGATAAGGATAACAAGGAGTGGAGCCATACTAAGCACACAAGAGGTATATCTATAAATGAACTAGAAAATATTGACGAGAAATCGGTAGCATAAATTATGTAATAAAGATACCACATGATAAATATATCATGTGGTATCTTTATTTTTTTGGACTTAATACTACACTAGCTTGCATATTAATAGTTATGGGGGGGAGTGCTTATGAGAGGTAGTAGGATAAAGGTTAAAAAAAAGAAAAATAAGGGACCCTTAATTATGTTTTTAATAGTAACCGGGTTCATTGTATTTACTCTTTACCATATAAACACAACACTAAAACCAACGATTATGGCAATATGTGATGCAGAGGCTAGGAATATAGCAACAGAAACTATAAATAATACAGTTAGAGAAGAGTTTGGTAATTTAATTACTTATGAAGATATTATGGATATGAAAACAGATAAGGATGGAAACCTTATAATGATACAGGCAGATACAGTTGAACTTAATAAAATAGGTGCGAAGATTTCACTTGCAATACAAGAGAGAGTAAAGGTGATAGCTAGTAGCACAGCAAAAATTCCTCTAGGTGCAATTACAAAAAATGATTTATTTGCATCCTATGGACCTAAGATAAGTTTTAATATGAAGCCACTTGGCTCAATTGAAACAAAATACAGATCAGAGTTTGAGGCCAAGGGAATAAATCAAACAAGACATGTTATATATGTTGATATAACAACAAATATGCAGGTAATTGTTCCACTTGCAACAAACAAAATAAAAGTTACAACAAATATTCCTATAGCAGAAAGTATAATAGTTGGGAAAGTTCCAGATACCTATGCTAATTTTAATAGAGATTTGCAGGGTCTTGGCATTTTAAATGAAAAAACTAACACCAACTAAACCTAGTGTATCTAATGTAGAAATTTAAAGAAAAATAAAGAAAATATTAATAAAAGAGATATAATTAAACTATATGAACATGATATAGCTTGTTGTATCTCTTTTATGATGGTAAGATTCTATATGTTGCTAGACGGCAACGACAACAACTTGAAAACGGAAGTAATTCCTGATACATGTTAATGTGTCAAATATAATACAATAAGCGAGCGTACAATAATTTTTGTAGTTTTTTTATTAAAAAACTTCATCTGAGATTTAAGGATTTTAATTTGAGAGTTTGAT
>NZ_JAVWJB010000076.1:0-5058 GCF_036639235.1 Clostridium sp.
TATATTAGATAACAATATAATAAATATCTAAAGAAATTATATTAGTTTTCATCATCACTTTTAAGCATATTAATGCAGTAAATAATTACATTTATAAGAGATGATATAAAGGTTACAAAGAACCCATAATGGTTGGAAACTAAACTGTCTACAATATTTGCTTCACCTGAAATTAGAAGCATATGCCAAGTTAAAAAAAGATAAATACAGGTAAGAGGAACAAGTGATAAAAAAGTGAAAGTAGCAATCACCTTGCCCTTAGAATTACCTGATGAAAATAGTAAAATTCCTGATATAATTATCCAAACTGTTAAAGGAGAAAAAAAGTAGTTAACTTCCTGTGTATATACAATAGGTTCATTAAAGCTAAACCAGGGCATAAACATTCCTAAAGCAGTTAAAATGTAAAAAAGAATAATTAATCTTTTTATAGACACTTAATCATCTCCTAGTTGCATCCAAAATAGGATTAATCTAATAATTATATGGTAACATATATATTAATATTAAGTTTCAATATATTGTAAAGTTTTTATAAAGTTACTTAAACAATTTAGCAATATTATTAGTCTAATATGTGAAGAAAGCTTTAAGGAGGGGGATATGTTTACTTTAGGCAGGGTGTCAAAAAAAGAGTTTGAAGAGTTTGTAGTAGAGAATCAAGTGTATCTATATAAGATGGCATTTACTTACCTTAAAAGTGAAGAGGATGCACTAGATATAGTTCAAGAAAGTATTCTTAAAGCATATAAAAGCTTAAGAAAAATAGAAAACAAAAATTACCTTAAGACCTATGTTACACGAATAGTAATTAATACATCCTTAACATATATGAAAAAAGAAAAAAGAACATTGTCTTATTCTCAAGATATATTAGAAGCAATTATTAATAAGAATAGTGCTGAAGATAATATAGAAGTTAATTTAGAAATATTAGATGATGAACTTCGAGGAATTATAGTTTTAAAGTATTATTATGGTTACACAATTAGAGAAGTATCAGAAATACTCTTAATTAAGGAATCAGATGTTAAGAATAGAATTCATAAAGCTTTAAATTTGTTAAGAAAAGATATTAAGGAGGATAATTATGAATAATAATGATGGGCAAAAGCTAGACATTAATAAGATTATTATCCCAGACGAATTAGGTGAAGTTGTTACATCATCCCTTAAAAAGGGTAGAAGAAATAGATTAAAGTCAAAGGTGAAGGGGGGGGCCCTAAGTATATTAATATTATTTTTAGGGTTTACTATAGCAGTTAATACGGTTGACTCTGTAGCATCTGCTGCCTATAAAATTCCATGGCTTAGAGAACTTACAAGACTTATAGACTTTGACCGTGGATATGAAAGTTCTGTGGATAAGAAGTTAGTTGAGGATATAGGGTTTGTAGAAACTAAGGGGGGAGTAACCCTTAGAGTTAATACTGTAGTTGGGGATTATAAGGGACTATGGGTTGGATATGAGGTTATATCTGACTATGAAGCTGAAGAAGCTGTAAGTGTTAGTTCACCAGCTATGATAACCTATGGAAGTTATTTAGAGGATTATAGCATAACTGATAGATACTCATTTATAGGATTTGAGACTCCTGTTAGGGAGTTTAATATAAAGTTTGATATTAAGAACGTAAAGACTCAAAAGGTAACAGCTCAGTTTAATGTTCCAATTAAGCTAAATGAGAATATGTTAAAGTCAACATTAAAGAAGGAAGATATACAGAAAGTTAAGGTTAGTACCAGTTTAGGAGACCTTGAGCTATTTGACTTTGAATCAACAATAACAAGAACTAGGGTTAAGGTTAGATTAATAAGTGATAAGTATAAATACTCAGGCTTTGAAAATCCAAGACTTATAGTAGATGGGAAGATTCATAAAAGGGCTCCATCCCATTCCTTATCAGGAAGTGAAGAATATGAAGTGATTGAATTCCAAGGGGGAATTAATGGAGCTAAAAGCATAGAGTTTATTTGTGATGGAGTCTACTATATGTATAGGGATGGCAACGAAATAGAGCTTGATCTTAAGAACAAAACAATCGAGAAGAATAAGTACAATATTGAGATAGGAAGTATAACAGAAAGTGAGGTTATTCTTAAAACTACACAACTTAAAAATATTAGCATAAGCTTTATTAATACACTAGACGGTTATACAAAGGGTGAGAGGCAGTGGACCTGTATGGGAAGAGATGAGTTTAGTAATTACCCTATAGAGATATTGTTTAAAATAGAGAAGTTATGTGATAAGGCTAATATTAAGGTTGATTGGGCAGTTATAGGTATGACAGAAGAAGTTAGACAGATTATTAGGTAATGACTTATTAATGTATAGGGGGTAAGAATATGTTTAGCTTTAGTAGTATAGGTAATAAATCCTTTGAAGACTATATAGTTAGTAACAAGGTTAACTTATATAAAGCAATATATATCTATACTAGAGAGGAAAAAGTATCATTAAATATACTTAAGATAACTATAGAGGAAGCCTGTAAAAACCTTAGAAAATTTAAAAATAAGCCTCAGTTAAAGGTATTTTTGATTAATTTAATTAGAGAAAAATCCATAGCTGAACTTAAAAAAACTGAATTAATAGATGACATAGACCTAAAGGATAGTCTTGTAAATCAGTTAATAGAGATGTACTGGGAGGGTGATAGTAATGAATAGTAATGATAAGTCAAAACTAGACATTAATAATATAGTTATCCCAGATTCTCTAAATGAAGTGGTTAATTCTTCACTTAAAAGGGGAAGAAGAAGGAGGATTACTTCTAAACTTAAGGGGGTAGCCCTATCCTTAGTTGTCGTAATGATTAGTTTTATTCTAGGAGTTAATACAATTGATGCTTTTGCATCAGCAGCATATAAGATTCCTTATCTTAGGGAATTAACAAGACTTGTTGACTTTGATAAGAGGTATCAGAATTCCATAGATAAGAATTTAATTAAGGAAATTGGATATATAGAAACTAAGAGTGGAGTAACACTAAAGGTTAACTCAGTTGTTGGAGACTATAAGAGTCTTTGGGTTGGACACAATGTTATATCTAATTATGAATTAGATGAGAGTGTATCTATTGATCATACTAAAACAAATGCCACAGTTGGGTGGACTAACTTTAATGATAGTGGGGCTAAGAACAGATATATTACTATGATGTTTAAGGAGCCAACTAAGGAATTTGTTCTTAATTATATCTATACAAATAGAGGGACCAACAAGGTAGTAGCAAAGTTTAGTGTTCCTATTAAGCTTAGTGAGGAGATGTTAAAGTCTACACTTAAGAAGGAAAATATAAAGCCTATAAGCATAGCTACAAGTGCAGGCAACCTAAAGATATACGACTTTGCATCAACTATTACAAGAACTAAGTTTAAGATAAGTCTTGAAAGTAATAAGTATAAGTATTCAGCACTTAAAGACCCAGAGTTAATAATAGATGGTAAGTCCCATAGAATATCACCAGGATTTTATAGCACTGAAGGGGAAGAAGATGTTGTAGAATTTGAGGGAAGTATACAGGGAGCTAAAAGCATAGAATTTAAGTGCAGTGGGGTTTATTATATGAATCGTGAAGGGAATAGACTCTATATAGATTTTAAGAAGAAGACAATAACTCCTAATGATTATGGAATAGAAATAAACTATATTAATACTATGGGCCTTGGACTTAAGACAACCAAAATCAAGCATCTTACTAATGGTAATGTATATAATATGGAGGGGGCCCCAATAAGTTCAAGTACTGGTGTTTCAGATCTAGGAGATGAGTCTAAGGGACTTGAAATAGAGTATATAATACCTAAGAATATAGATAGGGGATATATAGATATTTCAGGTGCTTATATGGGACTTACTGAGAAGATATGTATAAATTTAAAATAATATTGAAAAAGGTGGTTAATGCCACCTTTTTTTATTGTGAAATTAGGCTTATGGTAACCTTATCATAACTTTTTTACCTCTAAAATTTGATATTATTATATATATACTTACAATAACTTACATTAAGTTATATAATGTAAGAGAAATAAAATATAATATGTAGTTTAAGGGGTAAGGTAATGAGTGAATCAAGAGCTGACAGAAGAAAAAGTAAATCAAGAAAAAAAGTTATTATAGGAAATATAGTTGGACTAGCTATTATAGGTGTTGTAGGCCTTGGAATATTTGGTGCAAGTAAACTATATGCTAACTATTTTGGAGATAAAGGTTCAGAGGTAAGTGCAGAAAAGAAAAAGGAAGAGGCTAAACCAAAGCCAACAGATATTATAAAGGATTATAACTTAACATATGAGGGAAAAAATTACTCAGTACCTGCCAAGGACGTTGAAGCTATGCTAAACAAAACTTATGTAGGTGAGGGTAAAAAGGTGTTTTTAACATTTGATGATGGTCCAAGCCCTAATACTGAAAAGGTATTAGATGTACTAGATAGGGAGAATGTTAAGGGAACATTCTTTGTACTTGGTCAAAGATTAGAAGATGACAAATCTAAAGTATTACTTAAAAGATCTGTAGAAGGTGGACATGCTATAGCTAACCATAGTTATACACATAATCTTAAAAAGTTATACCCAGGAAGAAGGGTAAATGTGGATTACTTTATGGAGGAATTCAATAAGACTAACAATCTTATGAAGGAAATCCTAGGTGAAGAATTTAATAGTACAGTTCTTAGAATGCCAGGTGGTGAAATGTCTAGAAAGCATTATAAAGACTCAAACCTTCCAGCACTTAAGGAAGCATTTGCAAAGGACGGAATAGTAAGTATTGACTGGAATGCATTAAATGGAGATGCTGAGGGTAAGAAATACTCAACAGAGCAAATGATGAAAAGAGTTATATCATCAACTGCTGACCAGCAAAATGTAGTAATATTAATGCATGATACATTTGGTAAGGATAAAACAGCAGAAATGCTACCACAAATAATTAAGTTCTACAAAGAACAGGGCTACGAATTCAAAACTATAGGAAACTAAAGTTGTAACAGGTGGAATAAGTTAGCCTGAAAACCTTATAAGAAGGTGTCAAAAGTAAAAATTTAA
>NZ_JAVWJB010000077.1:0-5052 GCF_036639235.1 Clostridium sp.
CCATCAAATAGTCCCATTTTATCTCCTACTTTCTATAGTTATTTGCAAGCATCTTTTCTATAAAGTTTATGTCCTCTCCCTTTCTTCTAGCATAGTCTTTAAGCTGGGTAGCATCTATAGCATCTACTGCAAAGTACTTAGCATTATCATTAATAATGTATAATCCGCATACACTTGCTGTAGGATTCATCATAAAGCTATCAGTAAGCTCTACACCTGTTTCTTTTCCCTTAAGTAGCTTAAAAAGCTTAACTTTCTCTGAATGGTCAGGTAGACATGGATAACCTATAGCAGGTCTTATAACCTCTTTTTCAATGCTATTTTCATCTATTATATGACTAATTAGGTATTCTGAAAAGGCTTCAGCTAGTCTATTAGATAGGATTTTCACCATCATAGCACTGTATTGGTCTCCATTATCCTTATATTCTTTATATATCTTCTCTGATTCTTTTCCTGCTGTAACTATAAATCCACCAACATAATCATTAAATGGTGATACAAAGTCTGCCATTGATAAATTTATTCCATTTTCTGTTTTCTTTTGTTGTCTTATTGTGTTAAATCTATATGATTCATTTTCACTATATATCTCTATATCTTCACCTATAGACTTTGCATCAAAAAATCCATAAACTCCATGTATATTTATTTTTTCCTCAAGTTCATTAAGCATTGTTTTAGCATCATTATATAGCTTGTTAGCCTCTTCGCTATATCTCTCATCCTTAAGTACTGCTGGGAATGATTTGGGTATTCCCCACTCAAAGAAGAAGAATGACCAATCTATATAAGACTGTAAATCCTCTACCTTAAGACTTATAGACTTTCTTCCAAGTTCCTTAGGTTTATCTATTTTAACTCTATTCCAGTTGATTTTTAGTTTATTTTCCCTAGCTTCTTCAATACTTAAAAGCTTCTCATCCTCAGCCTTATACTTATTAATTATATTTTCATATTCACCATATGTAGAAGTTAAAAACTCTTCTCTAGCATCTTTTTTACATAATATTTTAGCAACTTCCACAGCTTTCGATGCATCTAATGTATGAACTATTCCGCCCCTGTATCTATCAGATAATTTAACAGCAGTATGAACCTTACTTGTAGTAGCTCCACCTATCATTATAGGTATGTCCATTCCCTCTGATTCCATCATATCAGCAACTATTCCCATTTCATCGAGTGACGGAGTTATAAGTCCTGATAGACCTACAATATCTGCATTATGTTCCTTAGCCGCCTTAACAATAGCCTCTGGTGGAACCATTATTCCAAGGTCTATTGTTTTAAAGTTATTACATGAAAGAACTACATCAACAATGTTTTTCCCTATATCATGTACATCTCCCTTAACTGTTGCAAGAACTATTGTACCTGATGTACTAGCTCCTCCTGCCTTTTCACTTTCTATATATGGCATAAGTGCGGCTACAGCTTTTTTCATAACCCTTGCGCTTTTTACAACTTGAGGAAGGAACATCTTCCCTTCACCAAATAAGTTTCCAACAGTTCTCATTCCATCCATTAATGGCCCTTCAATAACATCTAATGAACGAGGAAACCCTTCTCTTGCCTCTATTGCATCCTCTTCAACAAAATCTACAATACCCTTAATAAGTGCATACTTAAGTCTTTCCCTAACTGGTTCTTCTCTCCACTTAAGCTTATTTTCCTCTGTTTTTGCTGATTCACCCTTAAACTTTTCTGCAAACTCAATAAGCTCCTCAGAAGCATTTTTATGTGTGTTAAGAACCACTGCTTCTACCTTTTCAAGTAGCTCCTTATCTATTTCATCATAGATTTGAATCATAGATGGATTTAGTATTGCCATATCCATACCTGCATTTATAGCATGGTATAAGAACACTGAGTGTATAGCTTCTCTTATTACGTTATTACCTCTAAATGAGAATGAAAGGTTAGACAGTCCCCCTGATACATTTGCACCTGGAAGATTTTCCTTTATCCATTTAGTTGCTTTAATAAAGTCAATACCATAACTATCATGTTCCTCCATACCAGTAGCTATGGCTAGTATGTTAGGGTCAAATATAATATCTTCCCTTGGGAACTTAACCTTGTCCACTAATATGTCATATGCTCTTTTACAAACCTTTATTTTTCTTTCATATGTATCTGCCTGGCCAACCTCATCAAATGCCATAACGACAACAGCTGCACCCAGTCTTTTTATTTCCTTTGCAATATCAACAAATTCCTGTTCACCATTTTTAAGACTTATTGAGTTAACTATTGCTTTACCCTGTATACTTCTAAGACCCTTTAGTATTACTGAATACTTAGATGAGTCAATAACTACGGGAACCCTTGATATTTCAGGCTCTGATGCTAGAAGTTTTAGGAATATTTCCATTTCCTTTTCAGAGTCTAGCATTCCATCATCAAAGTTAATATCTATCGCTTGTCCACCATTTTCAACCTGATCCCTTGCAATAGACAGGGCCTCTTCATATTTTTTCTCACCTATAAGTCTTGCAAACTTCTTAGACCCTGCAACATTAGTTCTCTCTCCAATATTAAGGAAGTTATTTTCGCGACTAACACGAACTACCTCAAGACCTGCAAATCTAGTTTCAAGAGTCTTTTCCCTTGGAATTCTTGGAGCATAGTCCTTTACAAGGTCTGATATAGCCTTAATATGTTCATATGTAGTACCGCAGCATCCACCAACAATATTAATACTGCCCATTTCAAGCATTTCCTTAATAAATGATGCTGTTATCTCAGGCTTCTCATCATATTGTCCAAATCTATTAGGAAGTCCTGCATTTGGGTACACACTTACATAGTAAGGTACAGTTTCTGAAAGATTCTTAATAAATGGAATCAGATCACGTCCTCCAAATGAACAATTAAGTCCTACTGATATAACATTGTCGTTCTTAATAGATTCAACAAATGCATCTAGTGTTTGTCCTGATAGAGTTCTTCCACTTTTATCTGTAAGTGTTCCTGATATCATTATAGGAATGTTAAGTCCTCTTTTTTCATTAATAACATCTAGTGCATATATAGCACTTCTAGCATTCAGAGTATCGAATATGGTTTCTATTAATATAACATCAACTCCACCATCAATAAGAGCTCCTATCTGCTCTGAATATGCCTTAACCATTCCATCAAATGTAACCGCCCTATACCCTGGGTTTTCAACATCAGGAGATAGGGATAATGTTTTGTTCGTTGGTCCAACAGACCCTGCCACAAATCTTTTCTTGTTGTCCACCTTCTCAGCTTCATCTGCACACTGCCTAGCAAGTAAAGCCGCTCTATAATTAATATCATAAACATATCTTTCACAGCCGTAGTCTTCCTGTGATATTGATGTTCCATTGAAAGTATTAGTCTCAATAATGTCTGCCCCACTATCAAGATATCTTTCATGGATTTCACGTATTAACTCAGGTTTTGTTAATACTAAAATATCGTTATTCCCCTTTAACTGATATTTAGAATCCTTTAGTAAATCCCCTCTATAATCCTCTTCAGTAAGATTGTAATCCTGTATTGCGGTTCCCATAGCACCGTCAAGTACAAGAACTCTCTTTTTAAGCTCCTTTAATATACCCATGTCTCACCTCATACAAAATTTAAAATATTAGATACATATTAACTTGTTTACCACATTAAATCAATAACTTATAGTAAAATTAATCCACTAAGTTAAGACTAATATCTAAACTCTTTATTGTATGTGTTAAATCCCCTGTTGATATTATATCTACAGAAAGACTTGCTACCTTCTCTACAGTATCTAAATTAATATTTCCTGAGACCTCAACTATAGCTTTCTTGTCGATTATCTCAACTGCCTTTTTCATATCTTCATAATTCATATTATCAAGCATTATTATATCCGCATTATTTAATAATGCCTCATTTACCTCATCTATTGTAGAAACCTCAACCTCAACCCTCATTGTATGAGGTGCAATATCACGGGCCTTCTTAATAGCACTACCAATTCCACCAAGTGATTTAATATGATTATCCTTAATCATAATTGCATCACTTAAATTATATCTATGGTTATAACACCCACCTATCCTAACTGCATACTTTTCTAGTGGCCTAAGTCCTGGGGTTGTTTTTCTAGTATCAACAATCCTCGTATTAAGCCCCTTTACTATATTGCTATACATTCTTGACTTAGTTGCAATTCCACACATTCTTTGAAGAAAATTAAGTGCAGTTCTCTCTGCCTTAAGAATACTACTTCCTCTTCCTTCAATACTTAATACATCCTCACCCTTTAAAACATAATCACCTTCATTTTTAAGCTTATCAATCTTAACTAATGGGTCAATTTGTCTAAAACATTCAATAAATATATTAAGTCCACATAGAACCCCATCTTCTTTAAATGTTACCCTAGCCCTTGAAATAATAATATCCCCAATTAAGCTACTACTAAGATCTAGATAATTAATATCTTCCATTAAGGCTCTTTTCACTATATCTTCGTATACAATTCTATCTAGCATATTCTGCCTCCTAATCAATCCTATAAAACGCACCAAGATTCTCTCTTCTATTAATTGAAGAATTAATAATACTTCTTGCTACAATTGCCATATTTAAAGTCTCAAAATACTCTTTACTTCTTGAACTTGTCCTAGATAATATACTTAGAATCTCTTCTATTTCACTTTTCCCTAGTTTAAGAGATCTGCTGCTTCTTATTATAGAAACATTCTTATCCATTGTTTCTCCTATACGTGTTTTAATGGATTTAAAGTCAACACTATCATAGACTATTTCCTCACATGAAATAGCCTCTTCAAAGTTCAATGCATCTATATTAATTGAAGCCTTCATTGAAATATTATTAGCTATTATTTTCCCATAAACAATAGCCTCTAAGAGCGAATTACTAGCAAGTCTATTTCCTCCATGTACTCCTGTTCTTGCACACTCACCACATGCATAAATATCCTCTATACTAGTCATGCCATTAAGGTCTACCTTAATCCCCCCCATTATATAGTGCTGTGCAGGTGAAACCTTAATATAATCCTTAGATATATT
>NZ_JAVWJB010000078.1:0-2753 GCF_036639235.1 Clostridium sp.
TTCTTTAGAAAATCTTTAGATTTACACTAAGGATTTTTTAAGATATTTAGGGTAACATTATAAATGTTAGATAATGAAAAGGGAGTGAATACATGAAAACTATTCTTGAGCTGAATAATGTAAGTAAGATTATAGGCAAGAAAAAAATAGTTGATAGTGTTAGCTTTGAAGTTAAAGAAGGGGAAATCTTCGGATTCCTTGGACCTAATGGAGCTGGTAAGACTACTACTATTAAGATGATTACAGGACTTATAAGCATTGATGAAGGGGAGATTTTCATTGATGGTAAGAATACAAAGACTATGTTTGAGAAGGCACTTGAAGGTGTTGGGGGAATTATTGAGAACCCAGAGATGTACGGATACCTTTCAGGGTTAGACAATCTTAAGCTTTATGCTAGAATGCATGGAGGAATCTCTAAGGAGAGAATAGATGAGGTTGTTACACTTGTAAAGCTTGGTGACAGAATTAAGGATAAGGTTAGAACATATTCATTAGGAATGAGGCAGCGTCTAGGAGTTGCACAGGCACTATTACATAAGCCAAGTCTACTAATTCTTGATGAACCAACTAATGGACTTGATCCTATGGGAATTAAGGAGCTTCGTCAAACATTAAGAGAACTTGCACAAACAGAAGGACTTGCGGTTCTAGTATCAAGTCATCTACTTAGCGAAATGGAGTTAATGTGTGATAGATTCGGAATTATTGATGCAGGAAAAATTATAGATATTAAGACACTTGGACAAATCCATGAAGATGAGAAGAAAAGTGTACAAAGATTCATATTAAATGTGGATAATGTTAATAAATCAGTAGAAGAAATTAAGTTATTCAATACTTCAATTGTGACTAATACATCATCTGAGGGATTAGTAGTTAATTGTAGTAGGGAAGAATCAGGAGAAATTATCAAGTTACTTGTTAATAAGGGAATTATGGTTTACCCATCAGTTGTAGCTAAGTCACTTGAAGAAGAATTTATGGAAGTGACAACAGGGTCTAAGGGCCAAATAAGATAGTGAAGGAGGGTAAATAATGTTTAAGAAGACTTTAAATTTAATAACAAACGAACTTATAAAACAATTTAAAAAGGTTAGTACTAAGATATTTTTAGCACTTATATTAATTCTTGCAATTGCTATGCCATTTGCAGTTAAGTCATTTGAGTCTAGAGAATATAATTTTTGGACCCAAAACAATAAAAATGAACTTTCAAATATAGAATCAGAAATATCAAGAATGGACAAAGAAATTGGGGCTAAAAAGGAATTAGGACTGATTTTTAGAGGTATTGATAAGGATGTAGTTAGTACTAAAATAGAAGGTAATATTAGTTATGACTGGAGAAATGAATCTCTAGAAAAATATAGACAGTTAAGATATGAAGAAGAGGCTATGAAGGCTGTTGTTAACAAATATAAGAAAAAGGACATTCAAGAAGCAGCTTATATGATAGAGCCTATAAAGATTGAGGATTATTTCTATCAATCAAAGGAAAAACTAAATAAAGAAATCAAAAAAGTAAGCGATCAAGCTAAGCTTACAAAGGAAATGGTAGTTAAAAACGACTATCTAATGAATGTAAGTAATAAAATTAAAACAAGACAAGACAATATTAAGGAAATTGATAAACAAATAAAAGAGCTAGAAAAAACTCTTAAGAAGAACCCTAAGAATAAGGAAGTTCCAGTTAAAATACTAGAACTTAAGGAATCTATTCAAGCAGAGAATAAATATATAGAACTAGATAAGTTTAGATTAGATAACAAGGTTCCTTATGATGATAAGGATTATAGACATAGAACACTTCAAAGTATGGAATTTTCACTTGGAACACTTAATGGGAAAATGGTAACAGAGGAAGAGTTCCTTAAAAATCCACAGCAATATTCCCATTTTGGTAAAACATATGATGAATATAAGACAAACTTCATAGATGAACAAAATAGAGCAAAAAAAGACCTAGACCTTGGATGGTATAGTGTTAAAAACAATATACCAATGGAACAATATACAGTAGACTCAAGAAGCATGGTATCAAATGGATTTGAGATATTTGTAATAATTGCAGGTATAGTTTCAATTATACTAGCAGGAAGTATAGTATCTACTGAGTTCTCAAAGGGGACTGTTAGACTACTACTTATTAGACCAGTATCTAGATTTAAAATCCTATTATCAAAGCTTTTAGCAGTGTTAATTATAGGATTTGGAATACTTGTTGTTAGTATTTCAGTATATATAGCAGCTGTTGGAGCAGCATATGGATTTGATGCATTCTCAATAAGTTCACTTAAGTATGTAGAGGGTAATGTTGTAGAACTTGGGTATTTTGCATACCTAATTCCTAAGATTCTTACATCATGTGTAAGTGTGCTGTTTGTAACATCACTTGCATTTATGTTATCAACTATAGCTAAGAATACAGCTGTTGCAGTTGGACTAAGTTCAATACTATACCTAGGATCAGTACCAATGTCAATGATACTAGGAACACTTAAGGCAGGATTCCTAGCACAGTGGGTAATTGGATATATGAACCTTTCAATGTTTAACATTATGGAGTATTTCCCAATAATGATGAAGGAGCAATACTCAGTAGTACTAGATCCTCAAACAGGAGTGATTCAATTACTAGTGTTAACGGTAGTGTTCATAATAGGAGCATTTATATCATTCACTAAAACAGATATAAAGAATTAATTATAAGGGCAGAGTCGATATGGATTGACTCTGCCCCTTTGTTTGTT
>NZ_JAVWJB010000078.1:2853-4921 GCF_036639235.1 Clostridium sp.
GATAATTAGAGTATGTTATTTATAGGGAGGTAATTTTATGAAATGTATTGCTAAGTATAGTGGGAAATTAGGTGTAAGTGGGGTTTCAGGTGAACATGATGTGCTTATGGACATGCCTACTCCATTTGGGGAAGATAGGGGGATGACTCCTGGGGATATGCTTCTTAACTCTATTGCAGGGTGTAAGATAATATCCTTTGTATCACTTGCTAAGAAGTTTAATATAGAGTTTAGTGACATAGAGGTAGAGATAACAGGTGAGGTTGATAAGACAGGATTTGTAGGTGATACTCATATTCCTAAGAAGGAAATTGTAAGTATGAATGTTATATATAGAATAGCAACAGGGCATACTAAGGAGGAGATAGAGGATTTTCTTCTTAAAGTTGATGATTTATGTGTTGTAGGGAATGCTTTAAGTGATAATATTAAGAAGACAAGTGAAGTTATTATTAAAGCATAGGAGAGATTATATGAATTATACTGTTGGAGATGTAGCTAAGAAGGTTGGTTTAAGTAGTTATACTTTAAGATATTATGAGAAGGAAGGTTTACTTCCGAATGTTGCTCGAAGCGACAAGGGTATTAGGGTTTATAGTGATTCTGATATTACTTGGATTGAGCTTATTAAGTGTCTTAAGTCAACAGGTATGAGTATTAGTGAGATTAGAAGTATAGTTGAACTAAGCTTAGAAGGTGATGGTACTATACCTACTCGTAAGGATATTCTCCTTAACCACAGGGCTAAGCTAGAGCTTCAGATAGAAGACTTAGTTAAGTGTATTAACAAGATAGATAATAAGTTAGACTGGTACGATGGAAAAAGTACAAAGTGCTAGTCTATTCTTTGACTTAGAGTTAACTCTAAGGTGTATTCTATTATTAGAATAATATTTGAATGGAGGATTTTTTAATGTTAAACTTTGAATTTCATAATCCTACTAAGATAGTGTTTGGTAAGAATACAATTGAGAAGCTTGATGCTTTAGTGCCACAGAATGCAAGGGTTCTTGTTACATATGGTGGAGGAAGTATTAAGAAAAATGGTGTTTTAGATAAAGTTAGAGCAGCACTTAAGGATAGAATAGTTGGGGAATTTGGTGGTATTGAACCAAACCCACAATTTACTACTCTAATAAAGGCAGCAGAGGTTGTTAAAGCAGAGAAGGTAGATTTTCTTCTAGCAGTTGGAGGAGGTTCTGTTATGGACGGAACTAAGTTTATATCACTTGCTGCTACATTTAATGGAGAGAATAAACTTGATTTATTTAACTATGGAGGAGTTCCCGTTGAAGTTGCACCAGGAATTCCAATAGGTACAGTAGTTACACTACCTGCAACAGGTTCAGAAAGTAATGGTGGAGGAGTTATAAGTTCAGAAAGAGGGAAGCTTGCTATATTTAGTGAAACAAGTTACCCTAAGTTCTCAATACTTGACCCTGAAGCCACATACTCACTACCGAAGACTCAGGTTGCTAACGGTGTTATAGATACATTTATTCACACAACAGAACAGTATATGACTTTCCCATGTGAGGGAAGATTCCAAGATAGAACATCAGAGGGGATACTTAAGACATTAGTTGAAATCGGTAAGTTTACAATAGACAACCCGACTGATTACGATGCTAGAGCTAACCTAGTATGGTGTGCAACAATGGGACTTAATGGTCTAATAGGATCAGGAGTACCTGAGGACTGGGCTACACATATGATTGGACATGAGATAACTAACATATTTGGAGTAGATCATGCTAAGACTTTAGCCTGCATTGCACCTGCACTTTGGGAAGTTAGAAGAGAGCAGAAGAGAGCTAAGCTACTTCAATATGCAGCTAGAGTATGGCACATAGTTGAAGGAAGTGAAGATGAGCGTATAGATAAGGCAATTGCTAAGACTAGAGAATTCTTCAACAGCCTTGGAGTATCAACAAATCTTCGCGACCATGGAGTAACTGAAGATAGAGTAGAAGAAATAATAGAAGGACTTAAGGCCCATGGAATGACTTCACTATCAGAAGACGGAGGAATAACTCCAGAGGTAAGCCGTGAAATCATCCTAAAAGCC
>NZ_JAVWJB010000079.1:0-4744 GCF_036639235.1 Clostridium sp.
TTTCCGAACCTATATGCCTTAATTATTAAATATGTTAAAGAGGAATATATCATAATAAATGATGCTCCCCCAATTATACCTAGCTCTGCAAACATCTTAATATAAGAATTATGTGCAGTAAATAGAGTTCTGGTTGCGTAAAGTTCCTTATGAACAGTTATATACTCATAATATCTATAATAGAAATTACCGTTTCCTACTCCAAGTAATGGATGGTCCTTAAGCATTTCAAGACCTGTTCTCCATATCTTTACCCTTGTATTCTCTCCAAGTGATGCAAAATCAAATATTGATAAAAATCTCAACCTAATTCCTGGTACAAGCAATGCCCCTCCTATAAGTACAGGTAATGCAAGTAGCATCTTTCTATATCTAACTATAGCAATTATAGTAAATCCTAGGAAGAATCCAAGCCAAGAACCTCTTGTTTCTGTTAAAATTAAATTTACGAAAAATAATGCAAATACAAGTAGGTTGTATATTCTACTACCCTTTTTCTCTATAAAGCAGATAATTGGATAGAATATAACCATATTTATAGCCGCTCCCCAATAATTAGGATTCTCAAAGGTTGAGTATATTCTTCCTCTATCAAGCATCATACTAGAAGTAGCATCCTTAAAGCTTGATAAATCAAATATAAACTGAGATATTCCAAATAAAGCTGCAACTATCATAACAACATAAAAAATTGCAAGTCCTTTTCGTATAAAGTCGTTATCTGCAACAATTAACACAATATAAAATACTAGTGCATATTCTATAAACCTTATAGCCTCAGATACAACAATTACCTTGTTCTGTGCATATAAGATAGATGCAAGTGAAAGTACTGTAAACAGTATAATAAAAACAGCTAGTACCTTCATATGTGTTGATTTTAATATGTCTAAATACGACCTATCCTTAATATAACATTTAATTATGTATATTATACCAAGAAGTATAGCTAATCCTCCAAATACAGTATCAGCTGATATTGGTATAAATGATATTTTTGTTTTAACTGGAACTAGAGGTACAACTATAATGAAGGTATATAAAATAATATTTAGTATGTTTTTTAGTTTCATAACCTTACTCCTATACCCTAGTAAGCACCTTCTCCAAGTAATACTACTTTAAATGTTTTAAAGAATATTTTTATATCCAGTAAAATACTAAAGTCCTTAACATAGGTTACATCATATTTTATTGTTTCGTGAAGTTCTAGATTACCTCTTCCGTTAACCTGTGCAAGTCCTGATACACCTGGCTTAACTAGTAATCTAATCCTCTCATAGTCATTATATAGGTTTGCTATGTCTGGAATCTCTGGTCTTGGCCCAATTAAAGACATATCACCCTTAAGGATGTTTATAAGCTGTGGAAGTTCATCTAAACTCGTTTTACGAAGGAACTTACCACTTCTTGTAATTCTAGCATCCTGCTTATCCTGGAAAACAAAGTTATCAAGTGACTCTCTGTTTATCTCACGATTAAACATTTTGTCTGCATCCTTAACCATGGTTCTAAACTTGTAAATAGTAAACGGATTACCATTTACACCTACTCTTATCTGTTTAAAAACAGCTTCACCCTTAGAATCCATCTTAATCCATAAAATTAGGATTAAGAATACAGGACTTATTATTATTAATAGTAATAGTGAAAATAAAAAATCAAATAACCTTTTTATAAGTAATTGAAACTTCTTATTTTGTATACTACTTTCTATGCTCTTGAACGATTCTTGTGACTGCATCAATTACATCCTCCACATCCTGAGTGCTCATACTTGGATATAGTGGAAGTGATATCATTCCTTCAAATGCTTTCTCTGCTACTGGGAAGTCACCGTATTTATATCCAAAAGTCTCCATATAATATGGATGAAGATGAACTGGTGTATAGTGTACACTTGTACCTATATTTTCCTCAGCTAAACACTCAATAAATTTATTTCTATCTATTGTTAGCATATCTTCCTTAATTCTTATTACATATAAATGCCAAGCGTGTCTGTTTCCCTCTACTTCGCATGGAGTAATAATCTCATTAAGTTTTCCTAGTGCTTCATTATATCTATCAGCATATTCTTTTCTAATATCCTGCATCTTTTGGATTTTATCTAATTGGCAAAGTCCAAGTGATGCCTGCATATCAGTCATATTGTACTTATATCCAGGATATAGTATATCGTATGCCCATGAACCACCCTTAGCAAATCTGTTCCAAGCGTTCTTACTCATACCATGAAGACTCATAAATCTTGCCTTTTCTGCAACCTCGTCACTGTTAGTTGTAAGCATTCCGCCTTCACCTGTACAGATATTCTTAGTAGCATAGAAACTAAACGCTGCAGTGTCACCTGTAGAACCTATCATATCACCCTTATGAGTTGTATATACAGCATGTGCTGCATCCTCAAGAACTAGTAGATTATGCCTTCTTGCAATTTCTCTAATCCTTTCAAGATCACATGATTGTCCTGCATAGTGAACAGGAACTATAGCCTTAGTTTTTGAAGTTATCTTCTCTTCTATTTTATCCGGGTCAATACACATAGTCTTCTCATCAATATCAACGAAAACCGGTACTGCACCTGAGTGTATTATCGTATTTGAACTAGCTGCAAATGTTAATGGAGTAGTTATTACCTCATCACCTTCACCAATTCCATTAGCAATAAGTGCTATATGTAGCGCTGCTGTACATGAGTTCATAGCAATTGCATGCTTTGCTCCTACGTACTCAGCAAATCTCTTTTCAAATTCTATTGTTTTAGGTCCCTTAGAAAGCCAATTTGACTTTAGGGTATCAACAACAGCTTCTATTTCCTTCTCTTCTATCATTGGAAGAGCGTATGGTAAAAATTCTGCTCTACTCACCTTAAAAACACCTACCTCGACATTTTTGTATTCTTGTTTATTCTATCATAATTTTTGCTTATGTGGAAAGTATAAATACCTTCTAAAAATCCTAGTCCATAACTTCCATGAAGTATTAAAAAGCACAACATAATTCTTGGTATGTGTTTATACTTTTTATTACATGCCTTAACAGCATATACACCTGCAAGTAATGCATATAACCCAAGTACTCCAAAATACATAACTCTTAATATACTTGAGAATATACTTGCTACACCTCCAAGTATTACTCCACATACAAATATTAGAGGAATAAGATGTCTAATTGACGCAGGCTTCTTGTGCTTTTGGATAACCCTAACCTTCCAAAAGCCATATTGATAATATTGTCTCCATAGCTTAGAAAGTGATCCTCTTGTATAGTAATGTGACTCTATACAAGGAGCTAAAAGCATTTTAAATCCTGCCTTACTTACTCTAAAATTCAGTTCATCATCCTGGTTTCTAACAAATTCTTCATCGAATAATCCAATCTTGTCAAAAACCTCCTTCTTATATGCTCCAAATGCAACAGTATCTACAAACTCTTCCTTATCTGAGTATCTGAAAAGTGCATTTCCTACTCCAAATGGTGAACCCATAGCAAGTGAAATAGCCTCTGATAGGTTGTTTTCACTAATATTTATAATTCTTCCACCTACAACAGCAACATTATCATCGCTTAATTTTTCTACACAGTATTTAACGTAGTCCTTATCCATGTAGGCATGGGCACCAAATATAATAATAATCTCACCCTTAGCTTGTTTAATTCCAAGGTTCATAGCTGATGGTGCTACCTTTTTCTCATTTATAACAAGCTTAATATTAGGCTCATTCTTTGAGTAGTTATTAACAATTTCCTGTGTTCTATCAGTAGACATACCGTCACATACTAGAACCTCAATATTTTCTATACCATAGCTTTGACTTGCCATAGAATCTATACACTTTTCAATGTAGTTTTCTTCATTTCTACATGGAATAACTATAGAAACAAACTTCTTTTTAGTATTATCCATTTTATATCTCCTTGAACTATTTATCTGTAATAGTCTTATAGAATTCATTTACTTCACTGAAATTCTTATCTACAGTGTAGTTCTCCAAAACAAACTCTATAGCACTTTTGCCCATCTGCTCTCTTAAATCCCTATTATCAATTAAGGTCTTAATTCCCTGGTATAAACTATTAACGTCTTCCTTCTTAACTAGTATTCCTGTAACCTTGTCCTTTATGGTTTCAGGAAGTCCTCCTGCATCTGTTACAACTACAGGACGACCTACTGCCTGAGCTTCAATTGAGGATACTCCAAAACTTTCATGAATTGATGGAATAACCGCAATGTCCATTTTAGAAAACTCTACTGGAATATTATTAAGACTTAAAAAACCAAGAAACTCAACCTTATCTTCTATATTAAGTTCCCTTGTAAGACTTTTTAACTGCTCCTCCTGTGAACCCTTACCTGCTATCCTTAAACGTATATTATCATACTCAAGTGTTAGCTTATGGAATGCACGTATTAAGTAGTCAATCCCATAGTGTGGTTCTAAGGTCTTAATCGTCCCTATAACAATATTATCCCTGTCCCTATCTACATCTACTGGCTTAAAGATATTAGTATCTACTCCAAATGGAGTTATCATAATCTCCTTATTAGTGTAAAGCTTCGTTTCCCTAGCCATATCACGGCTAGTTGACATTAAATAGTCTGCACTTTTTAGATTATGTTCTAATACCTTTCTTTTTATACTACTGCCCTTAGGGAAGGTGTAGACATCACTTCCCCAAACAGACAGTACATAAGGATGAAACCCACATAGGCTACCAAGAAGTCCATAACTACTTG
>NZ_JAVWJB010000080.1:0-4558 GCF_036639235.1 Clostridium sp.
TCTTTAAGTAAAATTACATTAGTATGTAAAGGAGATAAGACATGATTAGTTATACATTAGGGTTTATTTTAGATTTGATTATTGGTGAGCCTCATAATCCATACCATCCTGTTAGGGGAATTGGTGCTTTTGCTAAGGGTCTTGAAAAAAGGTTTAGGGATATATTCTCTAGGAACCTTTACTTAGCAGGAGGGGTTACATGGGTTTTAACTATTATTGCTACGTATTTTATATCGAGCTTCTTACTAGGTCAGGTTTATAGATTTGGTTTTTTAGTTGGAGCTATTGTTGAAGGGGTAGTTATATATTTCTGCATATCATCTAGAGGTCTTGCTGTTGAAGGAATGAAGGTTATTAAGACTTTAAAAAATGGTGATATAGAAGGTGCTAGACATAAGCTATCATATATTGTTGGGAGAGATACGAGTACACTTGACGAGAAGGGGATTGTTAGGGCTGTTGTAGAGACTGTTTCTGAGAATATGTCCGACGGAATTATAGCTCCTATGATGTTTGCTGCTCTAGGGGGTGCCCCTTTAGCTATGGCATATAAGGCTGTAAATACCTGTGATTCTATGTTTGGTTATAAGAATGACAAGTATAGAGAGTTTGGGTATGTTTCTGCTAAGATGGATGACATTGCAAACTTTATTCCAGCAAGGGTTACAGCATACTTTATTGTAGCAGCTGCCTATATTTTAAAGTACGATTATAAGGGAAGTTTAAGAATATATAAACGTGATAGATATAACCACTTAAGTCCTAATAGTGCCCATCCTGAGGCAGCTGTTGCAGGGGCACTAGGTATTAGACTTGGTGGAGTTAACTATTATTTTGGAAAACCTGTGGAAAAACCAACAATAGGAGATGATTTAAGACCTATTTCTGTGGAAGATGTGGATAAAACCAATAGGATTCTTATGGTTGTTAGCTTACTTGGGTATTTTGCAGGAATTATTTTTATAAAAATCGGAGGGTAATATGAATTTTGGTCATGGGGGTAATGTAGATCAGGTATCAAGGGTTTATGGCATAGATAGGGATTCGATTGTTGATTTTTCAGCGAATATTAATCCCCTAGGGTTACATAAAAATGTAAAAGAGGCTATTGTTCAGGGTATTTGTAAGGTAGACAGATACCCTGATATTACATATAGGGATCTTGTTAATGCTATTTCTAACTATGAAGATACAAGTAGTGAGTATATTCTTCTTGGGAATGGTGCAGGTGAGGTTATTTTTAATATTGTAAGGGCACTTATGCCAAGAAAGGGAGTATTGTTTGCCCCTAGCTTTTCAGAGTATGGTGATGCTTTAAGTTCAGTTGGATGTAGAAGTTTCTATTACAGTTATGGAAAGGACTTTAGCAATGTTGAAGGTATAGTTGACTATATAGATTATGATGTAGACATTGTTTTTCTATGTAATCCTAATAATCCAACTGGTGTTTTAAGCTCTAGGGATGTATTAGTTAAGGTTGCAAAAAGATGCAAAGAGGTAGGGGCGGTTCTTGTTATTGATGAGTCTTTCCTTGATTTTGTAGAGAATAAGTGGAAGATTTCTATGATAGGCCTTGTTAAGGAATATGAGAATATTTTTGTAGTTAAGTCTCTAACTAAGTTCTATGCCTTTCCTGGAATTAGAATAGGATATGGAGTTACATCAAACCCTGATTATATTAATAGGTATAGGGGAGTTTGTCCACCTTGGAACGTTAATACTTTAGCTATGGTTGGAGCAATAGCTGCACTAGGAGAGACGGAGTACGCAAGGGAAAGTGTAGCCTATGTTAAATCAGAAGGAGAAAGCTTGTACAATGAACTAATATCTATTAATGGTATTAAAGTGTATAGGCCATCTGTTAATTATATTTTCTTTAAATGTCTAGTAGATATAGACCTTAAGGATGAGTTAATTAAAAGGGGAATACTTATTAGGGATTGCAGTAATTATTACGGTCTAGATAGTGGATATTATAGGGTTGCAGTTAGGACAAAGATGGAGAATCGTATCCTTATAAATGGACTTAAAGAGGTATTAAAGTGAAGAAATTACTTATAATTTTAGATGGATTAATGGAGGAAAGCTTTGAAAATTCTAATTTAGGGGAAATGATTCTTGGAGAACATTCTAAGGATTTTAAAATGGAGAAGGTTTCATATTGTACAAATGGGTATGATATTGATAGCCTTAACTGTATTATGAATATGCTTGGGTATTCTCCAGAGAAGTTTGACCTATCTGATAGGGCCTATTATGAGGGGTTAAGCCATGGAATAGTAGATTATGAATATATTATGAGATGCAATGTTGTTAGAATTACAGGTGGAGTTTTAGAGGATTTTACTGGTGGAGGCTTACCAAATAATATAGGTGATATTGTTAATGGATTTAAGATAAGTGGTGGTAGAGCATTTAGCTGCCAAGGGTATAAGAATCTTATCTACTTTAACAAGGGCTTTAAGTTAGAGGGGGAGGGGGCTTATCCTCCCCACTTTAATCAAGGTAAGAGGGTAGATGAGATTATGCCAGAGTCTAAGGTTTTAAGAGAAGTTGTAAAAAAGTCAATAGACTACTTTAATAGTCTTGGACATTCAGGCCTTGCTTTATGGCCCTGGGGAATATCAACTATGCCAAGATTTAAAGGGAGAGAGCTAGATACAGGAATAGTTTCAGGGATAGATCTTATTCATGGAATTGGACTTCATCTTGGAATGGATTCTGTTAAGGTTCTAGGTGGAACAGGTGATATTAATACTAATTTATCAGCTAAGTTAATAGCAACGCTATCTTCAATTGAGAAAAACCATAGAACTATTTTACACATTAATGGCTTCGATGAAGCTGCACATAGAAGGGATAAAAATCTTAAAAAAAGCTTTATAAATCAAGTGTTTGAAGAGATTTTAGGTCCCTTAATAAAAGAATCCCTGTCAAATAATATTGATATATATATAACAAGTGACCATAGAACTGACTCAATATTAGGGGTACATTTAAGTGGATGGGTTCCATTGTTTAAAAAGGTTAAACAGTAAAAATATAGAAAATGTAAAAAATATAGTAGGGGTTTAAAGGTGATAAATTAATCTAATCAACTTTAAACCCCTATTTTCGTAATAAAACATTTTAAATGACATATCCAATATTGTAAACATTGTTTTAAAATTAACACTAATAAGTAGCAATTAACAGAATATTATAGTAAAATTAAATTGTTAATAAATAAACAATTATTTATGTGATATAGATTAAGTAAGGTTAATATACTTAATTAGTCAAAATATAAGGGGGTTTTATTAATGAGTAGATTTACATTACCTAGGGATATTTATTTTGGAAAAGGTTCACTTGAAGTTCTTAAGACTATTAAGGGAAAGAAAGCAATGATCGTTGTTGGTGGAAGCTCAATGCAGAAGTTTGGGTTCCTAGACAAGGTTTGCGATTATCTAAAGGAAGCATCAATAGAAGTAAAACTATTTGAGGGGGTAGAACCAGACCCATCTGTTGAAACTGTATTAAAAGGTGCAGCTGCAATGAGAGAATTTGAACCAGATATTATCCTTTCTATCGGTGGAGGTTCACCAATAGATGCAGCTAAGGCTATGTGGGTATTCTACGAACATCCAGAGCTTAAGTTTGATGATATTAAGGATCCATTTACAATTCCAGAACTTAGAAACAAGGCTAAGTTTATTGCGGTGCCATCAACTTCAGGAACAGCAACAGAGGTTACAGCATTCTCAGTTATAACAGACTATGAGAACAAGGTTAAGTATCCACTTGCAGATTATAATATAACTCCAGACATGGCTATTGTTGATTCAACACTTGCTGAAACAATGCCAAAAACACTTACAGCTCATACAGGAATGGACGCATTAACACATGCAATCGAAGCATATGTAGCAGGACTACATTCACCATTCTCAGATCCACTAGCAATGCAAGCAATAGAGATGATAAATGCTGAATTAATTAAGTCATATGAAGGTGATGTAGATGCTAGAGAAAGCATGCACTATGCACAATGTCTAGCAGGTATGGCATTTACTAATGCATTACTTGGAATTACTCATAGCATGGCACATAAAACAGGTGCAGTATTTAATATTCCACACGGATGTGCAAATGCTATTTACTTACCATACGTTATAGACTTTAATAAGAAGGCTTGTATGGACAGATATGCTGCTATTTCAAGAAGACTTGGACTTGCAGGAAGCAGTGATGAGGAGCTAGTTGATAGCTTAACTACACTGATTAAGGACCTTAACAAGAAGCTTGAAATTCCTCAAACTCTTAAGGACTATGGAATTGATGAGGTTGAGTTTAAGAAAATGGTTAGATTAGTTTCAGAAAGAGCTATAACTGATGCATGTACAGGTTCAAACCCAAGAGAAATTAACGCAGATGAAATGGAAAAGTTATTTACTTGTATCTATTATGGAGAAAAAGTAGATTTCTAATTGATATAAAATAACACACAAATACCTTAAACATATTAAGATACCATATATGAAGAACCTATTAATACTAGATTTAATAGGTTCTTTTT
>NZ_JAVWJB010000081.1:0-4476 GCF_036639235.1 Clostridium sp.
GTAGTAAGTTTAATAAGAATTTTACGTCTATCCTTAGGATCTTGAAGTCTTTCCACAAGTCCTTCACTTATAAGATTATCTATTATAGGTGTCATATTAGGCTTAGATATTCTTAGGCTTTCTGCTATTTTGGATACGGTAGCCTCCTGTCCATGGTGTACTAGGTAGAAAATCACCTTAACATGGGAAGGTGGCAGCGGCATACACTTTACTAGTTCATCCTGACTAAATGTTGTTCTGTGAATTCTAATTATTAAGCTAAACAGATTTTCTGAAATATCAATTAAAGTGTTATCCATAATACCTTCTCCTTATAAATAATATTAAGTTAAGTATATATTAAAAAAATATTAAGTTCAATAAAAAAGTTATTGACTTATAATAGTTATAAAAATATAATTAATATGAAATAAGAAATAATTAAATTGGGTTGGCTTAAAAGGAGGCTGGAAAATGTTTAAACTAATTAAACATCTAAAGAAGTACTGGGTAGCTATAGTATTAATCATTGGATTATTAGTTATTCAGGCATCAGCAGACCTTTCTCTTCCAGAATACACTTCAAGAATAGTTAACGTAGGTATTCAGCAGGGCGGGGTAGAGGATTCTGCAATTAAAGTTATTAAGGAAAAAGATCTTAATAATTTATTATTATTTATAGACGCAAATAATAAGGAAGAAATCCTTAAACAATATACACTAGTAGATGGAAAAAATATAAAAGAGTCAAGTTTTTCAAAGTATTTTACCAGCTACGACAAAATAAATAATCATAGAATATACCTTCTGAAAGAAAGCTTAACTGAGGAGGAAGTATCTAGGGTAAGTAGCATACTTGCAAAGCCAATGCTTATAGTAGAGTCTTTAAATGACCCTAAAACAGCAGCTATGCTTAAGGGGGAAATTAATAAAACATTACCTCCAGCTATGAAGCTTGGCAGTGATGATAACCTTATTGAGTTTTTAGGGAAGATAGATCAGGAAGCAAGATTTAAAATTCGCGATAAATTCCTTGAGAAATTCGATTCTATGCCAGAGGGAATACTAGCTCAGGCAGCTACTTCATATGTAAGAGCAGAGTATAAGGCAATTGGAATAGATGATAGTAAGCTTCAAAATGGATTTATTATGATTACAGGTGGAAAAATGCTTTTACTTGCACTTGTAAGTTTAGTGGCAACTGTTGTTGTAGGATTTATAGGAGCTAGGGTAGCAGCTTCACTTGGACGTGACCTTAGAGGGGATGTATACTCAAAGGTTGTTAATTTCTCAAGTGCTGAAATGGATAAGTTCTCAACAGCATCACTTATTACACGTAGTACTAATGACATTCAGCAGATTCAGCTTTTAATGGTTATGCTACTTAGGGTAGTATTCTATGCACCTATTCTTGGAATTGGTGGAATCATAAAGGTTATGGGAACTGAAAGTTCAATGTCATGGATAATTGCAGTTGCAGTTGTTGCTATACTTTCACTTGTAGCAATACTATTTGGCCTTGCAATGCCAAAGTTTAAGTCACTTCAAAAACTTGTTGATAAGGTTAACCTTGTAACACGTGAAATACTAACAGGTATGATGGTATCCCGTGCATTTGGAACAAGTAAACACGAAGAAGAAAGATTTGACCATGCTAACCGTGACTTAACTAGGACTAATCTATTTGTTAATAGAACAATGGCAACTATGATGCCACTTATGATGCTTATTATGAATGGTATAGCGGTTCTTATAGTATGGAACGGTGCCCATAATGTAGATGCTGGGACTATGCAGGTTGGAGATATGATGGCATTTATCCAGTATACAATGCAGATAATAATGTCATTCTTAATGATATCTATGATATCAATTATGCTTCCAAGAGCTACTGTTGCAGCTGCTAGAGTTGATGAAATATTAACTACACCACTATCTATTAAAGATAAGGAAACTGTTACTGAGCTAACTAATCATATTAATCAAATAGAGTTTAAAAATGTATACTTTAAATATCCGAATGCTGAGGATTATGTTCTAAAGAATCTTAACTTTACTATGAATAAGGGGAAGACTACCGCAATAATCGGAAGTACAGGTAGTGGTAAGTCTACACTTATTAATTTAATTCCTCGTTTTTATGATGTAACTAAGGGAGAAATTCTTGTTAATGGTATAGATATTAGAGAGGTTTCACAGAAGAAACTTCGTGATAAGATTGGATTTGTACCTCAAAAGGGAGTGTTATTCTCAGGTACAATTGAATCAAATCTTAAATATGGAAAGCAAAGTGCCAGTGAAGAAGAAATTGAAAAGGCAGCTAGAATATCACAATCACTAGAATTTATTAATGCTAAGGAAGATGGATATAATTCAGAAATATCACAGGGCGGTTCTAATGTTTCAGGTGGTCAAAAACAAAGACTATCAATTGCTAGGGCAATAGCTAAAAGCCCTGATATGTATATATTTGATGATAGCTTCTCAGCACTTGATTATAAAACAGACGTAGCATTAAGACGTGAACTTAGTAGAGAAACTACTGAAAGCATAGTGTTAATTGTTGCTCAAAGAATTAGTACAATTCTTCATGCAGACCAGATTATAGTACTTGATGAGGGTAATATAGCTGGAATAGGTAAGCATAAGGAACTTCTAAAAAACTGTCAGGTTTATAGGGAAATAGCTCTATCACAACTTTCAAAGGAGGAGCTAGAAGATGAGTAAACTAAAAAACAAAAAGCCTTCTATGGGAGGTCCTATGGGACACGGACATATGGGAGGTACAGGAGAAAAGGCAAAGGATTTTAAGGGAACAATGAAAAACCTTGCAAAATACCTTTCACCATATAAAGTTCATATTTTAGTAGTTATTCTATTCTCAATAGGAAGTGCTGCATTTTCAATTGTAGGACCTAAAATACTAGGTAATGCTACAACTGAAATATTCGAAGGACTTGTAAACAAGGTTCAAGGAAGTGGCAGTGGGATTAATTTCACTAAAATAGGTGAGATACTAATGTATCTACTAGGATTATATGTTTTAAGTTCTGTTTTTGGAGTAATTCAAGGATATATTATGTCTGGAGTTACACAGAAGGTCTCATATAATCTTCGTGATTCAATATCTAAAAAGATAAACCGTATGCCACTTAAGTACTTTGATTCTAAGTCACATGGTGAGGTTTTATCAAGGGTAACAAATGACGTTGATACTGTAAGTTCAAACCTTAACCAGGCTATGACTCAGGTTATAACTTCTATTACAATGCTTATAGGGGTACTAATTATGATGATTAGCATTAGTATACCAATGACTATTGCAGCAATTTTGGTTCTTCCACTATCTGCAATTTGTATAATGTTCATTATAAAAAGATCACAAAAATACTTTAAGTCTCAACAGGAATACCTAGGTCATATTAATGGTCAGGTTGAAGAGGTTTATGGAGGGCATAATGTTGTTAAGGCATTTAATGGTGAGGAAGATACTATTAAGGAATTTAATAAGCTAAATGATACACTTTATTCTTCAGCATGGAAGTCACAATTCCTATCTGGAATGATGATGCCACTTATGAATTTTATAGGAAACTTAGGCTACGTTGTTGTATCAATACTTGGAGGGTTCCTAGCTATTAATGGGACTATTAAGGTTGGAGATATTCAGTCATTTATACAATACGTAAGAAGCTTTAACCAGCCAATAGCACAGGTAGCACAGGTTGCTAACCTTATGCAGTCAACTGCAGCTGCAGCGGAAAGGGTTTTTGAATTCCTAAATGAAGAGGAAGAAGAGCAGCTTGCTAAGAATCCTGTTTCACCAAATGAATTAATGCCAAGGGTTGAGTTTGACCATGTAAGCTTTGGATACAAGGAAGGTGAAACAATTATTAAGGACTTTTCAGCTAATATTAAGTCAGGACAAAAAGTTGCAATTGTTGGACCAACTGGTGCTGGTAAAACAACTATTATTAAGTTGTTAATGAGATTCTATGATGTTAACTCAGGATCAATATTAATAGATGGCCATAACATTAAAGATTTTAACAGAGAAGACTTAAGAAGTTTATTTGGAATGGTTCTTCAGGATACATGGCTATTTAATGGTTCAATTATGGAGAATATTAGATATGGTAGACTTACAGCAAGTGATGAGGAAGTTATTAAGGCTGCGAAGGCTGCATATGTTGATGGATTTGTTAGAACTCTTCCTGATGGATACAAAATGGAGCTTAATGAAGAGGCAAGTAACGTATCACAGGGACAAAAGCAATTATTAACTATTGCTAGGGCAATACTTGCAGATCCTAAGATATTAATTCTTGATGAGGCAACAAGTTCAGTAGATACTAGAACTGAGGTGCTTATACAAAAAGCAATGGATAGACTTATGGAGGGAAGAACAAGCTTTGTTATTGCCCATAGACTATCAACAATAAAAGATGCAGACTTAATCCTAGTTATGAAGGATGGAGATATAGTAGAATCAGGAAC
>NZ_JAVWJB010000082.1:0-4442 GCF_036639235.1 Clostridium sp.
CCCTTAGGTAGCATAATAGTGTACTCTCCATTAAGCTCCTTAATCTCTGGATTAATAATCTTACCGTTAAGAACTATAGAAGTAGGCTTCTTAGTAACATTTATAAAGCATCTTCCATAACTATTATACTTAATATTAATAGATTCTCCCTTATATGAAGACTCTATTATTGTTGAGTTAATATCCTTAATTCTAGTTAAAGTATTAGTAGCATCCTTAATTTCTATCCTATGCTTACCTGCTGGAATAATTATATATTCATCAGTATAAGCTGGGCTCTTAACACCATCTACATATACTTCTTTACCCTTCATATCTATATGCCATGTAAAGTTATACTTACCTTCAAATTCGTATACATTCTCTGAAACTTCTTTCCCCTTAACGTCCGCAGCATATGCATATGGTGCAAGGTCCATATCTTCTTCCTCAAGGGTAGCTAGGGCATACATTATAACCTTATCTGTATACTTACTTGCATTATGAATTAATGAATAAACCTCTGTATCTCTTTGTTTAACAGTTGGATAACTTCTAACAAATCTATCAATTATATTTATATCAATATAGAGTCTATCCTTAGGATCCATTACTTTTCTGTAATTCTCACCAATAACACTATATCTATCTGGCCCTAGTGTCCAAAGTGTAAATGGATCTTCAATTTCCATAATAAAGTTATACTTCTTTTGAAGTTCAACAATTTGGTTAGCATCAAGGCCAATATCACTTCTCATTCTAGGGTCAGCTATACTATCAATCATAGTTACATTTGACTCTAGGTGAGGCTGGTCTACCCTAAGCTCCTCAACAAGTTCAAGCATCTCTCTATGCTGCTCAGTTATAAGCCTAACTCTCTCTTCAATAATCTTATTCTTAGCCTCTTCATTAGCTCTCCAGTAATATTCAGACTTAATATTAAATGAATCCTTAGGATCGAATCCATGTTTCTTCTTAAAATCTTCCCTAAAAGCATCATTCATAGGAGTAAAGTGATCTGGATAATCAAATCCTCTACCTGGCCCCTCATAATAAATCTCTGCTATATCTATACCATCAAATTCAAAGCGGTTCATTATATCACTAACGACGTCTTTAGCAGCTTCAAAACACTCTTTGTTTTCAAGTGCCATTAGGTATCTCCAGTCTATTTTTGCATCCTTACCATCTGCTGTTTTCTGTCTCCACTCAGGATGTTTTTCCCAGAAATCAACTGAAACCATCGGGAATTCAAACCAAGCAAATACCTTGATTCCTCTTTTATGTGATTCTTCAATAATTCCCTTATAGTATTCAACATTATCCTTGTTCATTTCTGACCAAACACCTACGTTAATCTGGTCAAATCCCCACTTCTTAGCCTTCTCTGCAACCTGTGCTGGAGTTTCTATTCCAATATGGTATCCAATATCAAGATATACTGCTCCATTATTTCTAGAATATACTGGGGAAATTTCAAAGTTCTTAACAACTGTATCTATAATAAATGGATATATTTCATAACCTGATCCATCTTTAGGTACCAGTTCTGATGCAGAATATAATACCTTACCCTTACCAAATTTACCAACACCTAAAATAGATTGATCGTCTAATTTTGCATTAGCAAGTGTCTTATATCCTTCTGGATAATCAACCTTATATGTTTTAAATCTTTCCTTAGTTTCTATTGCAGTTTCCTTATGGTCAATCATATAGTATTCGTTAACCATTTTGCTATACTTAACCTTAATTCCTAGCTCCTTAGCAAGCTTACTGTCTCCAGTTACTATAGCTTTTTGACCTTTATTTATATTATCTTTAATGGTTTGTATTTCCTTATTTGAAAGATTTTTCACTTCACTTTCAGGGAAAACAAAAACTCCTTGATAATCAGCATTCTTAATATATTCACTAAACCCACCACTTAACACATCAAAGCCAACGCTTGTAAATGCAGCATAGGTTCCCTTATGCTCCTTAATATCATTTGCAAGTACAAAGATACCGCTATTACCTGGCCTTTTATTCCTATTTTCTTCATACTGGTAGTTAGATTCTAACTTAATATGAGAGTTATAGTTAATAAAATCGTATTTAAGATATACGAATCCTCCCCCTAGAACCAACCCTACAAGAAGAATAATTAGTACAAATATAAACCCTCTACTTTTTGTTTTCATTTATTTCTCTCCTTCAGTTGTTAGATATAATGTTTTATACAAATTTACTACTATTGTAACATAATATTTTAATTTTTTATGGTGTAATTTCAATCTTAAGAATATGTTAAGAAAGTTAACTTTATATATAGAATTTTTTTTACATAAAATAATATTAAGTACAAAAGTCTGTGTTTTTTTTAACATTCTTCAAATAATATTCGTTATATGACCAATAGTATTTATTTATATTTCTGAATTACACTATTGATTTTTTGTATAATTAAAAATTTTATTGTAATTTTATGAATTTATAATCAATTTTCTACACCATTGATACCACTAATCTTTGTAGTTTTTTCATATAAAAAAAACTATTTGCAATTCGTTTATTATTTAACATACCTATTGATACCCTAAGGCTTAGAGCATTTTTTGTCAAAATCTAAGATAAATTGAGATTTATAGAGATAACTTCTGATTAATGACTATATAACCACTATTTTGAAACAAATAAATATTTACCTTTTCCAAATCTATACATTAGTATTGTTTGGGGTATTATTTATCTTATTTTATTAATTTTTAGAGTTATATAAGAATACTTAGGGAGGAACACTTTATGAAATCTATTTTCAGAAAGAAGGATGTAGCGTCTATTCTTGAGAGCAATAAGAATGCTTGTCACGAAAGAACACTTGGTGCTTTTGACGTTACACTAATGAGTATCGGTGCAGTAATCGGTACGGGAGTTATGGTACTTACTGGACTAGTTGCATCAAGAGATGCAGGACCAGCAGTTGTACTATCATTTGCAGCTTCAGCTGTTGTTTGTATAATGGTTGCACTTTGCTATGCAGAGTTTGCTTCATCAGTACCAACATCAGGAAGTGCATATTCATATATCTACGTAACTATGGGTGAGGTTGTTGCCCACTTAGTTGGATGGTCACTTGTATTTGCCTATACTGTTAGTACATCAACAGTTGCAGGTGGTTGGTCATCATATTTTAACGGTTTATTACATGAGTTTGGGTTAACTCTACCGAAGGAATTAATTACAATACCATCTCAAGGTGGAATAGTTAATCTTCCTGCAATAATAATCGTTATGCTTGTAACTTTCCTACTTTCAAGAGGAACTAAGGAAAGTAAAATGGTTAATAACCTAATGGTTATTGTTAAACTTGCAGTTATTGTTATTTTCGTAAGCGTTGGTGTATTCCACATGGATTCAAGCAACCTTACTCCATTTATGCCATATGGATGGGATGGTGTGTTTGCAGGAGCAGCTTCTGTATTCTTTGCTTACACAGGATTTGATGCGGTATCAACTTCAGCAGAGGAAGTTAAGAACCCTCAAAGAAACCTTCCAATCGGAATTATTACTTCACTATTAGTTTGTACAGCAATCTATATTATAGTTTGTCTAGTTCTTACAGCAGTATGTAACTACACTCAACTTAATGTTGCTGATGCTATGGCTTATGCGCTACAACTTAAGGGAGCAAATGTTGCAGCTACTATACTTTCAGTTGGTGCTGTAATCGGTATTACAGCTGTTATGCTTGCTTATAGCTTCGGTGGTTCAAGAATTCTTTATTCAATGAGCCGTGATGGTCTTTTACCAAAGGCTTTCTCAAAGGTTTCAGAAAAGACTTGTACTCCAGTACTTTCAACTTGGGTAATTGGTATTCTTTCAGCTACTCTTGCTGGACTTGTTGATCTTAAGCAATTAGCTGACCTTGCAAACATTACTTTAATTGGAGCATTCCTGCTAGTTTCAATAGCAGTTATTATATTTAGAAAAACACATCCTCATGTTGAAAGAGGATTTAGAGCTCCATTTGTACCAGTACTACCAATACTAGCAGCAGCTTGCTGCCTATTCCTAATGACAAATCTATCACTACAAACATGGATTTATTTCGGAATATGGCTAGCTCTTGGTCTTGCAATCTACTTTGGATTCTCAAGAAAGCATAGTACTCTTAACAATATAAACACAGTCGACAAGAAAAACATCGCATAATATTGAAATTATTTTATAATAATTTCACAGATATATTAAACAATCAAATAACTAAAACATACCTTCATGTATATAATATTATTAGGAAACAATCCAACAAGAAAGGCTTTATAATAATAAAAATCTTGAAAGGTGGGAAGGTTAACATACTAAACCTAAACAATAATTAAAAGGTGGTAATGCTCACATACCAAACCCAAAGAATCATTGAAAGGTGGGAAGTTAACATATTAATCCTACAGTAGATAAAATAAAATTATAAACTTTCG
>NZ_JAVWJB010000083.1:0-4353 GCF_036639235.1 Clostridium sp.
TCTGCCCTTTTCTCACTATTAAAGTCGGTTTTATCAATAAATAGTGATATTACAGGATAATCTGCCTTTTCATATTCATAATTACATTCCTTATTATTAAAGATTTCATTACGAACCCTACAAATATTATCTGGTGCATCTATAAATATTTCATTATAACTTTCCTCTCCAATAATATTTCTAGCATTTTTTCTATCATCTTTATGTCTACTAACACTTGTTACAATAGTTATAATACCTGCATCTGCTAAGGTGTTAGCAATGTGGGCAACCCTTCTTATATGCTCATGTACATCCTCATCCTTAAATCCTAAATTACTTGATATTCCATATCTTAGGTTTGACGAATTTAGGTAATAAACATCTCTTTTTAAGTCAAATAACTTCTTCTCAAGCTTTAGGGCTATTTCATTTTTACCACAGCCACTTTTTCCTGTTAGCCAAACTACTCTCCCCCGTTGACCCTTACTGTTTTCCCTATCACTTCTTGTTATAATTCTTCTTATAACATTTACATCTTGAACATTAATATTCCCAAGATCCCTTTGAAGAGACTCTTCCTGTTTAGTTATAATTCCTCCACCACTTATATTGTAGTTATCAACTATAACAAACCTTCCTGTTTGCTCTATATCTGAAAACTCATCAAAGCATATTGGCGATTTAGTCTTTATAGTTACTTCACAAACCTCATTTTTCTGAACCTTATCAGACTTGCTACCTTTAAGGGATGCTGAATCTATTACCTTAGCTATTGAAACTATTGTGCAGATAACTTCCTGAGTTTGAATCTTTAGCTTATATTCCTTCCCCTTAATTAGAGGCTCCTTTGCAAGCCAAAATATATTTCCGCATATTAGGTTACTTATTTTCGGAGCATCTCCCTTAGTTATAACCTCTCCACGTTTATTAAAAAACTCATCTTCAAAGGTTATTCCAACGCTTTCCCCTGAGTAGGCACTATCTTTCTTATCCTTATCTACAAAGTATTCAAGGCTCTTAACCCTAGTCTTTTTACCACTAGGATAAATAGTAACCTCATCCCCCTTGTTTATACTTCCACTTTCAATTCTTCCTGCTATAATTCTTCTACTGTCAAATTTATAAACATCTTGAATTGGAAGTCTTAGAGGCTTTTCATTTCTAACTGATGGAATACTTAAGCTATCCATTACCTGAACTATACTCTTACCCTTATACCATGTCATCTTATCAGAAGTCTCTGTTAGATTATCCCCATAGTATGCCGACACAGGTATATAGTCCTTTGGATAGATATTAAGGTTACTTAAGAATACATTAAATTCATCCCTAACCTCTTCAAATCTTTCCTTTGAATAATCAACTATGTCCATTTTATTTACTATTACATAGACAGTTTTAATTCCAAGTAGAGATAGAATATAACAATGCCTTTTTGATTGTTCCTGAATACCTTCATTAGCATCTATTAATAAAAAGGCAACATCTGCTGCAGCTGCACCTGACACCATGTTCTTTAAAAACTCCTTATGACCAGGTGCATCAATAATAATATAATCTCTTTTTTCTGTTGAAAATCTAAGGCGGGTTATATCTATTGTAATACCCTGCTTTTGTTCCTCTTCAAAGGCATCTAAAAGATATGCATACTCAAACTTTTTCCCCTTTTCCTCAGACATTTTGTGAACCTTATCTATTGCACCCTTAGGAAGTGACTTTGTATCACTTAAAAGCCTACCAATAAGGGTTGATTTACCATGGTCTACGTGACCTACCACTACTATACTTAATTCTTCCTTGTTTTTTGCCTTACCCATAATACCACCCCTATCTTACATATATCCATCTCGTCTTAGCTTTTCAAGTGCATGGGCATTTTCCTTGTCCTGTGCCCTTCCACTTCTTTCTGTTTCACTTGTATTTTTAAGCTCTTCTATAATCTCATCAAGTGTTGTAGCATTTGACTCTATCATTCCTGTACAAGGATAACATCCAAGAGATCTATACCTCTTCCCATTTCTTGCAAAGTATAAATCAGTTAAAGGAATGTTCTCCCTTTTGATATATTCCCATATATCAATTTCTCTCCAAGAAAGTATAGGATGTACCCTTATATGGTTTCCCTTTTCAAAATCTGTCTTATACTGATCCCAAAGTTCTGGTGGTTGATCTGCATAATCCCACTCATTATCCTTTTTACGTTCACTAAACACTCTTTCCTTAGATCTTGACCCTTCCTCATCACGTCTAATTCCAACAATTAAGCCTTCAAACTTATGATTTTTAACCACCTGGTTAAGACCCTCTGTTTTAAGTGCACCGCAGCAGATAGCTCGTCCCTTCTCAGGTCCCATTCCAGCATCTATTGCTGCTTGATTTGTATGAACAATAATATTTAGTCCCATATCCTTTACAAATTTATCTCTAAACTCTATCATCTCTGGAATCTTATACTTAGTGTCTACGTGGATAAGTGGAAATGGACAATTGCCGTAAAAAGCCTTTAGTGCAAGCCATAGTATTACAGTTGAGTCCTTTCCAATTGACCAAAGCATTCCAAGCTTCCCAAGCTTTTTATAAGCTTCCCTTAATATATAAATACTTTCTGCCTCTAATTTATCTAAATGATCCATTATTAATCCCCCTAACTAAGTTTTAATCCCCATTTTTCACGAACTCTATCCTCAAGTCTTGTAAATAATAGGTTCTCAAATAATAATCCAAGTACAATAATAATTATTATAATTGCCATAACCTGTGATATATCTGATAAATCACGTCCCATCATTAGTATGTGTCCAAGCCCCTTAGTTGCAACTAGCATTTCTCCTGCCATTAATGCTCTCCATGCAAAGGACCACCCCTGCTTAAGTCCTGTAATAATAGTTGGAAGTGAAGCTGGAAATATTACTTCCCTATAAAGTGCCGCTCCCTTAGCCCCCATAGTTCTTGCTGCCTTTATATAAAGAGGAGATACATTCTTAATGGAGGATACAACTGAGGTTGCAATAGAAAATGCAGAACCTATAATAATAACAAATAATATTGTACTTTCACTTAACCCAAACCATAATATTGCAAATGGTATATAACAAATGCTCGGCAGGCTTTGAAGTCCAAGTAAAATCGGCTTAAGATTCTCATCAAGATAATTAAACCTTATAATCATTATTCCAATTAATGCCCCTATAATAATAGATAGAGAATACCCAAGTGCAAGTCTTTGTATACTTGATATTAATGCAATAAATAAACTTCCATCATCAACAAGATATATTAAACTTCCAGCAACATCTAAAGGTGATGGGAACATATATGGTTCCCAAATTGATAACATGTCTACAAATACCCTATAAATTAGCTCCCATATCACTATTAATAGTATATAAAACCCTATCTTTTTCAATATTCCAACCGCTGTCGTACTCGTTTTTTGCAACCTTCTCAACCTCCTCCCTTAAAGTTCCCATTATTTCTCTTATCATAAAGTTAACCTGACTACTTTCAGCCTTTCTTGGCCTATCAAGATTAATACTATACTCCTTTTTAATTCTTCCAGGGCTTGCTGCCATAACAACAACTTTACTCCCAAGCAGAACAGCTTCTTCAACGCTATGGGTTACAAATATAATAGTCTTTTTAGTTTCAGTCCATATCTTTTGAAGCTCTATTTGAAGTATTGCCTTTGTCTGACTATCAAGTGCTGCAAATGGCTCATCCATTAGTAGGACATCTGAATCAAGTGTTAATGCTCTTGCTAAGGCTACTCTTTGCTTCATTCCTCCCGAAAGTTCATGTATATAACAGTCCTTAAACTTACTTAAATACACCATTTCAAGGTATTTTAAAGCCCTTTCCCTTCTTTCCTTTTTAGGAACCCCTGCAATTTTCATTCCAAACTCAACATTTTCTATTACCTTAAGCCAAGGAAATAACGCAGACTCTTGAAACATTACTGCTCTTTCAACTCCTACAGTATTTATTACCTCATTATTCATGTAAGCAACTCCACTTGTAGGATTTACAAGTCCTGCAATTATATTTAATAGTGTTGACTTTCCACATCCAGAAGGACCAAGTAAACAAACAAACTCACCTTGGTTAATTGTTAAATTAACATTCTCAAGTGTTATTGTCTGCTTATGCTTTGTTATAAACCTTTTGCTAATACCATCAATTACGATCCCCATGTCCTACCCCCTATTCTTTTTTACTTTTTTGCCTTATCTAAAACATCCTTTAAATAAATACTATCTACATTAGGCTCCTTTTTTAGATATCCTAAATCATAAGATGTTTTTGCAAACCCTTTAACCACATCTAAATTAATATCATTTACAAATTTAATTCTTCCAAATGATTTTTCTAAAA
>NZ_JAVWJB010000084.1:0-4321 GCF_036639235.1 Clostridium sp.
TTCAAATATTCACAAAGTCATCTATTAAAACAGGAATAATACCTTCAATATCATCTATAATTAAGGAATTTAAAAGATTTGATGTTGAGAGTGAAATAGTTGAAGAGGCAAGTATTAAGGTAGAGTCAGATACCTTAAAAGGAAAGCTTCAAGATATATCAAAAATACTAGAGCTTTTTAATGATAAGCTTCACCATTCATACATAGATGAAGAGGATGAAATGGAGCTTCTTTCAAGAAAGATTGAGGAGTGTACATATTTAGATGATGCAATAGTATATGTTGATGGATTTGAGGGGATGAATCCAATTCAGCTTAATGTACTTGAAAAGATTTTAGTTAAGGCTAAGGAAGTTAACATTACAATTACAGGTGATATTAAAGGCAAGGGTGGAAGTTTTGATATATTTGCAAGTAGTAAGGAGTTTGAAGAAAGACTTCTTAAAATATGTGAAAAGCTTAATATATCATATAATAAGCCGGTAGATTTAAATTCAATAGAAGAGATTACCCGTCATAGCCAAAGCGCAGAGTTAACCCATCTTGAAAAATATGCATTTAGATTTCCCTTTGTTCCATATAAGGAAAGTACAGAGGACATAGAAATTTTTACTGCTTCTAACCTATATTCAGAAGTTACAGCAGTAGCTAGCAAAATAGTATCTCTTGTTCGTGATTCGGGTTATAAATATAGAGACATTGGGGTTGTAGCGAGAAATATGGACACATATGAACCTTTAGTTCGCAGTATATTTGAGGAAAATAATATCCCTATATATGTTGATAAGAAAAAGGAAGCTATGAAAAATCCTATAGTTGTGTTATTAATTTCAGCACTTGAGGTGCAAAAAAGGCGTTGGAGCTATGAAGGTGTATTTACATACCTTAAGTCAGGTCTTTTAGATGTAAGTAGTGAGGATATTAATATTCTGGAGAACTACGTTATTGAAAATGGAATTAGGGGTAACAGATGGAAAGAGCCATTTACAGTTTACTCTAACCGTAGAATTGAGGGGGAGGACTCTGAGGAGGAAAAGGCCCTACTTATTAGAATCAATGAGGTTAGAAGTAAAGTTATAACTCCACTAGATAATCTTCACACTACATTAAAGGGAGCAGAGTCTGCACGTGATATGTGCCGTGGACTATATGAATTCCTACTTTTAATTGGAGTAGATAAGAAGGTTACAGAGATTATAGATGAATTTAACACTAAGGGAGAAATTCTACTAGCTAGAGAGTATTCACAGGTTTTTGATATATTAGTTGAGGTATTAGATCAGACCGTTGAGATTCTAGGAGATGAGAAGGTTACGGTTAGTGACTTTATAGACCTTATAAGTGTAGGATTCTCAGAATGTACAATAGGTTCAGTTCCATCGGTTATAGATAGTGTATTAATAGCAGGAGTAGACAGAATGAGAACCCAAAGCTCTAAGGTACTTATGATTCTTGGGGTAAATGACGGTATATTCCCAGCCCCTATAGTAGATGAGGGTATAATTTCTGACATAGAAAGAGCAGAGATTAAAGAGGCTGGTATAAAAATAGATATAGACACTAGGGAAAAATCATTTAATGAACAGTATCTAATCTATTCAACACTAACTTCAGCAAGTGAGAAGCTAATACTTTCACACCCAATTGCAGACCATGATGGAAAGACACTTAGACAATCTATAATTTTACATAGACTTAAAAAGGTATTCCCTAAAATAAAAACATCTAGTGATTTGGTAGATAGACTAGATTCAGATATTGAAAATATAGTAACCAAGGCCCCTACATTTAACGCTATGATACTAAAACTTAGAAGGTATTATGAAGGGGGAGGTATAGACCCACTGTGGCTAGACACTTATAGATGGTTTATTAATAATGGGGAAAAGGAAAGAATTGATAATTTACTTTCAGGACTTCACTATACAACCCAGGTTAAGAAGGTTCCAAAGGAGAAGATTAAGGAGATTTATAACAGTAGTAGGCTAAGTGTTTCTCAAATAGAAACCTATTCAAAGTGTCCATTTTCATATTTCGTTAAGTATGGTCTAAAGGGCCGAGAGAGACGTGAGTTTGGGTTTAAGTCACTTGAGATAGGAAGCTTTATGCATAAGGTTCTTGAGGACTTTTCAGATGTTATAAAGAAGGAAGGAGAAGATATTCGTGATGTATCTAAGGAGTGGATTGAGGAGGTTGTAGCATTTATAGTAGATGAGATGCTAGAGAAGATTCCTGATTATGTTCTTAATACATCAGCAAGATATAAATACCTTTCTAAAAGGCTAAAAAGATTAATTGTTAATGCAATAGATATAATTTCCTACCACATTAAGTCAGGAGACTTTGATGCTGTTGGATATGAGGAAGGATTTGGCCCGAATGATAAGTTCCCACCAATTGTTATAGAACTTGAGGATGGGGAGAAGGTAGAACTTGTAGGTAAAATAGATAGACTTGATGAGGCAGATTTAGATGGCGAGAAATATATAAGAATAGTTGACTATAAGTCATCTAAGAGAAAAATAAGTCTATCAGATGTATACTACGGACTTCAGGTTCAGCTACTTGTATATCTAGATGCTATACTTGAAAGCTATGAGAAAACAAGTACACCATCAGCGCCAGGAGGAATGTTCTACTTTAAATTAGATGAGCCTATACTTACATGTGAGTCTAGGGTTTCAGAGGATGAGGCTAGGGACATGATGATGAAGGAATTTAGAATGGAGGGTATTCTACTTAAGGATATGAACCTTGCCCTTGCAATGGACCATGGACTAACTTCTAAGTCTAATATTATTCCTGTTGCAGTTAAGAAGGATGGAGAATTTACAGCTACAACTAATGCTGTAACAATAGATGAATTTAAGACGTTAAGAACCTACGTTAAAAATCTTATATCAGGTCTTTGCACTAAAATGCTAAGTGGAGATATTAGTGTTATGCCATATAAGGATGGGGAGGAAACCCCTTGTCAGTGGTGTGAGTATTCTTCAATTTGTCAGTTTGACACTAGCTTTAAGGACAATGTATATAAGATTACAAAGACACTTAATAAGGACGTAGCAATGGATAAAATAAAAGGGGAGGTAGAGGTAAATGAGTAGTACTAAGTGGACAAAAGAGCAGTTAGATGCTATTGAAACTAAGGGATGTAACCTTCTTGTAGCAGCAGCTGCTGGTAGTGGTAAAACAACTGTACTTGTTGAGAGAATCATTCGTAAAATTCTTGATAAGGATAACCCATGTGATATAGATTCACTACTTGTTGTTACCTTTACTAATGCTGCAGCATCAGAAATGAAGGAAAGAATAGGAGATGCTATAGGTGAGAGAATAGAAAAAGAACCTGAGAACCACTTTCTTCAAAGACAGCTAATACTTCTTAATAAGGCAAGTATTACAACTATACATTCATTTTGTCTTAATGTAATTAAGAACAATTTCCATCTAATAGACCTAGACCCATCCTTTAGAGTAGGGGACACTACTGAGGTTGAGATTCTTAAAAAAGAAGCTATAGAAGAGACAATGGATAGTTTTTATGATGAATCTGATTTAGATTTTTTAGAGTTTGTTGAAAGCTATTCAACAGGTAAGTCGGACTCTAAAATAGAGGAGCTTATTCAAAGAGTATATTCATTTTCTATTAGTTCACCATTTCCTGATATGTGGCTAGATGAAAAAATAGAAATGCTTAATATAGATGAAAGTTTTAACTTCTCACAGTCTATTTGGGGGCAAATTTTACTAAGTGATATTAAAAGAAGTTTTGAGTCCTATAAGGAAGAAGGAGAAAGACTTTTATCACTTATGGAAGTAGAGGATTTCCCAAAGAAGTATATAGATGTATTTAAGGATATGATAAGTATTACCAATATGGCACTTTCTTCAGAAAGCCTTGATAGCCTATCGCTTTCATTAAGTGATGTTAAGCTATCTGCACTTTCAGGTAAGTGTGAAAATGAATTTCTTAAAACAAAGGCATCAAATTTTAAAAAGGATTTTACTGCACTATGTAAAGGTGTTAAGGCATCATGTGATAAGGACAAGGATGATATAAAAACTGAAATTAATACATCACATAGACTTATGGGTGTACTTGTTAAAATGGTGAAAAAGTTCTCAAGTATTTTTGCAGGGAAGAAAAGAGAAAGACTTATTATAGACTTTAATGATATTGAACACTTTGCACTTAATATTTTAACTGAAAATATAGACGGAGAAATTAAGCCAAGCAAAACTGCACTTGAGTATAGGGAAAGGTATAGGGAGATACTTGTTGATGAGTATCAGGATAGTAACTATGTTCAGGAGTATA
>NZ_JAVWJB010000085.1:0-4070 GCF_036639235.1 Clostridium sp.
TATTGTACGCTCGCTATATGTTTTACTGTTTAGTTTTCAATGACCAAGTGTTTATAATTCTAAACCATAATTTCTTACTTGTCAACCATGTTTTAGATTTATTTTTGAAACGTTGTTTCCTCTGTTTCACTGTGTCCCTCAGGACAAGATATATCTTACCACGACAAAATTCCCCATAATTATTAAAAACACTTAAATATTGAGTTTACATAAAATATACTATTAAATTTAGCTATATTACTCTATTTTGCTATAATTGATATACTAGGTAGGGTTGACCTTATTTTAAGGGAATATTTAGGTTTTTCAAGGGTGTTTCGCCTTATTTCTTCAATGTAGAATTTAATTCTTCTATGTAAGAAAACATATAAAAAAACACTGTATTATTGAATTTATAGTCCTTAATTATAAGTTTTATATTAGTAGTTTGTATTTAAATTTAATTTATATGTAGTTTAAAAACTTTTATTAAATGAAATTTACCTTAATGAATTAAATGTATTAATGATTTTAAGTTTATAAATCTATATAAATAAAGAGTAGCTATAATGCTACTCTCTAGTTTGTATTTATTATATAGGTATATAAATTAAATTATCTTAAGTTAATTCATTAGTAATTAGTTACTTTGCCAATTGTCTCTATTAACAGATTGCTTCTTACAAGTTCTATTATGGTTCTTACCTTCTTCACTTGTAATAGGAGTTTGGTGATTACACTTCTCCATTCTAGCCCTCTTATTATCTGGTTGACTATCTTTTGCCATTAGAAACCCTCCTATGCTTAATTATTAGTTGCCTGTTTTAGCTTTACCTTGTATCTCTGGTACAGGTGGTACATCATTCTTCGGAAACTTTTGCTTATGGTTGCTTTCAGTTCCATGTGGCTCTGATGGACTAGGTCTTCTCATACCCTTCTTAGCCAATATAATCACATCCTTATAAAAATATTTCTATAATAGTATCTCAAGAAACACCTAATTGTATTCAAAAATAAAAGCCACTTAGAACAAATCTAAGATCTGATCTAAGTGGCGCTGAGATAAAATTAATTATCCCAATGTAAACTGATTGGTGCTCTGCCCTATGGGTAATTCTTAAAATCACTAAGTGTTACAGAATTCTCTAAAGCGTATGTTACAATAACTACGTTTACCATAGGTAATCGCCTCCTCAAAATATATATAATATATTTCTTTAGCTTACATTCTTATTATGTCATTTTTAACTTAATATTATACAAATATTCTAATGGTTATTTATGGTTATTTTTTATAGGATGTAACTCATATTTAATATCACCATCAGTTGCAACCTTAGGAGAATGGGTTACAATAATTACACACTTATTTTCTTCATATGCAAGAGACTTAAATATATTCATAACATCATTTTGTGTAGCCCCATCAAGGTTACCTGTTGGCTCATCTGCAAGTATAATATCAGGATCATATGAAAGTGCTCTAGCTATAGCTATTCTTTGTTGTTCTCCACCTGATAATTTAAGTACTTTTCGGTTTGCCTTACTTGAGTCTATTCCTACCTTCTCTAGTAAGCTAAAAACATATTCCTTCTTATTATTATATTTCTTCCTTGAAATATCCATTGAAAGCTCAACATTTTCTGCTGCAGTTAATTGTGGAAGTAAGTTAAATCCTTGAAAAATTACTCCTACATACTTACTTCTATACTCATACTTATTAATACTTTCTAAATCACTGTCTTGGTAAATTATTTTTCCCTGACTTGGAGATGTTAATCCGGCAAGCAATGATAAAAGAGTTGTTTTTCCTGCTCCTGATTTACCTACTATTGTGTATATCTTTCCCTTTTCAAAATCAAAGGATATATCCTTTAATACCATATTTCTACCTTTATCATAGGAATATGCTATGTCCTCAAGTTTTAAAATACTCATATTTACACCCTCCTACGCTCTGTTAGATAATATTTTTAAAGGTTCATATCTCAATATAAATACTATTGCTGCTGAACCTGAAATTAATATTAATCCTACGCCTATTTGTAATATCTTAATTATTACACCAATATCTGCTGATGTATTTATTTCTTCTATATACTCAACCTTATTTTCTATTGAATTTGGAGGCATTTTATTTCCTCCACGACCAAAGTTATTTTCTATATCTTGTTTTTGCTCTTGTTGAGACTGTACTTGTGCACTTAAAAGATTACTTGTAATTTTAGGTGCTGCAGTAAGTCCAATCCCTGTTCCTATAACAATAGCAGTAAACATTACTATAAAAACTTCACTTAAATACTGTAATAGTACATTTTTCTTTTTCATTCCTATAGCCGTTAATACCCCAACTTCATACTTTCTCTCTCTTATATTGAATATATTAAGAACAACTAAAATAACACATCCAATAGCTAATACCACAATTAAAAATACTCCAGCAAATTTACTAAGATTCTTTAGTGGTATAAGGCTTTGTTCATAGCTGTTAACGTCTATTGACTCTACAGAATAATTTTCATTAAGGCCCATAGCTATTACCTCTGACTTAAATGACTCAAGTCCATTAACATCCTTAAATACATAGGTTCCACTTACTTCATTTCTAAGTTCTGTTGTGCTTTCCTCACCTGATTCAATATCTGTAGATACTATTGCATTTTCAGAAGATAAATTAAGTATTTGATTTAATGAAGCATAGCTAATATATATTTGATTTGCTGGGTCTGATGATGTTGAAAACCTCATATTATTACTTGTACTTTCTGTATTTTCATATATGCCTGAAATAGTTAAATTATAAGTTTCATCATCTAAATTAGGATTGGAAACTACTATTTTATCTCCAACACTTAAACCGTTTAAGCTAGCAAGTTCATTTGAAATAATACACTCCAAGTTATTTTCAGATTCACTAAACATTTTACCTGATAAAATTTTAGAGCTCCCTGATAAAAACGATGTCATAGCATTGTTAGAACTAAATCCACTAACCGTAAATTCACCCTCATTTCCTCTTTTATTAAGTCCACCTGTATTTTTAGGATTAAACATGCTAGAACTTGAATCGTCAGTATCTGATTCATCTACAGGATCAATTTCAAATCCATTCATAGTAGTGTTAACATTAAAATAAAAATCTGTAATACTTTTTGACTTAGCATACTTTTGTAACTCTTCTAGTGAAAGAGACGAATGACTTTTCATTGCTATTCTTGGATCTTCTCCACTTTCCTTAGCTGATTCCATTACCTTGTTTCTATCTAAATTTATACTTGCGGTAATACTTAGGTCTTCTCTACCACCTTCTTCAGCCTTAGTAGCTGAATCTTTAATGGATAGAGCAATATAACTTGATGCTGCAATTACAAGTGCAATTAATCCAATTAATATATTTCTCCCCTTAGATCGTATTATGTTTCTAATAGCATTTTTTAATATATACATCCTTGTTCTCCTTATTTTAAAGTTTTTATTCTAATTTCATAATAGATTTTGGATGTGAAGGGAATGTGATATTAAGCTAATTGATTCATGAAATAAATCTAATTATTTAATATTTAAATATTCAAAAAATAACTTTAGACATAAAAAAAAAGACAATCTATTGATTGTCTTTAAAGTGGAGCGGGTGATGGGGATCGAACCCACGCTGCCAGCTTGGAAGGCTGGAATTCTACCATTGAACTACACCCGCAAGTGGTGACCCCTAGGGGAATCGAACCCCTGTTACCACCGTGAAAGGGTGGTGTCTTAACCGCTTGACCAAGGGGCCAAATAACAAGCGACTTCCTACCCTCCCAGTCCGTCACCAGACTAGTACTATCGGCGTTAGAGAGCTTAACCTTCGTGTTCGGTATGGGAACGGGTGTATCCTCTCTGCCATCATCACTTGATTGGCCAGTTATTAAATTGGCTATACATTAAATAAAAAAAGACAAACTAAATTGTCTTTAAAATGGAGCGGGTGATGGGGATCGAACCCACGCTGCCAGCTTGGAAGGCTGGAATTCTACCATTGAACTACACCCGCAAGTGGTGACCCCTAGGGGAATCGAACCCCTGTTACCACCGTGAAAGGGTGGTGTCTT
>NZ_JAVWJB010000086.1:0-4059 GCF_036639235.1 Clostridium sp.
TAGAAGTTCTTGTGTGGAAGTGTTCCTGTTCCGTATTCTGATTCAGTAAGCTTCTTGCCAAGCATTGCGTTTAGTGCAAGTTTAACCATTGGAACCCCTGTAATCTTACTTAGTATTGGAACTGTTCTTGATGCTCTTGGGTTAACCTCTATTACATAGATATCCTTACCATCGAACACATACTGGATGTTTACAAGTCCTATTACGTTTAGTCCCTTAGCAATCTTAGTTGTGCTTTCTACAAGCTTATCAATTACTTCCTGTGATAGGGTCATTGGTGGATATACTGTTATACTGTCTCCTGAGTGGATACCAGTTCTTTCAATATGCTCCATAATTCCTGGAATTAGTATGTTTTCTCCATCGCATATAGCATCAACTTCTATTTCAGTTCCCTCTATATACTTGTCTACTATTAGTTCATGATCCTTAAGTATACTTCTAATTTCACTTAGGTATCCATCAAGGTCTTCTCTTGAGTGAACAACCCTCATAGCACGTCCACCGATTACATATGATGGTCTTACTACTACTGGGTATCCAATTTCTTCTGCAACCGCAGCTACCTTATCAGCATCGTTTACAGCTTTTCCGTTTGGTACTGCAATTTCGATTTCCTCAAGGAAGTTTCTAAATCTATCTCTATCCTCTGCAACGTCTATTGAATCAACGCTTGTTCCAAGGATGTTAACTCCTGCATCTTCTAGCTTTTGAGCAAGATTTATTGAAGTTTGTCCTCCAAACTGTACAATAACTCCCTCTGGATTTTCTTTTCTTACTATGTTTAGAACCTCGTCTATGAATAGTGTTTCAAAGTATAGCTTATCTGCTGTATCAAAGTCTGTACTTACTGTTTCTGGGTTGTTGTTGATTATGATTGACTCATATCCTGCTTCCTTTATAGCCCATACTCCATGTACGCAGCAGTAATCGAACTCTACTCCTTGACCTATCTTAATAGGACCTGAGCCTATAACTATTATCTTCTTCTTGTCTGTTATAACATTCTCATCTTCCTTCTCATAGCATGAGTAGTAGTATGGAGTCTTAGCTTCAAACTCGTTTGCACAAGTATCAACCATTTTATATACTGGGTAAATTCCATGCTCATCACGGATTGCCTTAAGTTCTTCTCTTGTTTGCCCAGTTAAGCTCATGATTTCCTCATCTGAGAATCCCATTTTTTCAGCTTCTGCTATAACGTTTTTATCTGTTTTGTTTTCTGTTAACTTAATTTCAAGATCTACTATATTCTTAATTCCGTTTAGGAACCACTTATCTATCTTAGTTATATCATGGATTTCATCAATTGTAAGTCCTTGTCTTAACCCCTGTGCTATTGCGAATATTCTCTCGTCATCACAAAGCTTAATCTTCTCAACTGATTCTTCCTTGCTAAGTCCTACAAGTGATGGCTTTCTAAGTCCTGTAAAGTTAGCGTCTAGACATGATACTGACTTAAGTAGTGCAGATTCAAATGTTCTATCCATTGACATTACTTCTCCAGTTGCCTTCATCTGAGTTCCAAGTGTTCTCTTTGCATATGCAAACTTTTCAAATGGCCACTTTGGAATCTTAAGTACTATATAGTCTAGTGTTGGCTCAAAGTATGCACTTGAAGTTTCAGTTACATAGTTCTTAAGCTCGTCTAGTGTATATCCTATAGCAATTTTCGCTGCAATCTTAGCTATTGGGTATCCTGCTGCCTTTGATGCTAGTGCACTTGAACGGCTAACTCTTGGGTTAACTTCGATTACTATATACTTGTGACTTTCAGGATCTAGTGCAAACTGTACGTTACATCCACCTTGTACATTTAGTGCACGAACTAGCTTTATAGCTGCGTTTCTTAGCATTTGATGTTCCATTTTAGTCATTGTTTGACATGGTGCAATTACTATACTATCTCCAGTATGTACTCCTACTGGGTCAATGTTTTCCATGTTACAAACAACCATACAGTTGTCAGCTGAGTCTCTTATTACTTCGTACTCAATTTCCTTCCATCCTGCAACACTTTGCTCTAGTAGAACTTGGTGTATAGGGCTTAGTGCAAGACCCTTCTCACAGATTTCTTCAAGTTCTTCCATAGTTGAGGCAATTCCTCCACCTGTTCCACCAAGTGTGTAAGCAGGTCTTATAATTAGTGGAAGTCCACACTCTTCTCCAAATGCCATACAATCTTCTAGTGTATTTGCAATTATACTAGTTGGGATTGGCTCTCCTATTTCAAGGCAAAGCTCCTTAAATGCTTCTCTATCTTCAGCCTTCTTGATTGTTTCACTGTCAACTCCCAGAAGTTCAACATTATACTTTTCAAGAATTCCCTCTTCCATAAGCTTCATTGCAAGGTTAAGTCCTGTTTGTCCACCGAATCCTGCACAAACTCCTTCTGGTCTTTCCTTAGCTATGATTTTTTCTACTGACTCTACATTTAGAGGCTCTATATATACCTTGTCAGCAATATGCTCATCTGTCATTATTGTAGCTGGGTTTGAGTTTACAAGAACAATCTCAATTCCCTCTTCCTTAAGTGACTTACAAGCCTGTGTTCCTGAGTAGTCAAATTCTGCTGCTTGTCCTATAATAATTGGTCCTGAACCTAATATCATTAACTTTTTGTAATTCTTTTTCATATCTATTAACCCTCCACGCTCATAAGTTTAATAAATTTGTTTAGTAGGTAATCTGTGTCTGATGGTCCTGGCTGACCCTCTGGTATAAACTGTACTGAGAATACCTTCTTGCTCTTACACTTAATTCCCTCAACTGTTGAGTCGTTAAGATTTATATGTGTAACCTCAAGGTCTGTTCCTCCTAGGCTATTAGCATCTACTGCATATGCATGTGATTGTGCTGTAATAAAGCACTTTCCTGCATCCTTATCACTTACTCCGTGGTTAGTTCCTCTATGTCCGTATAGAAGCTTATATGTTTTAGCTCCCTCAGCTATTGCGATAATCTCATGTCCAAGACTTACTCCAAATACCGGAAGGTTCTTAGCTATAAGTGCCTTAGTAAGCTCAACTGCTTCTACTGCCATTTCTGGATTTCCTGGTCCGTCTGTTAGGAATATTCCATCTGGGTTAAGTGCTAGAACTTCTTCAACACTTGCAGTATATGGCATAACTGTTACTTTGCATCCCTTTTGGTTAAGTGCCTTTATAACACTTCCCTTAGTTCCTAAATCTATTGCAACTATATGAGCACCACTACCTTCTACAACGTAGCTTTCTGTGCATCCAACTGTTTTCATTGCATCTTGGCATGGAGTAAACTCTTCCATCAGCTTTACTGCAACTTCCTTTGGAATATCATTAGTTGTTATAACACATTTCTGTGTTCCTTTTTCTCTTATTATTCTAGTAATGCTTCTTGTATCTACATCTCCTACAACTACTACGCTATTTTCTAGTAGCATGTTGTTAAGTTCTTCTATTCCCATGAAATTTGAAGGAACCTTACATAGTGACTTTAATATCAGCCCCTTAACGAAAACACCCTTTGATTCATTAAACTCTGAATTTACTCCGTAATTACCAATTAGAGGATAAGTCATCGTAACGATTTGTCCTGCTGATGATGGATCTGTAATAATCTCTTGGTACCCAGCCATTGAAGTATTGAAAACTAATTCTCCAACGCTTGTCCCTCTAAATCCAAATCCTTTTCCTTCGAATACACTTCCGTCTTCTAGATAAATAATACCTTTCATTTCATCTCACCTCTTAATATAATTTGTAATTTCTCATTCACCATTGTTAGTAATTATACATTATTATTAATATTTATGCAATACGGGAATGTTGTAAATTTCAAATTTTTTCAAGGCTATTCCCCCTTTGCTAGTTTTTAACTAGTACCTAGCAATAAAAAAACCTCTTTACCAGAAGGCAAAGAGGTATAACATTCCTATCACTTAAAAATAGCTACACTATCCCTAAGAATCAAGATATTTCTTACTTTGCCAGCCTCTCTGGACTGAATTAAAAGCACTAGTTTTAAATTTTCTATGGTAATAATACCATATATAACTATAAAAAACAACATTTTATTTTA
>NZ_JAVWJB010000087.1:0-3681 GCF_036639235.1 Clostridium sp.
TGTAAAAATTAAAAGGATAAAAATACATAGAATTTTATTTTTTGGACATAATAGTAATAACAAGTTAAGTAGAGGTGTTTTATGAGAAGAAGGCATTTTTTATACATACTGGTTTTTACTATTTTTTTGTCATATTTTTCAGTTATACTTTTTAAAGAGACATCATTTTTTCAAAGCAAGTCAGGCTATGATGAGCTAGCTATTGAGACTAGAAGTAATTCTCCTATGAATATTGATTTTCAGGGTTATATACCATCAAGTGATAATACCCTAACTCCCCATATTATTAAGGTATCTAACAAGGGGAACCTATACGAGAATCTAATTACAGCATTAATTAACTCTTCAAGGGAATATTATGCTAAGGATGCTCAGGTTGTATCTGTTGTTCGTGAGCGTTCTCTTATTAGAATTAAGTTATCTAGCGGATTTAGAAGCGATATTACTGTAGATGAAGAGAAGCTGAACTTAGTTCTCATGTCTATAGTTAATACTGTTACTGAGATTACAGGGATAGATAAGGTAGAGATATTTTCAGATGGCAACAGAATTAAGTGTAAGGGTGTAGATACATTTAAGAGGGATGTTAAGCATATTAATATTAAGGTTTTTGCTTCACCATCTGAGGCTCTTAGGGAGCAGATGGATACAGAGAAGGGTGGAGACTTTTTTAAGGCATATAATCTTATGTCCCCTATAAAAACTAGCCACAGAAAAATGCTTCATGAATATATTAAAGAGATGGAGGAAATAAAGTCTATTGGATTTTTAAGTGGAGGTTATAAGATTAAGAATACGTCTATTAACGGAAACGAAGCTGTAGTTGAGGTTGAATTTATTAATAAGGGGCCTAGTGGAGAGGTAGTTGGGTCTTCAATAGTTCCTATTAAGTGTATTCTTATTAACAAGGGATGGGTAGTTGCTTGGTAGTCCTAAGATTGTTATGTATGGCATAATTATGTTATTATAGGTATATCAAAGTATAGGAGGCTGGAGAATGAAAGATTACCTTTATAAAATTATAGGGGCAATTGTTATTCTTGGGGTTATTATAGTTGTATCATCAGGATTTATTGTTGATGTACAATGGTTTAAAGAGGTTGGATATACAAGTGTATTCTTTACAACCTTAACCACTAAGATTTTAGTATTTGTTCCCACATTCGTAATATTTTTTGCTTCGATTATGTTCTACATTAAGACGCTTAAGACTAAGTTTATTCATTATATTGACGATGTAGATTTCGGATTTAATATTACCGGTGTAACTAATAAGCTTATTGCTGGAATTTCAGCAGTTGTTGCACTTGTAGTATCACTTATGTTTACCCAGAATTTCTGGTATAAGATTCTAGAGTTTATTAATGCGACGCCAACAGGGGTTAAGGACCCAATATTTTCATTAGACGCATCATTTTACATGTTTAAATTACCATTAATTAAGTCAATTCTATCACTACTAATGTTTATTGTTGTGGTATTAGGAATTATAGCTCTAATATTCTACTTTACTGTTAAGGCTCAAGAAGGTATTAATGGACTAAGTGGAGTTATAGACCTTGAAAAAGGCAAGAAGGAAGCATTTATTGCAAGACAGTTAGCAATTCTTGGAGCAATACTTCTTGTATTTATAGCTATAGTATTTGGTATTAAAGCTTTAGAGCTTGTATATTCACCATCAGGGGTTACCTATGGAGCTGGATATACAGATATTCACGTTTCATTACCTGCTTATTTAATAATTGCTGGAGTATGTATTATTGCTGCAGTGGTATTTGCTTTTTCAGTTATTAAGAAGAAGTTTAAGCCTATTATTTATTCAGCAGGATTAATAGTTGTTCTTGTTGTTCTACAAGGTATTGCAGCTGGTATTGTAGAGAAATTCGTTGTTACCCCTAACGCTAGGGATAAAGAGATGACTTACATTGCTAACAATATTGATGCAACTAGAAAGGCCTTTGGACTTAACAATATAGAACAAAGAGACTTTCAGGTACAGAGCAATTTAACTTCTAAGGATATAGAAAATAGTAAGCTTACTATAGATAACATTAGAATTAATGAGTTCGAACAAACTGGTGAGGTGTATAACCAGATTCAAGCTATAAGAAACTACTATAAGTTTAACAATATTGATATTGATAGATACAATATTAACGGAAAGCTTCGTCAGGTACTTATAGCACCTAGAGAGCTTGATAACTCAAACAGAGAAGAGAAGTTCCAAACATGGCAAAACAAGCACCTTTTCTATACACATGGATATGGAATAGTTGCTTCATATAGTAATAGTGTAGGACCTACTGGACTACCTAACTTTATTTCTAAGGATATACCTGTTCAGGGACCGATTAAGGTTGATAAGCCACAGATTTACTTTGGGGAGCTTACCAATGATTACTCTATAGTTGGGGCTAAATCTAACGAAATAGACCACCCATCAGGTAATGAGAATAAGGAAACAAGATACGATGGTAAGGCGGGTATTAAGCTTAACTTTGCCAATAGAGTATTATTTGCAATAAATCAGCAAAGTCTTAACTTCCTACTTTCAAGTGAAATAACTTCAGAAAGTAAAATTATTCTTCATAAGAATATAGTTGAGAGAGTTAAGAAGATTGCTCCATTTATTCAGTATGATTCAGATCCATATATAGTAGCTTCAGAGGGGAAACTATACTGGATTATTAACGGATATACTAAGAGTGATAAGTACCCATATGCTGAGAAGTATGATGATATTAACTACATTAGAAACTCAGTTAAGGTTGTAGTTGATGCATATGATGGAAGTGTTGATTTCTACTTAGATGACAAGACTGACGTTATAGCTAACACTGTTAACAAAATGTACAAGGGTCTATTTAAGGATATAAGTCAAATGCCTAAGGACCTTCAAAGTCACCTTAGATACTCAGAAGATGTATTTATGGTTCAATCAAAGGTTTATGAGAAGTATCATATGACTAATCCTATGATATTCTACAACAACGAAGACCTTTGGAGCATTGCTAAGTACAAGGCTACAGATGGTAAGGACTCACAGGTTAAGCCTGTTTATCAGCTAATGAAGCTTCCAGGTGATAAGCAAGAGAAGTTCCTTCTAACTATACCTTATACTGTTGCTAAGAAAGAAAATATGGTATCTTGGTTAACTGTTGAAGCAGATGCTGCTAAGTCTAAGCTTGTACTACTAAAGTTCCCAAAAGAACAGGCAGTATATGGACCACAGCAATTTAATTCTAAGATTAACACAGATACAGATATATCACAGGAACTTACACTGTGGAGTCAAAGAGGTAGTGAGGTTAAGTTTGGAGAGGCTAACATAATTCCAATTAAAAATAGTCTTCTATACGTTAAGCCATTATACCTTAAGGCCCAATCAGGTAAGGGACTTCCTGAACTTAAGAGAGTAATAGTTCAATATGGTGATAAGATAGTTATGGCTGAGGATATTCCTCGTGCACTAGGAAAGCTATTTGGAGCTGATATTAATGACGATACTCAGGTAGCACCACCTACAGAAGGGGGAACGCCTCAGGTAGGAGAGACTCCTTCACAAATGGTTAAGAAGGCTTCTGATCTTTATAATAAGGCTGTAGAAGCACAGAAGAAGGGTGACTGGGCTGCTTATGGTAATTACCTAAAGGAACTAGAGTCACAACTTAACAAATTAGA
>NZ_JAVWJB010000088.1:0-3681 GCF_036639235.1 Clostridium sp.
GCTCTAAAATGCAAAGACACTTAGAAATGGCGGCTGTTTGAGGCGAGCCGAGTTTGGGTCTGCCCCTTGGGTATAGCCAGTTCTTAGTGGATTTGTATTTTTGAGCCTTAGGCCTTCTTGGAGAAATCCCAGACGTGGTCTGAACAGGATACACTACCTTATCTGTATTATATCCTATCAATAGTAGACCATCGACCTCCCCAAACGTGTGCAGTAGAGTAATCATTAATGATCCCTATAAATACATCCATTTCATCCATTCTTATTACGAGTTTTTCTGTTCGCTTTGCCTTGGACTTTAGGGTTACAACATAGTACTTACCAAATGCTGCTGGTTTTATATCTACTCTCTTTAAGGTTCTATATGGTATAAAAGTCTTCCTAGGTAGAAGTATCCCTTCTTCACAAACACGAACCCTAGCTACTATCTTATATATAAAGTAGAAGCTAAATGGTATTAACAAAAGAATATATGAGTATAGAATGTTAATATCGCTGCTATACTGGAATGTGTATTGAATAAGACTCATTACAATAAATCCACAGGTTAAGCAGGCTACTCCCTTCATAACCCCTTCATATCCACAGCAGTAGATATCTGTAAATCTTCGATTTCTAACATGGAGGTAATTTCTAACTACAACAAATCCATCAATTAGACAAAATAATACTAGTACGACTGTTATATATAGGTTGCCTTCCATACAATCACCACCCATTATCTATATAGTGTATAAAAAATTTATCTATACATTATATTATGTTAACAATAAGTAGTTCCTATACATAAATAAAAAATAATCTTATTCTTCTACCTGAAATTTCTCATATAGCTTACTTATATGGGCATTTGTTTTTTCCTCTGCTATAATTAGAAATTCATTTAAGAATTCTTTTTCTATAATTAAATCTTCACTGAATTTAGCACTAGATATAATCTTAATACTATATGCCCTCTCCCCTGGGGTAATATTAATTTCGAATCTAACTATATCTGAATAAGGAATAAATATTCCCCTAGGAAGTATTATTCCTTCCTCGCCTATTTTAGCTTTAATACTTCTTTTAAGTATATAATATCCTATTACGAATATTGGAATTACTATATTGTAGGCTATATCTATACTGTTACTCTCTAGCCTAATCCAAAAGAATAAACCATCAATTACTAAATAAATTATTAGGGTACGTGCTATATTTATCATTAACCCATAGTATCCCGTTTTATAGAGGGTATTAAATTTTATATTTCTTATCTTAAATCGATTAATTAATATACTTATTAAATCGATTAGTATTAAAGCTCCTATAACTTCTATTATAAGTTTTAATCCAGTCACCTTATCCTCTCCTTTTTGTATATTTTTTACACTGCATTTTAAATTATTATTCTATTTATAATATGTATATTCCTTTAAATAATAACAAAAAGCAGCCAAATATTTGGCTACTTCTCTTTAGTATTATTATATTTAATTAAGCTGACTCTTTAGGTATTCTATTATAAACGGGTCAAGTTCCCCATCCATTACAGCGTTTATGTTTCCTATTTCCTTATTTGTTCTATGGTCTTTAACCATTGTATAAGGCTGGAATACATAACTTCTAATCTGTGAACCCCATCCTATTTGGTTGTGGTCACCTGTTAAATCCTCAATTCTCTCCTTGTGCTCTCTTTCCTTAATCTCTATAAGCTTAGACTTAAGCATCTTCATAGCTGTTTCCTTGTTAGAGTGCTGAGAACGCTGATTCTGACACTGTACTATTATACCTGTAGGAAGATGGGTAATTCTTATAGCAGACTCTGTTTTGTTAACATGCTGCCCACCAGCTCCCCCTGCTCTATATGTGTCTATTTTAAGATCTTCAGTTCTTATATCAATATCCTGCTGCTGTGTAATCTCAGGTAAAACTTCAACAGATAAGAATGATGTATGACGCTTTCCTGCTGAATCAAATGGAGATATTCTAACTAGTCTATGAACACCTTTTTCTGACTTAAGATATCCATATGCATACTCTCCCTTAATCTCAAGTGAAGCAGACTTAACACCAACTTCATCTCCAGGAAGATAGTCTATAATTTCTGTTTTAAATCCCTTAGATTCTGCCCATCTTGTGTACATTCTAAGTACCATTTCAGCCCAGTCACAGGCCTCTGTACCACCTGCCCCTGCGTGAATACTTAGTATAACGTCATTCTTATCATATTCACCTGATAATAGTGTTGTAATCTTAAGCTGCTCTAAAGACTCATCAATAACTCTGCGTTCACTTCTAATCTCAGATACTGAAGAAAGATCCTCCTCCATATCTGAAATCTCTATAAGAACCTCAAAATCTTCAATTCTTCTCTCTAATGCTTCATATGAATCAATCTTATCCTTAATTCCCTTTATAGTCTGAAGTGTAGACTGTGCTGAGGATGGATCATTCCAAAAATCCTCACGTAGGACAATTTCATCGAGCTTTGACAGTTCTAGTTTAAGCCCATCAATGTCAAAGTGAAGCCCTCATTTCTTTTAAAGCTTCCTTCATAGGAGCAATAGCACTATAGTGCTCTTCTAATTGTATATGCACCTAAAGCACTCCCTTCATACGTCTTTTATTCATTATAGTCTGTATATCATACTGACTCAACAAAATATATTTTTTATTTATATAAAACAAAGCCAGCCTACTTAATTAAGCTGACTCATTATTTATTTACTTAATCTAGGTGATTAATTTCTTCATCGGATAAACCTGTAGCTTTCTTAATAGTATCTATATCTAAACCTATAACTAAAAGATTTCTAGCTACTTCCCTAGCCTTATTTAATTCACCTTCTCTTCTTCCTGTACTTAAAAGATTTGCTCTTTCATGTAATGATGCCTCTCTCGCCCTATAAAGCTCAATAGTTTCTGGGTCAGAACTTAGGTATTCAATTCTCTCTTCTGCCTTCTTGATGTCCTTATCCATTTCCATCAACTCCTTTAGCTCATTTTCACTAATATCTTCCCTTAAGAACGTTAACCATCTATGAAGCTTATTATCCTTAAGGTCCTTATGGATTAACTTTCTAAACTTAGCTATCTCTATGAAATGTATTTCAATAAGGTCTGTTAACATATAGTCCTTATCTTCATCTTCCCATAAGTGAAACTTGCTATGAAACTTCTCAAGTGGAATATACTCAAAATCAAGTATATTAATAGTTATAACCTTTGAAAGCTTGTTATAGTCTTCACCCTTCGATATTCCCTGGTTAAATAATTTACCCCAATACCATAGAGTTCTCTTATCCATATTATGCTGGTTAGTTAATTGAATCTCTATATCTATTTGAGTTCCATCACTAGTTTTTGCTCTTACATCAAGTATACCTGTTTTATCGTCTACTAATTCCTTAACTAACTCTTTATTATCTATAATTTCTAAATCTACTAACTTATCAATATCTTTTTTGTCTAAAATAGCATTAAGTAAAGCTATTAGGTTATCCTTTGTTTCCTCTTCACCAAATAACTTCTTAAAAATAAAATCATTAAGGGGTTTTAATCTTCTCATCGCACTCACCTCTTAATTTTATTCTATCACACTACCTATTTCCTTACAATTATATGCATATTTTCATAGAAAGGATATATAAAAAATAAAGGTAGCCATATGGCTACCTAGTTTTTATTGAAATCTACCGC
>NZ_JAVWJB010000089.1:0-3677 GCF_036639235.1 Clostridium sp.
AAATGCTTCAATCAATTAAAGAAAAACAAGCTAATTGTAATGGTGATGGCCAAAATAAAGGCATGGGCAGAGGACTTGGTAAAGGAATGGGCAAAGGAAATTGCCAGGGACTTGGAAGCTGCACACAATCTAAGTAATTAATATTGAATAACATATACTAAAATGGTAAAATCTCCTTATTGTTATAAATAGGGGGATTTTTTATGGAATGTAAAAGTAGACAAGATATAGATAATTTTAAAAGTGGATTAAACTATTTTAGGAGGATATAGTATGTTTAATATAAACTATAAAAAATATATTCCATTATTATTTTTTAGTATATTAATAATTAACATACTTATTGTTGTTCTTGATTACAAGTATAATATTATAATATTTAGTACATCACTTGATATTTTTTTAAATATTATACTTTTAATATTAGGTTCAGCGTCTATCCCATACATCTCTAAAAAATTTATTCGAAATATAACTATTACTACAATCACATTTCTAATTATAATTATATGCTTTCAAATTGACTCTTTACCTAGTGTAAATAAAAGTTCTGAGCATAAAATTTTTTATTCAGCTAATGGAGATAACTCTGTAGATTTTATAAAATCTATAGAGCCAGGATGGCCAGATGATGAAATTCATTATCTGGAAGTTATTCAGAATAAAAATTTTATAGTTAGAAAACGTGTAGCCCTATTAAGTAGCTTCAATGGTATTGGCTATGAATTTAAATGGATAAGTAATACACAGGCTATATTAAGATATAAATGTTATAACAAGCTTTCTCCTGGAGATTATGATATTTCAATGCAGAACTTAAATATTAACTTTTAAGAATGTTATATATTGGACTTTTTTAATAAATAAGCTTGTACTATTGAAAACGTCTATATTAAGGAGTACAATTATATAATACATAATATTAAGAAAATTGAATGCAAATTATACTAAATATTATGATTTAATTGTTATCTATTTTTGTTTGCCTATTGTTTGTTTTAGGCAGATAGATATTTATAGATTTATTTTATTCTCCTTGAGGGAATGTGTTTGTTAAGGTAAGTAGGGTATCGACTTTGTCGATACCCTACTTATTTTTTGAAAAATCTATATCCAGTTATTGTAAACACTAGTCAGTAAACATCTGTGTCCAGTAAGTTGTGTTTCCAGCCTTAACGTACCCTATTCCTATCTTTCCAAAGTTAGTTGATAGAATATTAGCCCTATGACCAGGTGAATTCATCCAAGCTTCCATAACACTTGCAGCTGTAGGTTGTCCCTTAGCAATGTTTTCCCCTGCATAACCATACTTAATTCCAAACTTCTTCATCATATCAAATGGACTTCCATAAGTTGGTGAAGTATGTGAAAAGTAATTATTATCTGCCATGTCCTGAGACTTAATACGAGCAACATCAGAAATCTTAGCATCTAGTACTAAAGGCTTAAGCCCAGCCTTAACTCTTTCCTTGTTAACTATATCGAATACCTGTTTTTCAATTGAAAGTGTTTCATTTGAAGAACCTGAACCAGAATTAATAAATGATTTAATATCTCTTTCTAAAGCATCACTTTTGTCACATGTTCCAAGCTTCTCAGCCTCTATAAGAGCCTTCTTAGCTAGCTCCTTGTCATTTGCAGCCTTAGCATCGTTAAACATTTTAAGTGCCTTATTATACTCAGTATTAAACTGATCCTCAACGCCCTTAACAACCTCTGAAGCCTTGTTCATTCTACTAACAAGCTCATTGTATTGGTTTCCAAACACACTTCTATCAACCTTCTCAAGGTCTATCTTTGCAAGATTTAAATACTCTCTCCAAGTCTGTGCATTTTTAATACCTATATAGTTACCGTATCCCCCCTGCTCCTTAGGAGTCATGCTTTTTTCAACCTGATTAATTCTTGCAACAGCCTTAACTAAGGCCTCAGCTCTGTTAAGCTCTGCCTGTAAAGCATCCTTAAGAGACTTTTCACTTGAAGGAATCTTACTTATAAGGGATTTCCCCTCCTTAATGTAAATCTCCCAAGTAGCCTGGTTCTTAATCCCAAGGTAGTTTTTCTTAAGAGAATATGTTAAATGGTCAATCTTAGCTCTAGCATCCCTATAAGCCTTTGAATAGGCTCTTTGGTTAATAGATGCTGAATTCTCTCCTGTATTTTGTGAACTAGCAAAGGCTAGATTAGGTAGTGTAGCAATCATTAAAGCTGATGCTAAAGCTATACTTATCTTCTTCTTAATCATACTTTTACCCCCCATTAATTCTTAATCTTTTGTGTAAAATTATATCTTAATAATGATTAACTAAAATATAATTTCTAAATGGTAGCTTATAGTGTTATATAGCTAACATTAGATACATTATTATACAATTAAAAGCCAAATACAAATGAAACACTTTCAATATATCTCAATATCTGTAATCACTTAAATATAATGTATAAAGTTAAATTTCTATATTATATATACTTATATTTTTAATTACTCATGTTAATTAAGTAATACCAAGGGTTTAACTATTAACCCTTGCGAACTAAAAAGCAATAAATAATACTTTCTCCGTCTATTATAGAAAATACAAATAAGTGAATCTTAACCCTCCTGCCCATAAAGGAACCATCTCTAACGAGATAGCCTCTACACCAACAATATTTCTTTCCAATTCTCAAATAATCCTATACTTTTTATATCTATATCTATGCTGTACTGAATAATTAAAGCTTCTAACTCTATTAAAAAGCTTCTCCACTCTTTTTTACTAGGATATAAATCCTTCATAGCCATTAAAACAGCTAACAAACTATTTTCACTAATTTCTAAGTCATCATAACACTCTCTAACCCTTGTAGGATGAAAATCGCTTTTATATATTTTTCCGTAATGGGCACATTCATTTCTCATATTATTTAAGGAATGAAGCCAATTCTCTATAAAAACAGGGTCAGTAGGGCAGAAATTCTTCCTAATATATCCCTTATCCTTAGGTAATAAATTAGAGTACAGCTTCCAAAGGGCTACAAATGGTAATATTTCAACAGCTAACATTATAGGAACTCCTCTACTTCCCTTAATATTATAGGACTTAAGCACTGTATTCTTCCTCTTCGACTTACTTTTTTCCCTTTCTATTCCCTGAATTAGCTCCCTATGATAATCAGCATTTATAAAATTCCCTCTATATGTGTAGCCAAGCTCTCCGTAATTAACACTAAGGGTATATCCTATATATGACCTAAAGGCTATTTCAATATCTCCTATTCCCTTCATAATAAGTGACCTTAGTTCCCTATCAAAGGAATAAATATTATATATTCTATTAAAAGAAGCTCCTTCTCTGTAACTTTCCGCTCCTACTTTATAGTCCTCTCCATACATAAGAATTCTATATAACCCTATTCTTTTTAAAACTCTATAAGCAAAATCTCTATCCTCAACCTCTATTCCTCTATCTATAAGGATATTTATCTGCTGGTCTATTGTTTTAGTTTCAAATTCTTTAGCCACTAGCCACTCCCCCTAAAAGAAAAATAGTGTATATTTTCTATAAGATAATATACACTAAATGCTAGTTAAAATTTCATTTTTTATTTATATAACTTACAATTTAATATTCAATACAAAATAATAAAAGTAAAACCCTATAACCTTAAGGTTATAGGGTTTTGGTGCGCCGAGA
>NZ_JAVWJB010000090.1:0-3450 GCF_036639235.1 Clostridium sp.
AGAACAAGAAGAAGGAAGATAAGGTTAAGGAACTTCAAGACTTTATCGCACGTTTTAGTGCCAATGCTTCTAAGTCAAAACAGGCAACATCAAGAAAGAAGCTTCTTGAGAAGATAACTATTGATGACATTCAGCCATCAAGCAGAAAGTACCCATACATTGGACTAAAGCCTGAGAGAGAAGTTGGAAACGACATTCTTGTTGTTGAAAACCTTTCAAAGACAATAGACGGTGTTAAGGTTCTTAATGATGTAAGTTTTAGGGTTTCAAAGGGAGATAAGATTGCCTTTGAAGGAAGCAATGAAATTGCTAATACAACTCTATTCAAAATACTAGCTGGTGAAATGGAGCCAGACGCGGGAAGCTTTAAGTGGGGAATTACAATTACCTCTTCATACTTCCCAAATGACAACTCAGCATTCTTTAATGATAGTGACCTAAGCCTAGTTGATTGGCTACGTCAATACTCAGAAGAAAAGGCTGAGAGCTATATAAGAGGATTCCTTGGAAGAATGTTATTCTCAGGGGAAGAAGCTCTTAAGCAAGCTAAGGTTCTATCAGGAGGAGAAAAGGTTCGTTGTATGTTATCAAGAATGATGCTAAGTGGAGCTAACGTTCTTATGCTAGACCAACCTACTAACCACCTTGACCTTGAAACTATTACAGCACTTAACGATGGACTTAAGGCATACAACAGTGTAATACTATTTACATCACATGACCATGAGTTTGTTGAAACAATTGCAAATAGAATTATTGAGTTTACAGCTGATGGACTAATTGACAAGGAAATGACTTACAACGAGTACCTAGAGCTTAAATTTAATAGCTAATTAGTATTTATAAGGGAGCTGTCTCAAATTTGAATTTGGGATAGCTCTATTTTACTTTTACAAGGAACTAGCTACCACCATAAAGAACACCTATAGATTATAATTCCCCAAATTCTCCTAATGAGACTATTGGGAGGGAAAACTAAGGATTTTTTATATGCTAAATAAGGGCTGTCTCAAACTTAATTCAATTAAATTTTCCATTAGACGTTGGAAAATTTATTTCACCAGATGATCCGTTTATTCTTTTAAGCAATATATTGGAGGAGTTAGACTATACAAAGTTATTTAATGCGTACTCTCGTAAAGGGAGAAATTCTAAGGTTTCACCGATTAATCTATTTAAAATACTCATTTACTCATATATGAATAACATCTATTCTTCAAGAAAAATTGAACTAGCATGTAAAAGTGATATTAACTTTATGTGGCTTTTAGAGGGGGCACCTGCACCTGATCATAATACTATTGCTCGTTTCAGAACTGGAAGACTACAGAATGTGATTTAAGACCTGTTTACAGTTTTTTTTAGGTGTATAATTATTATAGGAATTAGGAGTAGTTAGTTTTTTATTAGGGGGAGATAATTATGGAATTTAAAAATGTACAATGTTTTTATTTTAGTCCAACAGGTAACACTAAAAAATCGGTTATATCAATTGCTTCAACTATTAGTGATAGCTATAGTGAGAAAGATCTAACTAAAAGTAAAAATAGAGGTGAAATACTAGAGTTTAGTAGTGATGATTTAGTGATTGTAGGGGTACCTGTTTATGGAGGAAGAATTCCACTTATTAATGGAGGGCTACTTAGCCTCAAGGGAAATAATACTCTTGCAGTTGCTATAGTTAACTATGGAAATAGGGAGTATGAGGATTCATTACTTGAGTTATCAACTTACTTACATGAAAATGGGTTTAAGGTTATAGCAGCAGCTGCATTTTTAGGAGAGCATTCTTACACTAGGAAGGTAGGGGAAAATAGACCAGATAGTAATGATATTAAAGATATGAACGAATTTGGAGAACGTATTAAAAAGCGTATTTTAGATAATAATTTAACTGAGGTTAAGGTTGATGGGAATTTTCCATTTAAGGAGAGAAAAGAATCACCTAAGTATTCTCCTTGTACAAGGGATAATTGTATTGACTGTATGATGTGTAGAGAATTATGTCCTGTAGATGCTATTGATGAGATGAATCCTAGATTAACAGATAAGGATAAGTGTATTAAGTGCTGTGCATGTATAAAGGGATGCCCGGCTAATGCTAAATACATGGATAATGAAACATATACATACTTTGTAAATTTCTTAGAAGAGAAATGCATTAAAAGAAAACAACCAAGTTTATTTATATAAGGGCTGCATATGCAGCCTTTTTACTGTTTTAGGGTATAATAAATATAACGATAGGAGGTAGCTATGGATATAATAATTAGACAAGAAGAAGAAAAAGATTATAAGGATGTTGAATCTTTAATTGAAGAAGCATTTAAAAATGAAGAATATAGTGACCATAGGGAACATTTATTAGTTAATAGATTAAGAAAAGGTGATGCTTTTATTAAGGAATTATCACTTGTAGCAGAATGGGAAGGGGTTATTCTTGGTCATATTATGCTAACTAAAATTAATATTGAAGGTGAATCAGGAAGGGTAGAGTCACTAGCATTAGCACCTGTTTCAGTTATTCCATCTCATCAAGGTAAGGGAATTGGAAGCAGACTTATTAAGGAATCTATAAAAATTTCAAAGGGTCTTAACTATGACTCAATAATACTACTAGGCCACCCTGAATATTACCCAAGGTTTGGGTTTAATAAGGCTAGTGACTATGAAATATATCCTCCTTTTGAGGTTCCTGATGAGTGCTTTATGGCACTTGAACTTAGGGAGAATTCTTTAGATAGAGTAAAGGGGAAAGTAGTGTATTCTAAGGAATTTATGGAGTAGAATATGGTATAATATATAAAAATTCTAAAGGTGGTAAAATGAGGGGAATTGTATATAACTATTTATTTTTAATTAATGTTTTAGGGTTTTTAACTATGTATATAGACAAAAGACGTGCCATTAAGAAGAAGTGGAGAATTAGTGAGAAGACGCTTCTTTTAATTGCACTTATTGGTGGAAGTCTTGGATCATTTCTAGGTATGAGGCTTTATAGACATAAGGTTAATGACCTTAAATTTTCAATTGGTCTTCCAGTTATGATGTTTATTCAGCTATGTATAGCAGCGACTATAATAGGAAAGTAATCATTACTGCACACTCAGGCTGTTGACAAAGTCAACAGCCTGTCATAAAAAACAGGTTTTTTATGAGTTTTGCCATGGGGTGCTAAAGCTACTGCGCAACGCTAAAGCGTCAATTGCCCCCTTGATCATGGATTTAAATTTCTTTATAAGGCAAATAAATATTTTGAAAAATATTTATTTGTGAACAATCTGAGTGGACAAGAGTATTGTCCACTTTTTTGTTTATAATTAGTTTAAGATTATGTTATTTTAATCTGCTTTTTTGGTGATAGGACTAAAAATATTATAAGCATAATAAGTGACAAAGCAGAATAAAGCTTCCATGCAAAGCTATAGCTACCAAAGTAGTCGTAGATTA
>NZ_JAVWJB010000091.1:0-3417 GCF_036639235.1 Clostridium sp.
ACTGCTTCTCCTCCTAGAATGCGTATTGCTTATATTACTTAATTACTATGTCAGCGCCGAACCACTTTTGTGATATCTTGCTAACAGTTCCGTCCTTTTTAAGTTCATCTATTACCTTATTAACTTCGTCACGAAGCTTTCCATCTTCTTTTCTAAATCCTATAGCATAAACTTCTTCTCCAAGATTTTCCTTTAAAAATTCAAAACTCTCCTTATCCTTTGCAGTATAGTACTCTGCAACTACTCTATCCATAAGAGCAACATCTATTCTACCAGCCTTAATATCATTTAGAACATCCTTGTTCTTAAGGTATTCTCTAGTAGCTGCTACTGATGCTTTAAGGTCTGTTGTTTTTTCAAATACTTCCATACTACTACTCTTATCCTGGAAACCTATTTTCTTTCCCTTCATATCAGCTATTGTCTTAATATCTGATCCCTTTTTAACTATGAAAGCTTGAGTATTCTCTAGGTATGGCTTTGATAGGGCCATTCCCTTCTCCCTTTGTGGAGTAACACTCATACCATTCCAGATACAGTCGATTTTCTTAGTATTAAGTTCCATTTCCTTAGCGTTCCAATCAATTGGCTTAAAATCAACCTTAACTCCAAGCTTTGTTGATACCTCTTTAGCAAGGTCTATATCAAAACCTACAATCTCACCTTTTTCATCCCTAAACCCCATTGGTGGAAAACCATCGTCAAGACCAACTACCAGTGTTCCCTTATCCTTAATATATTGTAGAGATTCAACTCCCTCTGTTTTTGCTTCTTCCTTATTACCACAGCCTGTTAAAACAAGTGACATTGTTAAAACTGATGCTAGTGCTAATCCAACTATCTTTTTCATATTCATTTAAAATTCCTCCCATATAATAAACTGCTTTGTTGTACAAGCTTATTATACTTTATCGTACTAAACTTGTAAAGTCATAAATTGATAAATTTATTATAAAAGGAGCTTAAATTAGCTCCTTTTATAATTTATACAATTTTTCTAATTGTAACCCCTAATATATACGAAAATAATGTTAAAATAACCGTCGGTAATATCCATGAAAGTGAAACATTATATAATGGTAGTAATCTTATAGCATCTGTTATAAACGGAATCTTAATAGATAAAACATCTATTGTATTAATTAAGCTTATAATAAATGCTGTATAAACCCCTACACTGTATACATATTTACAATTCTCAAGATATTTTGAGAAGAACCCAAGTACAATAATAACAATAGCTCCTGGATAAATAATAGTTAACACAGGAACCGTAATAGAAATTATAGCATCAAGTCCTATGTTTGATATAAAGAATGAAACTATGGTTACTATTATTACCCATGCCCTATAACTAAGTCTTCCTATTCTTTCACTAAAGAATCTACTACTTGCACTTGTTACACCTATACTTGTAGAAAGACATGCAAGTGCTATAACAATAGCAAGTAAATATGCCCCGCTATTTCCAAACATTGAGTATGTAGCTGAGGCTAATAAATCTCCTCCATTTGTAAACTCAAAGCTTTTGGAATATACAGCTCCTACATATGATAAGCCTGCATAAATTATAGAAAGTAAAACTGAAGCTATTATAGCTGCATATGAAGAATACTTAACTATATCCCTATTAGATGTAATATTAAACCCATTTAGCGTTGTAACAAGTATATTTGCAACAACAAGTGCACCTAAAGCATCCATCGTTAAAAACCCTTCTACAAATCCCTTAAAATATGGATTTTCAATATAGTCATTACCTGGTGTTGAAAGTAAATCCACTGGTGAAATTATCGCCTTAATTACTATCATAGAAATTGTTACAATAAGTAGTGGTGTAATTACCTTTCCTATTATAGAAACCATTTTGCTTTGGCTAAGTGCTAAATATCCACTAATAATAAAATATATAAGTGTAGCAATTAGCATAATGCTAAAACCATCTCCAAATAAAGGCTTAACACCCATAGTATATGTAACTGATGCTGAACGTGGAATAATAAAAAGTGGGCCTATTGCAAGGTAAATAATAAAGGGAAATACCCTGCCAAACAACCTTCCTCCACGAGCTGATAAAGTGTTAAGATCTCCATTTACCATAGATGCTGACACAACAGCCATTAATGGTAATAATACTCCTGTGGTTATGAAACCTGTTATAGCATAGGATAAATTATACCCTGACTCATATCCAATAAATGGTGGGAATATTACATTTCCTGCACCGAAAAATAATGCAAATGTCATTAGTCCTATAATTAAAACTTGTCTTTTGTTCACTTTGAAATAGGGTAAAAACCCTGCCTCCCTTCACTTATCCTTTTCTTTAGTATTAACCATAACTTTAATAATATCAGAAAAAACCTAAAATAAAATAGGATAAGCAGAATTTCTACCTATCCTATTATTGCCATTATAATTTGTGTTATATTATATTTTAATTTTTGTTACCCTTTAAAACCCTCATAGAGTTAAGTACTGCTAAAAGAGTAACTCCTACATCTGCAAATACAGCTTCCCACATAGTAGCAAGTCCTACTGTTCCAAGTGCAAGTACTAATCCCTTAACTGCTAGTGCAAGGATTATGTTTTGCATTACAATATTAGATGTAAGCTTTGATATTTTTATAGCCTCTGCTACCTTACTTATTTCATCAGTCATAATTACAATATCAGCAGCCTCAATAGCAGCATCACTTCCAAGACCACCCATTGCAATACCAACATCAGCTCTAGCAAGTACCGGTGCATCATTTATACCGTCACCTACAAATGCAGCCCTACGTCCTTTACTTATCTTTTCGAATATCTCAACCTTATTCTGTGGTAAAAGTTCTGCATAAACATGGTCTATTCCAATGTCCTTAGCTATTTTATCTGCTACTTTCTTATTGTCACCTGTAAGCATTGTAGTTTCTTTTATGCCAATATCCTTAATAGCTTTAATGCCATCTATTGTGTCTTCTTTAATTTCATCATTAATTAGGATATACCCTGCAAACTTGCCGCTAATTGCTACAAGTACTGCTGTTCCAATAAAGTCTATTTCACCAATCTGAACATTATTATCTTCAAGTAATTTTTTATTACCAGCAAGAATCTCTCTGCCCTTAACAGTACATTTGATTCCCTTACCTGATATTTCGGTGTAGTTTTCAACTATATTCTTATCTATAACATGTCCAAAATATTCTACAATCGATTTTGATATAGGATGATTAGAACTACTTTCTGCATATGCACAAAGTCTTAAAATCTCATCTGTATCAAATCCATTTTGTGGTACAACATCTGTTACCTTAAATATTCCCTTAGTTAGTGTTCCAGTTTTGTCAAAAACTATCATATCAATATCCTTTAGAGCATCAAGGTAATTACTTCCCTTAACAAGTATTCCCTTCTTAGATGCTCCACCTA
>NZ_JAVWJB010000092.1:0-3416 GCF_036639235.1 Clostridium sp.
CCAACTGATATAACCAAATATATAGGTGAATATGTAAAATAGTAATACCAAGGTATTTTAAAGAATATGTATACAGTGTAACTCTTTAAAAAGGTGGTAATGTGAGATTTATTAAAATTTTAATATCTGTTTTAACAGTATGTTTTCTAGTTTCCTGTTCAGGTGAAGGTGAGTGTTATAATGCCCACAAAAAGCTTATGGAAATGAAGTCATACACAGCAGATGTAGTAATTAATGTTAATGGAAACAGGTCAAAATCTACGTATAAGGCAAAACAAACCTTTATGGAGCCAAACTATATTAAGGTTGAAACAATTGAACCTAAGGAATTAAATGGTAAGAAAATTGTTTATAATGGTGATAAGTGGAAAGTATATCACCCACTTATTAAGGATATAGTTGAATTTACATCACTAAAAAGTATTGATGAGGTTATGTATATGGGGATAATACATAAAAGTTTTATTATGTCAGATAATATTAAAGAAAGAAACGTAGAGAAAAATGGAACAGGATGCATTGAATTTAAGGCACCTCTTCCTAATGGAAATGACCATCGTAGTTACGCTAAGCTATATGTTAATAAATCATCAAATAAACCAATTCTTCTTGAGGTATACAATAAGGAAGATAAGGTTACATTTGATGTACAATACCTTAATTTCGAATACAATTCACCAGTAGATAAGGACCAATTTAAATTAACGAAATAAAGTACTATAAGTTAGTATAACTTTTTATAGATACTAATGAGGGAGAAGCATATGTTAGATCATTTAAGACCATGTTTTGCAGAGATAAATCTAGACAATCTAAGACACAATATTAAACAGGTAAAATCTCTTGTAGGTAGCAAGAAGATATTTGGAGTTATTAAGGCAGATGCATATGGTCATGGTTCAATTGAAGTTGCAAGAATACTAAGAGAAGAAAATGTCTATGGTTTTGCTGTAGCTGTAATTACAGAGGCACTAGAACTTAGACGTGCATCTTTTAATGAGCCTATACTTGTTTTAGGATATACTCCACATACTTTTGCAGACGAAATAGTTAAGATGAACATAACCCAAACTGTATTTAACTACGATTTAGCGGAAGCTATTTCTAGTGAAGCCAAAACACAGGGAAAAGTGGCTAAAATTCACATTAAGATAGATACAGGAATGGGTAGACTAGGGTATAGTGACAATGATAATATTATAGAAGAGATCCGAAAAATCATGGATCTTCCCAATATAGAAGTTGAGGGGATTTTTTCACATTTCTCTACTGCAGATGAAAGTGACAAGGAATTCTCATATTATCAGCTTAACAAGTTTAAACAAATTATTGAGGAACTTGAAAAAGAAGGCATTAACATAGAATTTAAGCATATAGCTAATAGTGGTGCTATAGTTGATATTGGTGAATCATATTTTGATGCGGTAAGACCAGGTATTATACTATACGGTTATTACCCATCATCTCAGGTTAATCAGGAAGCACTTAACCTAAAGCCTGTTATGACTTTAAAATCTAATGTTGTATATATTAAGGAAGTAGAAGAAGGTACACCGATTAGTTACGGACGTACATTTATAGCAAACAAAAAAATGAAGATTGCAACTATACCAATAGGATATGCAGATGGTTATACGAGACTATTATTTGGTAAGGCAAGTGTTATTATTGGTGGTATAGAATGCAGAGTAGTGGGTAAAATATGTATGGACCAATGTATGGTTGATGTTTCTGAATGTAGAGATGTTAAGGTATCAGATGAGGTTATTATTATGGGGCAAACAGACAGTATTAATATGAATGCCGAGGTAATAGCAAGTAGACTAGATACAATTTCATATGAGGTTTTATGTATGGTGTCTAAGAGAGTACCTAGGGTTTATATTGAAAACAACGAAATTGTTAGAATAAAAAACTTTGTTTAGACATATGATAGTATATATAGCAGTTAAAGAAGGTTTTTTAACCAGTTATAACTATACACTATGAGACTTTTGACACCCCAGATATACATAAAGTATAATTATATACATAGGTGAATTTAGGGGGTAAATAAAATGAAGAAAAGAAAAAAACTACTAAATCTCCCAAAAGGTTTGCTAGAAGAATTTAATAACGCTCATTTAAGCAAATCAAATAAAGACAAAAGTGAAGTAATCAGAAAGACTGTAGTGTATTATATAAACGAACGTAAGAAAACTGGCTTAAAAGAACTTATGCAAAAAGGATACCAGGAGATGGGCGATATAAATTGCGAGATTTCCGAATGTGGTATAGCTAGTGATTGTTTAGAGCTTGCTAAATATGAAGCAGGATTAGCGGAGTGTGATCGTGATAATGGTACAGGCGGTGAAAAGAGGAGATATATATTATGCTGATTTAAGCCCTGTTATTGGTTCTGAACAAGGTGGTATTAGACCTGTTCTAATAGTCCAAAACGACGTTGGGAATAAATACAGCCCTACTATTATAGTAGCAGCTATAACCTCTCAAATTAATAAAGCTAAACTACCAACGCATATAGAGATAAACTCACAGGATTACAAAGGTCTAAACAAGGACTCAGTTATCTTACTTGAGCAAATAAGAACAATAGATAAAAGACGCCTTAAAGAAAGTGTTGGAACAATATCTAAGGATTTAATGGGTAAAGTTGATGAAGCATTAGCCATAAGCCTTGGGCTTGTAGAATTGTGACGTCACGTTTATAGGGAAGTATAAAGCTGGGAGCATTTATTTGCTACCAGCTTATTTATTTTTACCCAAAACCCCTGTAATGTGATATACTATTATAGAAAATTAATATAATATTAAAGGATAATGGTGATATATCTACCTAAAGTGATATACTATTTATAAAAATAATTATATTTTACAAAAGAATATAGTTTTTATTCTAAAAAATGTTATAATAATAAGCGTAAATATAAGTAAATAATAAAACTTTTGATATATCTAAAGGAGGGTAATATGCCTACAAGAGATTTAAACGAATTAAAAAGTATTGCAGCAACAATTAGACAAGATATTGTGACTATGCTTACTGAGTCAGCTTCAGGACATCCAGGTGGATCACTATCAGCTGCAGATATTGTAACTGCACTATATTTCAGCGAAATGAACATTGATCCAAAGGACCCTAAGAAAGACGATAGGGATAGATTTGTACTATCAAAGGGACATGCTGCTCCTGTACTTTATGCAGCTCTTGCAGAAAGAGGATACTTCAACAAGGAAGAGCTTATGACACTTAGAAAAATAAACTCAAACCTTCAAGGACATCCAAACATGAATGACACTCCTGGTGTTGATATGTCAACAGGATCACTTGGTCAAGGACTATCAGCTGCTAATGGAATGGCACTTGCAGGTAAGCTTGATAATAAATCATATAGAGTATATGCATATCTTGGAGA
>NZ_JAVWJB010000093.1:0-1568 GCF_036639235.1 Clostridium sp.
TGATATATGTCAACATTATTGTTTTTAATATTTTGGGGAATATAATAATCCTCAAAGAACCTATGATGTCTTTTGGAGGATACGTTTATGGAAACGTTTTCTTTATATATTTCTCTATAATTTGGACCTGCCCAGTATAGGTGATACTGATTAATAAAATCTTCGCTAAGTAGGTATTGAAGGACTTGATTAGTATACGTGCCAATTCCAGTTCCTTTATACCATGTAGCACCTCTGGCATCGATGGCTATCTTCATATTTTTCACACTCCAAATAAACTTAAGCTTTATAATAAAATATTAATCATCCTTGTTAATTGTGCATACAATAAGAATGTCTCTATCACATTCTATGATGATTTTCATATTATAGAACAAAGGCCATTAATGACTTGGAGTGAGTTTATGGAAAAAGTAATAAAGGTATTAGAAGAAAACTATAATATTAAAGTAGAGGAAATCTCTCAGATTAAAAACGTTTATAGAATAAAGTCTTCAAATAAAATTCTTTGTTTTAAGGTATCAAGATATAAGGAATATATTATGGACTTTATAATTGATTCTATAGAGCATGTTGAATCAAACGGATTTAATGGAGTGTTATCACCTATTTTAAGTAATGGGGGAAAGAAGTACATACCGTTTGAAAGTGGGTATGGCTACCTTTGTAGGTGGGTTCCATCTAGGGAGGCAGACTACAAGAATCCTATTGATTTAAAGCTTTGCGTTAATGCACTTGCAAAGTTTCACAGGGCATCCTTTGGCTTTGATAAATCAAGGGCTGCAATAGGAAGAAGATATCACGGAAAGTGGATTAATAAATTCTCAAAAAAAGTTAATCAAATGTATGAATTTAAAAGAATAGCAGAATGTAGGCTTGAAAAAAGTGACTTTGATAAGGTTTATGTTGAGGAGTTTAATAAGCATATAAAAAGAGCAAATACTTCAATAGACTCTCTTAAGAAAAGTAGTTATAAAGAGGTGCTAGACAGGCACTACGCTATGTCAGGTATTTGTCACCATGATACAGCTAATCATAATTTTCTTATAGATGATAATTTAGATGTTTATTTAATAGACTTTGATTACTGCATTCAAGATACCCATCTTCATGACCTATCTAGCATTATTATTAGAAACCTTAAGTGTGGTAATTGGAATATGGATACATTAAATTATATTGTGTCCAATTATACCAATGAAATAGAGGTAACACCTGATGAATTTAATATAATGGGAGGATTTATTGAATTTCCACAGGATTATTGGCAGGTTGGACTTCAATATTATGTAGAACAACAGCCATGGGAGGAAGAGTTTTTCAATAAAAGGCTGTCTAGATGCAAAGATGATTTTAAGGATAAATATGATTTTTTAGATAATGGTTATATTCAGCTAGTAAGTAAGTAGGGGGTAAAAGGTGAATGTTACAAGGCTTTATAACATAGATGACTATTACATGGAATGGTTAGTGAAAAAGTATGATGGAAGTGAAGAAGCTCTTCATGCTACTGTATCCATTTTAGATTGGACCCATGGAGGTAATTTTCATAATATATTAGATATCAA
>NZ_JAVWJB010000093.1:1668-3122 GCF_036639235.1 Clostridium sp.
TTAGAAGGCATATTGAACTAACAGGTAACATAGGAATAATAAATAAGGCAATTAGCGAATACATGAAGATTCGTAGCCTTGATGATGTAGGTATAGAAAACATAAAAAGAATGGCCCTATTTCCAGAGGGACCAATTAAGATTATATCTAAGTATATGAAGAAGGGTCTTTACAAAGAGGACATGCTACAAGGCTTCCTAAGTAGTGCTAAGATATATGAAAAACTTAATATGGAGGTGTAGTATTGGAGTACAGATATAGGGATAAGGCCTATTTATCAAATTATAATTTAGACACATCACTATTTGATAAATTCGACTTTTTAGTAGAGGATATTATACCTATAAGAAGTGTTTACATGTTAAAAACAGATAAGGGAATGAAGATTCTAAAGAAAATAATGTACGATATTGATGAGCTTAAATTTATTTATGAAAGCCTATCCTATATTAGAAAAACCTATAGTAATATAGTTAATTTTAAGCTTTCAAGTGATGGAAATCCATATGTTCAAGATGAAACAGGAATATATGTGGTGCTAGATATAATTGATGGGCGTGAATGTGTATTTGAAAATCCGGTAGATTTAAAGTATACAGCAAAGCATCTTGCAAAGCTCCACCTAGCAGGGGAAAATATAGATTCATTCCATGAAAAAAGATATAGATCAGGAAGATTACTTGATAAATATAATGGGGCACTAGACAACCTTAAAAAGTTTAAGGAAATTGCCTCAATGCATGTTAATAAAAAGGATTTTGATAAGTTATACCTATCATATGCAGATTATTATATAGCATGTATATATAATTCAATAGAGGCTATTCAGGGGTCTAAATATGCTAAGTATTCACGTAATAAGTATGTACTATGCCACCATGACCTAGCCCACCATAATATAATAATAGATAATGACAATGATGTGCATTTCTTAGATTTTGACTATTCATTAATAGACCTTCCTATGCACGATTTATCTAATATAATAGTAAAGGCTGTTAAACATAATAGATGGGATATAGATATATCTAAAACAATACTTAACCACTATAGGGAAGAAAAGCCTATGAATGAGGATGAAATGAACATATTATATGGCTACCTTGCATTTCCTAAGGATTTTTATGATATTGCAACTAGCTATTATTTTAGAAATAGGGACTGGGAAGAGGATGAATTCCTTGAAAAGCTTAAAAGAAAGTCTGAGTATAAGGATGATCGTGAAAGATTCCTAATTAACTTTAAACGAACATATTAATGGGTAGCTAGGTAGATGTTATGTCATTATCTATACCGCGTCTGGGATTTTTCCGAGAAGTTCTAAGGCACAAAAATACAAATCCCCTAAGGGCAGCCTCAAACTCGGCGGAGCCTCAGACACGTGGCTTTCCTAAGGGTCTTTGCATTTTTGCACCTAAGAACTTCTAAGTCAAAACCCAAGGGTATAGACAATG
>NZ_JAVWJB010000094.1:0-3106 GCF_036639235.1 Clostridium sp.
AGCTCTAGTGATAAGGAGACTTCTCTTATTAACACAAAGGCTACTAAAGTCTCAGAAATTCTTAAGGATATTCCTCAGGAAGTAGAGGCTAGAATTAAGGAGATTTCTTCTCCTGTGAAGATTGCTGTTTTCACAGAGACTTTCTGCCCTGATGCAGCTATAGCTATTCCAATTTTACTTAAGGTAGCAGCACTTAATCCCTTAATTGAAGTTAAGTTCTTCCACCAAAGAGAATATGAGGACTATCTATATGATACTGTTGATGAGTTTAAGATACCTACAATACTTAACCTATCAGATGATGGCAGAGTAATTGGTAAGTATATTGAGTTCCCAGCTGGGCTTAAGAATATTCTTAATAACAAAACAAGTCTTCAAGAGGTTAATTTAACTATTGAGGATTACAGAAACGGACTGTTTATTACAGAGATTCTAAGTGATATAACTAATCTTATCCTTGGTACCCAAGGTGAGTATGTATACTTTAGTAAGTGTAACTTTGAATCTACTGGATGAGCGCTTTAATAAAAGGTGCAGTTTGCACTACACAAAATGCAGGGAGACCTTAGAAAAAACCGTAGTGTTTGAAGCTTTAGCTGAGTTTTACGGTTGTCTTAGGTATCCCTGCATTTTTTATTTTAGAATGTCTTGTTTCTATCTCCTTAGTAATTAGACCATATCCAACTACTAATCCTATATACTTTATTCTATCTTACTTATTCTATTTTTCCATTTTGGGTTTGAGTTATTATTTCCTTCATTTGGTCTTTTTCAAGTCCTCCACTTACATATCCATAAACCTTGTAGTCCTTATTAATCATGAAAGTAGTAGGATATGCGGATATTCTATAATCTGCTGCTACTGTGCCTTCTTCATCAAATAGTATCGGCATAGTATAACCCTGCTCCTTAGCATACTTAATTATGCTTTCCCTATCACCTTCACGTCCAAGGTTAGGTGTAATAACAGTTAGAATAACTACCTCATTCTTGTTAAGTCCGTATTCCTTGTATATCTCCTCTATGTGAGGCATTTCTTTTCTACATGGTGGACACCAGGTTGCCCAGAAGTTAATAAATACAGTCTTCCCCTTGTAGTCTGAAAGTCTATGGGTTTTACCATATTGGTCCTTCATAGTAAATTCCATTGGGGCCCTCGGATCTTCACTAGGTGGAGCTACTTCATCTGGAGTCTTATCTTCTTCCTTCTTATCAGTTGAAGTTACAGGAGGCTTAGTACTTCCTCCAAGGTAGTTAGTAACATTATTAATTACCCCTGTAAATGTCATAACTCCAATTATAATCATAATAACTGCTCCAACCTTAATGCTATACTTCATAAACTTCTTGTTGTTCTTAAAGAAGTTAAGTACCTGTGATGTAAACAGTCCAAGTAATAGGAATGGAATAACAAATCCTATGGCATAAACTAATACAAGCATATTACCTACAAAGCTACTTGAAGCACTTGAAGCCAGTATAAGTACTGATGAAAGAGCAGGTCCAACACATGGAGTCCATGCAAAACTAAATGTAAATCCAATTACATATGCAAGTAGTGGGTTCATTTTCTTTCCTGCTATGTTAAGGTTAATCTTTCTTTCCCTCTGCATAAACCTTGGCTTAATTATTCCAAGTTGTACTACTCCAAGAAGAATAATTATAATACCTGCTACCTTGCCAAAAACATCCCTATTATCTGCAAGGAATCCTCCAAGTGCAGTAAATGATAATCCTAATAGGAAAAAGGCAGTTGATATTCCAAGTATAAAGAACACTGTATGTAGTAATACCTTACTTCTTATGTATCTATAAGTTCCATCTCCATTATCCACCTTTGCGTTCCCTGCTAAATAGGTTATGTAAATAGGTAGTAGTGGTATAACACATGGAGATAAAAACGAAACTAATCCTTCAAAAAATACTAAAACAAAGCTAATATTCTGGGCTGACACTATATTTTCAAACATTTTAATCTCTCCTTTCGTTTGATATGTATTCTCAATATATAATTATTATTGATTGTAACATCTTATTAGTCAATTAACAACATCTTTAAAATTTACAAATTATACATTATGTTAAGAGTATTTAACATAATATTAAACTAAATTGTAACCAAGGTTACAGTAAAAGAGAGTATTATATGATATATCCTAGTAAATCTACTTAAGGAGAAAACCATGTTTAAGTTATTAAAAATATTATTAGCTACAATAGCTTCCATTATCCTTATAATTGGCTGTCTATTTTGCTATACAACCTTTATAGAGCCTAAATTACTTATTACTAAAACCATTGATTTAAGTAAAGGTTCAAATACAGATCTTAAGGTTGTTCATTTTACTGATACTCAACTTGGTGAATATTATGATTTAGATATGCTTGAAAAAGCAGTTAATAAAATAAACGCCGAAAACCCTGATATTGTAGTATTTACAGGGGATTTAATTGATAATGCTGCAAAGTATACCCATAAAGATGAAATAGCTCCTATTCTTAACAGGATAGAAGCCAAGCTTGGTAAGTATGCTATATACGGTAACCGTGATTATGGAGGAAGTGCAGTTAGATACTATAAAAACATTATGAAGGAGTCTGGATTTAAGCTACTTAAAAACAACTCTGATGTTATTGAGCTTAATGGGAAGAGAATTCGAATACTAGGAAGTGATGATGCTCTTCTTGGAAACCCAAGTATTAAGTCAACTACTAAGGGGATAAAGGAAAGTGACTATAATATTCTTCTTACCCATGAACCTGATATAGCAGATAAGTATAGTGATTATCCTATTGACCTTGTTTTGGCAGGTCATAGCCACGGTGGGCAGGTTTACATCCCATTTTATGGACCAATTAAGAAAAACACCATGTCTGAAAAATACTATAAGGGCATGTATACAATGGATAACAGCTATAAAACCAAGCTATATGTAAACACAGGACTTGGTAACACTAAGGTTCCATTTAGGTTTATGAACATACCTAATGTAACCCTATTTAATATTAGCCTGCGTTAGGTGATTTTTATCACCATCCTATAAATTTACTTTATAACTAAAGGTACATGGATTAATCCTCCTATGTACAATGTATTACAAGGCAA
>NZ_JAVWJB010000095.1:0-2953 GCF_036639235.1 Clostridium sp.
ACTATCTACACCATGAAAAAACTTATATCCACGTACCTCACGTGAACTCATAGTTTTTCTAGATGTGTAATTATCAATTAGGAGTACCCTATCCATTTTTATTTTTTCCCCTTCCATTCTAACAACAGGTGTCACTGCTCTACCTTCACTTTGGCGAAGATCATTAAAAAACTGTCCCATAGACATAGGAATAGTATATGAAATTGACTTAGCAGCGCCCATTACCCCATCAATATAGCTAGAGTATAGATTTTCTGTACTAGGCCTTAAAGCTTCAAGCGTAATATTACTATTTTCCGCAACTATGATTTTAAGTTCTCTATCTATAGAAGTGTTTCTCTCAAGATCATCTAGCACCTCAGTAAAAAGTTCAGGATCGTCAATAAGTTCCTTGCCAAATACTATAAGCTTAGTATGACCAAAAAATGGTCTTCTTGAGGTTTCTGCATCTAACTTCTCTGTTGCATTACCAAATGTTGTTGCTACAACAGAATGGGTAAATGTAGTAAGCTTAGCTTCACCCTCAGCAGCGTTGGCTATCCCAAAGCTTACGAATAACTCTTCATTATCTCTATGTTTCATATCACTTGATATATATGGACTTAGTTTTTTACTGTAGTTCTTATCAATATATATGGTATTAATAAATGCTCTTTCATTAATCTCTCTCTTATCCCAACATGAGGTTAATAATACTGGAAGTAGTAATGTAATTATTAAGAGCACAGCTGTAAGCTTTTTAGTTCTCATGACTACTTCCCCTCCTTTTTTGTTTAACCCTATAGCCTATAATAATTAAAAGGGGAAGTATAAACATAGAATATGGTCCAAGTATATATCCTGAAACTATACTTACATTCATAACCTCAAGTATGCTTAGTGCACTAGAAGAAGCTATATATATAAAGGGTATAATACAAGTAGTTATAAACCTTCTATCCTTAAAATTAAATATATCAAGTATAATTGTTGTCATAGCATATAGTGCTATAGCAATAGTTGCAAAAACAAGAATTACCCATATAGACATTAGTATTCCCTCAAGCCTCTCTATAAACCCTCCCGGAATATATGCTGACTTAATAAGACTTATTGTTGGATATAGTAGCCATTTAGTTTCAGCAGTACCTAGCTTACTAATACAAAGTGCTACTGTTATCATATAGATTACTGAAATAATTCCAACTGCCAATGCTGTAACTTTAAAATTGGATTTTAAATCCTTTTTCTTAATATTTGGATAAATTACCAGTAATGATATTATTCCTAAAAAAGAAAATATACTACCATCAATTGCCCTATAATACTCTAAAAATGTTCTCTGACCTATAGGCAAAAGATCCGTAAAGTCACTTCCTGGAATAACTAAAATAAATAATATAGAAACAATAATTAATATAAAAGGCAGTACAAACTCTATAAATCTAATTATATGACGCAGTTCTCCCCTTAATAAAAACAGTATTAAAAAGTAAAAAGGTATTAAAATTGCCCATGTAGGTGTTGTATCAAGTAAAAATAGCTTTATTGTTTGTGTAAATACCCTTGCTTCAACTGCACAGGCTATTAAGTATATAAGTAATAATGGAATAATAATTATTACTCCTATTGTTTTTCCGTAAGTATACTTAGCACTTCCTACAAGTCCACGACCATTATACATACTACCGGCCTTGCATATAAGGTAGGCTGAGCCTAGGCATATTATCCCTGCAAATATAGGAATATAAAATGCTTCATTTCCAGTATGTTCAGTTAAAATTGAGGGAAGCTGGAGAAGCCCAACGCCAAGCATTGCACATATTAAAAACTTAACTAACTGGGTAGATGTAAACTTATTATTATTTTCCAAACTTCTCATCTCCCCTCTGTCTTATCTTATTATCATTATTAATATACTGTGGTCTATCCTTCATATACCCAAGAGGAACCCTAATAAATAAACTATCCTTAAGATCCCTTAATCTGTATGGAGCAACAGGTTCTAAATATCCTACTCCATATGATTCAAGTCTAACTAAATGTATAAGAAGTAATATAACTCCAAGAACCGTACCATATAGTCCATATACAGCTGCACAGCACATAAGTCCTATTCTTGATATTCTAAATGCAGCTTCTATTTCGTAATTTGGAGTAACAAATGTGGAAAGTGCAGTAATTGCAATAATAATAACTGCAATAGGACTTACAATTCCTGCTGAAACTGCAGCCTGACCAATAACTAAACCTCCAACTACACCTATTGTTGAACCAAGTGGTTTCGGTAGTCTAATTCCTGCTTCCCGTAGCAAATCAAGTGTTACCTCCATAATCATCATCTCAATAAATGCTGGAAATGGAACTCCTTCACGTGATGCTGTTATTGAGAGGGCAAGTTTTGCTGGAATAATCTCTGGGTTATATGATGTAAGTGCTATATAAATAGCAGGAGCTAAAAGCCCTATAATAATAGCAACTACTCTAAGTAGCCTTACATTTGTTGCTACAACAGGTCTAATATAATAATCCTCTGCTGATTGGAAAAATGCTGTTACTGTAACAGGTAAAATAAGTGCTGTTGGTGAGTTATCTACAAGTATAATAATTCTTCCTTCGTAAATACCTGCTGCTGCAACATCTGGTCTTTCAGTTGCTTGAATCTGGGGAAAAGGGGTTAATGGCTTTTCTTCTAGAAACTGCTGAATATACCCACTATCAAGTATTGCATCAATATTAATAGCCTTAAGTTTTTCTTCTATTTTACTTAAAACTCCCTTATCAACTAATTCATCTATATACATAAGTGCAATATCGGTTTTAGAGCGAACTCCTACCTGTGACTGCTTAACCTTAAGACGAGGGTCCCTAATACGTCTTCTAACAAGTGCTGTGTTAAATCTAATAGTCTCAACAAACCCATCCCTTGGTCCTCTAATAACAGTTTCACCCATAGGCTCGCTGGTACCTCTAG
>NZ_JAVWJB010000096.1:0-2925 GCF_036639235.1 Clostridium sp.
ATGCAGGATTCAGTATAGACTGAAGTGCATGATTAAGACTTATAACTCCAGCCTCCCCCTTTCTAGTAGATGCTAGAATCTGAATATCTCGAGTCTTATCAATATCTCCCTTAAACTTTGGAAGTCTAACATTAACAAGCTCTGAAATCTCATCTATTATTCCTGATTGGGTTGGATTCTTAAGGAAGAAAAAGTCCTTATCCTTAGCATTTAGGATAGGCATATCTCCACTATTAATCTTGTGGGCATTAACTGTAATAAGGCTCTCCTGAGATTGACGGAATATCCTCTCAAGGCGAGATACTACTACCCCTTCACTTTCAATAATATCACGAAGAACATTCCCAGGTCCCACTGATGGAAGCTGGTCTATATCTCCTACTAGAATAAGTCTAGTAGTTGAACTCATAGCCTTAAGCAGTGAGTTCATAAGCATAATATCTATCATAGAAGCTTCGTCAACAATGATAACATCCGCTTCAATAGTGTCATCCTCATCTTTGGCGAAGGAACTTCTATCCTCCTCCTCTGATATATATTCGACCTTAAGTAATCTATGTATAGTTCTAGCTTCATAACCTGTACTTTCGCTCATTCTCTTAGCGGCACGACCAGTTGGTGCACAAAGACATACATTGTAGCTACGATTCTCAAATATACTTATAATACACTTAATAATTGTAGTCTTACCAGTACCAGGTCCCCCTGTAATAACGCATACACCATTCTCAACACCGTCTTTAATAGCCTTAATCTGTTCAGGTGCAAAGCTAATACCATTCTCCTTCTCAAAGTCTTTAATCTCAGTATCTACATCAATATTCTCAAGACCTATCTTATTAAGGTTAAGCTCTACTAGCTTCTTAGCTGTCTTAATCTCAGAGAAAAACATCTCAGGTAGGTAAATACACTGAACCTCTTCCACCTCATCAATTATAATATCTTTAGATAAGTTAAGCGTAGTAATGCCTTCTTCAACTAATTCCTTGTCTACAACAAGCTCAGTTGCTGAACGATCTATACACTCTTGTCTTGGCAGATATGTATGCCCTGTTCCTGTAGACATCTTAAGTACATACTTAATACCTGATGCAATTCTAAATGGGGAATTAACGTCAATCCCTAAACTCTTAGCTATCTTATCAGCTGTCTTAAAACCAATTCCCTTAATATCCTCACAAAGTCTATATGGGTTCTCTCGAACTACATGAATAGAAGAAACTCCATACTTCTTATATATCTTAACTCCATGACTTGGTGTAATACCATGTCCTTGAAGAAAGATCATAATCTCCTTAACTTCACGCTGGTCCTTAAGAGACTCTGATATTCTCTGTGCCTTCTTAGAGCCTATACCTTCTACTTCAGTTAACCTCTCTGGAGTATTCTCTATAATATCTAGTGCCTTGTCTCCAAAAGCCTTCATAATCTTCTTCGCAGTAACAGGTCCTATACCATTAATAAGCCCTGATGCTAGGTATTTCTCTATACCCTCTGAAGTAGTAGGTAAAACCTCTTCAAAGCTCTCTACCTTAATCTGCTTACCAAAACTCTTATGGTAAGTCCACTCACCCTTAAGACGAACCCTCTGTCCCTCACTTAAGTAGTGCATATATCCAACAATAGAATAGTTCTCCCTATCCTGTTCACAATTAATCTTGGCAACGGTATAACCGTTGTCCTCATTCTTATATACAATAGATGTTACAAAACCATCTACTTCTACCATATATACCACCTCTAGATAATCCTTTAAGAGAATATATTAGAATCATTCCCTATATTTGGAGTATTTATTCCTTTATAATCTTAAAGAAGTTAATTAAAGAAAAACTAATAATACCTAAATAAACTATTAAAGCTAATATAAAGTTAACTTTAAGTGTAATTGCTATAATCATAAAAATAACTGTAGCAAATATAGCTAAATCAAGGGTTATAAGTCTATACCCTCCCTTAGAAGCCACATAACTACGACCTTCCTTAGTTAAAGTTCTATCCTTTAACTTAGATAACCCTACAACTCTAATAACAACAGCTATAACAATAAATATAAGAGATAATAATTCCATAGGAGTAAACTTATCCATAGATTTCTCCTTCCTTCTTTACATAATCTAATATTAAGTTAATTAACATTATAATATAATTTTCTTTATTATATCCTAAATATACCTATACTTCAAAACAAAAGGGCCACATCCTAATCAATCAGAATGTAGCCTGAGACTTTTATTAACTATATATACTTATTATAGGTTGTTTAGCTTGTCGATTAAAGCTTCTATATCTTCTAATAAATCTATAGGCTCTACCTCAACCCCTACTAAATCAGAATTCCAGTTAACACCTACTAGCAATCCATCACCATCAAGTCCAACAAGCCAGTTCTCCATGAAAACCTCAACAGGAATTGAAGTAGCAGTATAGTCTGCCCACTCATCTTCAATACACTTCTCAGCCGCTTCCTTCTTAGACCAGAATAGCATTGAACCTGTATCATCAAAATTGTTAGAAGGTGCTACGGCCCATACACCACTTTCAGCATTCTTAAGCCCCCAAACAACTCCACTTTCAACTATTCCACCTATAAACATATCATATCTTTCCTGTGCACTTACCTGAAGTTCTAAATCTTCTCTCATAATATCCTTCTCCTTTAATTCACTTATTCTACCTTATAATTTCTACTTAAACTACACTCATTATGTATTATTCAATTATATCCTATATACCTTCTAATACAAACTCAAACCTTTTAAGCTCTTAGAATTATTAAAGCCATTCCTATCTATAAACAAAATTATTACACAAAAATCTCCTCACCACCAAAGAGCCTCCCCTATCTAATCTAATATCCACCTGTAATAAAGATGATTAAATTTTCTCCGTCCATTCTGTTGCTTTGTTTCATGATAAGACATT
>NZ_JAVWJB010000097.1:0-2780 GCF_036639235.1 Clostridium sp.
AAAGGTGGATATGTTATGAAGGATAAGAATGTTGGGTTTAAGTACAATAATATAGAGAAGAAGAATAAGAATTTTATGTATAACAATCTTAAAAGAAGTAATTGTTATAACTGTGATTTTACAGGGTCTAACTTTAACTATGTTAGCTTTAGAGGAGCACATATGAAGTCTAGTGATTTCTACGGGTGTACTTTTAAGGAAGCAGAGTTTATAGGTGCTAATCTTAAGAAGAGTAAGTTTAGAGCAGCTAAGTTTGATGGAACTATATTTGAGGGAGTTAATCTTGAGGGATGTGAGTTTAAGGATGCTGTATTTAAGAATACGATTTTCCTTAATACGGATCTAAGCGAGGCTAAGGGAATTAACCTAAAGGCAGAGGGAATTAGAGTATTTGATGAAATGCCTGAGGTTGAGATAAGCACAGAACTTGAAGAGGCACTAAATGCTGCACTTGAGAATAAGATTATTAAGGACTCTAGAACATTAGATGATAAGAATGGTAACATTAATAAGCTTATAGTTATGATTCTACTTGAGAAGTTTAGTGAGAAGATATTAGTTAGTGGACTTAAGAGATTTACAGATGAAATTAACAAGGAATTCTGCACACTTAGTTATATAACAAGAACAATTAAGTCTTATGTTGATGGTGGATTAATATAATAATAAAACTAAAGTCATACTACTAGGGAAAGCCTTAGTATTATGACTTTTATTTTTAAGATAATTTTTGATGTTTACTAGAAAAGTAGAATTTAAAGTTACAACTAGTTGCTATAACTAGTGTTAATAATGTTAGGTAAAACCCATAGTGGGTAACGGATAAACTAGTAAGTATATCAATTTTATCAGCATAGATAATTACTGGATAGGTTAAGAATAAATATAATTGATAGGCTATAATAAGAGAGCTAGATATAGCTGCAATTAGGTATTCCTTAATGTAAGTGCATATTATTGCTACAAAAAACAATAGTATTAAAGGAGTATTAAGTAAGTAGTATTTTCCACTTCCATCATCAATATCCCTGCAGAAATAAAACCATGGAAGGAAAAAACAAAGCATACTTGTAATTAATGTTCCTATAACAAGAGATTCCTTATTTAAAAATCTTTTCATAATATCACCTCGTTGTTTATTATAATATCACTTTTAAATCTAAAATAAGTAAAAAATTAGTTAAATATACAGAAGAAGTATATGTGATATAGGGTAAGTTAGTTGAATAGTTAACATACCTATTATGAATACTAGTAATGTGATAATATTAACTAAATGAATAATTGGTATTATTTAATAATTATTATAAAGTGGTGATAATATGAGTGGATTTAATTTTAAAAATACATATATAGAACTTCCAGAGGATTTTTATACTTATCAGAGACCTACTAGTGTTAGTGATCCTAGTGTTGTAGTATATAATTCTTCACTTGCACAGGAACTTGGAATTAACCTAACTGATGATGATGTTATTAGGTTTTTATCAGGAAATATTCTAATAGAGGGTAGTGAGCCTATTTCACAGGCATATGCAGGCCATCAGTTTGGTCATTTTACTATGCTTGGAGATGGAAGGGCAATATTACTTGGAGAGCATATAACTCCAAGTGGGAAGAGATTTGATGTACAATTAAAGGGGCCTGGAAGAACTGCCTATTCAAGAGGTGGAGATGGAAGAGCAGCACTTGGACCTATGCTTCGTGAATATATTATAAGTGAAGGAATGCATGGACTTAGGATTCCTACAACTAGAAGTCTTGCTGTTGTAGAAACAGGTGAGGATGTTTATAGAGACACTGTACTTAAAGGAGCAGTTCTTACTAGAATAGCAAGTAGCCATATTAGGGTTGGAACATTCCAATTTGCTAGATGGGTTAGGGATGTTTATGAACTTCAAGAACTTGCTGATTATACTATAGATAGACATTACCCAGAGTGTAGAAAGGCAGAGAATCCATATCTAGAATTATTAAAAAGAGTTGTAGAGGTTCAAGTAAGGCTTATAGTTAAGTGGAACCTAGTTGGATTTATCCATGGGGTTATGAACACAGACAATGTATCTATAAGCGGTGAAACAATAGATTATGGACCATGTGCATTTATGGATGTCTATAATCCATCAACTGTTTTTAGTTCAATAGATAGAAGTGGTAGATACAGCTACAAGAACCAGCCTAGTATAACAGTATGGAACCTATCAAGATTTGCTGAAACACTAATTCCCTTAATACATGAGGATGAGGAAACAGCAATTAATCTTGTTAAGGAAGAATTGGCTAAGTTTCAAAGAAGATATACAAGAAGTTATATAGAAGGAATGGGCAGGAAAATAGGTCTTAGTGAAATAATCCAAGGAGATAGCTATCTTATTGAAGGTCTGTTAACAATTATGCAAAATCAGGAAGAGGATTATACTAATACATTTGTTGCATTAACTAGGGAAGATTATTCTCTTGTGAAAAACCCTGAAAGTGAAGACTTTAAAAACTGGCTTAAACTATGGAGAGGTAGACTATCTGTTCAAGGTGAAGATGAGACTTTAGTTAAGAAGAGAATGATGGAGAATAACCCTGTTATTATTCCAAGAAACCACCTAGTAGAAGAAGCTCTAAGTAGAGCAGAAGATGGGGATATATCAATGGTTAATGAAATGGTATCATACCTTAAAAGTCCATTTGATTATAATAAGGACTATGGTAAATATGCTATGGTAGACACGTCAAATAAGACATATAGAACCTTCTGCGGAACATAAATATAAAAAAGGATGCACAAT
>NZ_JAVWJB010000098.1:0-2676 GCF_036639235.1 Clostridium sp.
TATTAATGGTATTTATATAGCAGGAAACACAATTATGCTTCATTTATTAGCAGGTGAAAGTGTTGAAAATCTTGTTAAATCACCATATGAAAGTGTGTTTTTAGATACCTATAACATCAATTCAAATACTATTTCTATTAAAGTAAATTCGGATGTAATACTTCTTCCTTCAATTTCATCATATGTAGGTGCGGATATTACAGCAGGAATGTTTGCTTGTAACTTTGAAAATAGAAATAATTCTATATATATAGATATAGGTACCAATGGGGAGATTGGAATCAATAGCAGTGGAGAGATATATACAACAGCAACAGCAGCTGGTCCAGCATTTGAGGGAAGTAATATAGAATGTGGAATGAGGGCTGAAGATGGTGCTATTGATGGATTTAAAATAGATGGGGATAATATAGTTATTTCAACCATTGGCAATGGTTCTCCATGTGGTATTTGTGGAAGTGGAATAATAGATATTATAAGTGAATTTATTAAACATAGAATTATTTTAAAGACAGGTAAAATAAATAAGGATAATGCTGAAAAATATTTTAAGGTAGAGGATAAGAAAATATATTTAACTGATAGTATATACATATCCCAGGAGGATATAAGGTCATTTCAATTAGCAAAGGGAGCTATAATATCAGGGATTAACATTCTTTGTAGAAGGGTTAAGTTAGAAGAAGTTAAGGAGTTTTTAGTAGGAGGGTCATTTGGATACCATTTAAATGAAGAGTCATTAAGAAGAACTGGCATAGTGCCAGGTAAGTTTAATGGAAGTGTTAAGTTTGTAGGTAATTCTTCACTTGAAGGAGCGTTTATTAGTAGTATAAATGAGGAATATATTCAGGAAATGAGAAATTTAAGTAAGAAAGTTAAGTCTATAAATTTATCACTAGATAGCGAATTCCAAAATGAGTTTATTAATAGCTTAAGCTTTTAGGAGGGTATTATGTTTTTGTGTGGAGGAAAATCATGTTTAGAAGGAAGTTCAGAAATATTTAAAACAATATCCTTTGATAGTTTTGTAGAGTGTAGAAGTATTTTATATAATTTAGGGATTAAGGATTATGAAGTAGGTAAGTATTATTTTTCATCGGTTAAGGAACTTTTAGAGTTAATGGAGAAGAATACATTAACTCCCCTATGTGGCGTAGCTGGGGATCTTTCATATTCACAAGGAGTTATAGAATACATTAAAGAAAGTAATGAGGTATTATGCCTTAATATTGAAGGGGCATTTACTATATTATCAAGTCTTATTAATCCTATTGTTGTCTTTAAGGAATGTAAAAGAAATAGGGAAGGTGTAATTCTTGCAATTAAATACATTGAAAAATTCCAGTTTGATTATATTAATCAGGTTAGTGGAATAAAGATGATTTCCCTTGCAGAACCAAGTGGTGATATTAATATAATTGGTCCAAAAACCTTTAAGGAATTTATAGCACCATCAAATATTAAACTAATTAAACATATTCAAAAAAGTAATGTAGATGTAATTCATTTATGTGGAAGACTTTCAACATCACTTGAAAAGGTAGATGAATTATTTGTAAAGAAGGTAACCCTAGAGTTAGATACATATGAAAACCATATTTTATCATTATCTAATGGGGAAATAGTTTGTCATAGCTGTACAAAAATGCTACCACTTAAAAGACGTATAGTACATATAGGTAAATTAAAAAGCCATATATCGAAGTAATGATATATGGCTCAGGCTGTTGATAAATGGAACAGCCTATCATGAAAAATAGGTTTCTCATGTTTTACCAAGGGGTGATAAAGCTACTTGGGATGATAAAGCGTCAATTGACCCCTTAAAGTGATATGCTTTAAAGAATAATAAATATTAATATTACAGCTGCGACTGTTTGAACTAGACCTATTAACCCGGCATAAATTGAGAATTTAGAACCTTGATTAATAAGATCGCGAATCTTAACCCTCATACCAATAGCTGCAAGTGCAATAACCTCAAATGTTGAGCTTATTCCCTTAAAGGTAGCTGATAGTGAGTTTGGTATAATGCCAAGTGTATATACTCCACATAGCACAAAGAATCCTATAACATACCATGGAATCTTAAGTTTGAATTTAGGTTTTGATGATTTCTTGTCAAAATCTTCTATTAGTAAATCATTATCCTCTGAGTCAACAATATCAAGTTCAGCCTCTGCACCTTTTGATTTATTCTTAAGGTAAGAAAGATATATAACAACGAATACTAGGAATATAATTCTAACAATCTTAAAAATAGTAGCAAGTTCTGTTACCTCAGGGCTAATCATTTTAGCACTACCAACAACCTGACCAACAGACTGAAGTGTACCTCCAAGTAGTGCAGAGGTTTCAAGTAGGTCCTGGTTAAAGAATACCAGGGCTATAAATGGCAGTATTAGCATTAATACTGTACCAGTAACATTGACTAGGGTAATTGATATTGCCTTATCTTTGTCACTTGCATTAATAGCAGGTGCAACAGATGCTATAGCAGAGGAACCACATACACCATTACCACTTGCCATAAGGTAGGTGAAGTCGTCTTCAAATCCCATTTTACGACCAATATAAATAACAGCAGATATTGTTATGATCATTTGGATAGCAATAAATAGTACACCACTAAATCCAAGTGTCATTATGGTTTGTATACTTAAAGTTCCTCCAAGT
>NZ_JAVWJB010000099.1:0-2626 GCF_036639235.1 Clostridium sp.
GCTATTATAAGAGATAATATTGTTGCCTCTACATAGTTAAGCATAGTTCCATTACATAGACCGAGTCTTTTCTTTGCCTCTAAGTTAATCATTCTATTCATTATATTAACCATCCCACTTAAGACAGCTATTCCAATCCATATTGCCATTACGCCCTCCCCCTATCTAAGCAGTAATAGAATTCCAGCACCTATAATTAGATATCCTGGAATTCTTCTATAATCAAACTTACATACAGGAGTCTTAAATAATCCAAAGTGATCTATTATTGCAGATATTAACATCTGTCCAACAATAGATAGACCCATAGTCAGGGTTGCACCTATTTTATTAGCACATATACTTCCTGTAACAACTAAAATAACACCGTATATACCAACAGTATATACGTACTTCGGAAGTCCTCTAAAGGTTATTTTCTCCCTCTTTATTAACACTGCATAAGTTAATAAAAGTACTAGTCCAATTCCATGAACTATAAAACTGATTTCAAATATATTCAGGTGGTTAGCAAGTTGACCATTAACACTTATCATAAGTCCAATCGTAGCCCCACCAAATAATAAAGCTAAATAATACATCTCATTCTCCTTAAATATATTTTTACTTGTTTGTCATTATCCTATTAATTATATGTTATAAAATCTCAAAAAACGATAGCATAAAAATGCTATCGTTTAGTATTATTAATAAACAAATATATTAAATTTATGGTGAAAGGGCAATCTGTATCCCCACTTAGCAACCAGTTTTATTTTCCGCTAATTACTTCTAGTCCACCCATGTATGGTCTAAGTGCTTCTGGTACAGTTACTGTTCCATCTGCATTTTGGTAGTTTTCAAGGATAGCTGAAAGGGCTCTTCCAACTGCAACACCTGATCCGTTAAGTGTGTGTACAATCTTTGGCTTATCCTTAGGGTTTTCCTTATATCTAATATTAGCTCTTCTTCCTTGGAAGTCTTCAAAGTTTGAACAGCTTGAAATTTCAACATATCTTCCGTAGCTTGGCATCCAAACTTCAATATCATATGTCATAGCTGAACTAAATCCTAAATCTCCTGTACAAAGCTTAACCACTCTATATGGTAGTCCAAGTGCCTTAAGTACGCTTTCTGCATCATTTGTAAGCTTCTCTAGCTCATCATATGAAGTTTCAGCTGAAGCAAATTTAACTAGTTCAACCTTGTTAAATTGGTGCTGTCTAATAAGACCTCTTGTATCTCTTCCAGCTGAACCTGCCTCTGCTCTAAAACATGGTGAGTAAGCTGTATGAAGTATTGGTAGAGTTTCTCCTGGAAGAACCTCATCTCTATATATATTAGTTACTGGAACCTCTGCTGTTGGTATTAGGTAGTAATCTGTTCCATTTAACTTAAACATGTCTTCTTCAAACTTAGGAAGCTGTCCTGTTCCTGTTAAACTCTTTGAATTAGCCATGAAAGGAGGAAGAATTTCTGTGTATCCATTCTCTGTAGTGTGCTTATCAAGGAAGAAGTTAATAAGAGCTCTTTCAAGTCTTGCTCCTGCTCCCTTGTAGAATGTAAATCTAGCTCCTGTAACCTTTCCTGCTCTTTCAAAGTCAAGAATATCAAGGTTAGTTCCTATATCCCAGTGTGCAAGTGGTTCAAAGTCGAATTCTCTAGGAGTTCCGTCTTTTCTCATTTCTATGTTTTCTGTATCATCTTCCCCTGCTGGTACTGATGGATTTGGTACGTTTGGAAGTCTAAGAACAAGATTGTATTGCTCTTCTTCAATTCCTGCAAGACTTTCATCAAGACCCTTAATCTTATCTGAAAGTTCCTTCATTTCTGCCATAATATGGTCAGCTGACTCTCCAGCTTTCTTAAGCTTTGCTATTTCACCTGAAGCTGTGTTTCTTTGGCTCTTAAGTGCTTCAACCTCAACTAGTATAGCTCTTCTTCTCTCATCAAGCTCTAGTATAACGTCTATTGATTTAGCCTCAGCCTCTTTCTTTCTTCTAAGCATCCCTTCTCTAACTTCATCAGGATTCATTCTAATTCTTTTAATGTCTAACATAATATTACCTCCTTAAACATACAAAATAAAATAAAAAAACCCTTCGTCCTAAAAATATAGGACGAAAGGTATATCTTCCGCGTTGCCACCTAAGTTGATTAACAGTTGTTAATCCTCTCAATGGAATAACCGTCCATGGCGGTACTGCTCATCACAGTCCCTCAAAGGTGGATTCAATACTACTTCACATGGGTTTACACCAACCACCCACTCTCTTAAGTGTTGTAGATATTTACTACTCCTCGTCAAAGGTTTCTTTTTATATTATTATATCATTTCCAATAAAATATTCAACCAGATATTTTTTGTTATTATTATGGTATTTATGTAATTTTATGTTATAATTTTAATTACCTTAGATTTTATTATTGTTTACTTATTACTTTTTTGGAGATGAATTAAATGAAAATATCAAAAAACCTTATTGCACTTGTATTTATTGCTGCTGTAGTTATAACTATTGGCCTTTCCTTTATGAAAACTTCAAGTAATTACAGCTTCAAAGGTAGTGTTATTTCTAAAAATAGTAACTCTATAACTATAGAGCCGGAAAAAGGTTCTAAGGAACGCCAGGTTAGCGATATTATA
>NZ_JAVWJB010000100.1:0-2568 GCF_036639235.1 Clostridium sp.
GGTTACAATTACAAGAGCCCTAGAAGGGCGCCGAGAAATATAAAAAGAAGCTGTACTCATTAATTGGGTACAGCTTCTTTTGTGTGTAGGGAGATATTATGTTATATCACTGCCTATACCGCGGTGGGATTTTTCCAAGAGGGTCTAAGGCACAAAAATACAAATTCACTAAGGGCTGGCTAAAACTCAGCTAAAGCTTCAAACAACCGCCATCCCTAAGTGCCTTTGCATTTTTGCACCTAAGACCCTCTAAGTCAAAACCCAAGGGTATATTCAGTGATATAACATAACATCATTAGGTTACAACTTAAAATGAAGGTAGAGTAATTAACAGAGTTCAGAAGGGGAGGGAGAAGGATAAATATTTTGAGGTATGAAAATCTAACATAAAGTATCTACCTTTATTAAAATATGTATAGGGAGAATTTTATCCATGATAAGATAATTACTTAAAATGAAGGTAGAGTAATTAATAGAGTTCAGAAGGGGGAGAGGGGGTGGAGAAATTTTTTATAGATTATATAGTAGATAGGATTATTAGGTTATTTAATGTAGGGTATAATATATACAAGAGAAAGTCTAAGGAGAAGGTTAATGGGAAAAACGGTTTTGATTACAGGTGCTTCAAGAGGAATAGGGGCTGCTTGTGCTAGGGTTTTTGGAGAAAGTGGATATAATGTACTTATTAATTATAAGAATTCTGAGGATAAGGCTAGGGGGTTATGTGATGAGCTTGTAGCTAAGGGTGTTAATGCTAGGATATTTAAGTGTGATGTTTCAGTTTCAAGTGAAGTTAAAGCTATGGTTAATTACTGTTTAGGTGAGTTTGGGTCAATAGACCTTCTTATTAATAATGCAGGTATTAGTCAGGAGAAGCTTTTTATAGATTTAACCGATGAGGATATAGATAATATGATAGATTCTAACTTAAAGGGTGTATTATATTGTAGTCGTGAGTGCTTAAAGCATATGATATACGAAAAAAGTGGAGCGATAATTAACATATCTTCTATATGGGGAATGGTTGGGGCTTCATGCGAGGTTCATTATTCAACAATGAAGGCAGGGATTATTGGGTTTACTAAGGCGCTTGCTAAGGAAGTAGGTCCGTCAGGTATTAGGGTTAACGCTGTGGCACCTGGGGTAATAGCAACTGATATGCTAAGTTCATTTAGTGAAGAGGATATAGATGTACTTCGTGAGGAAACTCCTCTTATGAGAATAGGAACTGTAGAGGATGTTGCAAAAACATGTTTATTCCTAGCATCAAATGATTCAAGTTTTATTACAGGTCAAGTTATAAGTCCAAACGGTGGATTTGTTATATAGATGTATAAGCCTCCTTTAACTTGGTAAGAATCAAGGTATTAAAGGAGGTGCTTTTTTATGGATAATAAGCTAGTCTTAGAGACAGGAGATTTATTAGACAGGGGCATTAAGAAGACTAAGTCAGGAGAAGTTCCAAATAGTGATACTCTTGCTCTACTTATTAAAGAGGCAAGGGAGGCTATGAGGGATCTTAGAAGTCTGAGGGCCTATTATGAATTTGTAACAGATAAGGAACTTATAGAATATGCAATCTATAGGGAGAAGGCAGAACAGGAGAGAATATCCTACTTAATTAGAAGAATAAAAGAAATAGCAGAATAGATATTAAAGAAGGTTTACCTGCATACACATAGGTATATGAATTTATCTATGGAGGTGAAATATGCTTTCACAATTAGGTGAGCTTAACACTAATATGATTATGTACATAGTTATTATGGCTGTTTTATTAAGCATAGCCATATCTATAAGAATTAAGAACGGTATAATCTTAAAGTTTTCCCTTAGGTTTTTAGTTGCAGTAGCATTTATATATGCTACTAATCATCTGTCTACATTTATGGGAGTGGACTTTGCTATTCCACTTAACCCTATAACAGCTGGGATTGCAGCTTTACTTCAAGCACCAGGAGTTGCGCTTATATACATAACTAAGTACGCAATTTTTCCAGCATAATAATTTTAACTACATAAAATTTACTGGGGAGCGCCTTCGGCGCTCCTTATTTTATATTGTTTATTAATTAATAGGAATAAATTAAATGCATAAATCATTAATCAATATATTTAATTAGGAACTTATAAAAACATAATATTAATGTAGAAACAGCTATGTAAATAGGAATTTAATAGCTATAAACATAGTAGTACCAATGCTTTGAAGGGTATATATAGTAAAATAATTTAAAGAGAGGAGAATTATGAGAAAAATCACAATATATAATTATAAACGGTACACACTCCCTAGTATATCAACTGTAGTATATAGGAGTATATAGTTAAAATACAGAGTATATTGTGTGGTAAAGTACTATTATGAAGCAAAACTAAAAACCTACTACCCTCTAGGATGGTAAGATAAGTCTTGTCCTGAGGGACACAACGAAGCAGCGGAAACAACGCTTCAAAACAAAATTAAAAAAACTTTAAAACATGGTTGACAGAAATGAAAACACATGGTAAAGTAAATAAGTACTTTGGTCATTGAAAACTAAACAGTAAAACATATAGCGAGCGTAC
>NZ_JAVWJB010000101.1:0-2333 GCF_036639235.1 Clostridium sp.
GGGCTGCTTATGGTAATTACCTAAAGGAACTAGAGTCACAACTTAACAAATTAGAACAAAGCGTTAAATAATTTTAAGAGGTTATTCTGTAATTCAGAATAACCTCTTTTTTATTTTAATTAACCTATGTTTAACAGTCTATTCCTTTTAATTACATTTATACATTAAAATTGTCTAAAAAGAAAGAAATACAGAGAATTTATAGGGAGAAAACTATTCACAAGCTAATAAAAGTTATGTATCATATTAAATGTACGTTAAAAATATTGCTAATATTATAGGAATTTATTATTTTATTTACTTAATGGAGGAAAATATGAATATTCTAGAGATGTTTGTGGTTTTATTTGGAGGTCTTGGTCTATTCCTTTATGGTATGAACATGATGGGAGACGGTCTTCAGAATATTGCTGGTGACAAATTAAAAGGTTTCTTTGAAAAGCTTACCTCAAATCCTATTAAAGGGATATTAACGGGAGCTATTATTACAGCTATTATTCAAAGTTCATCTGCAACAACTGTTATGGTTGTAGGATTTGTTAATGCTCAGCTAATGAACTTATTCCAATCAACAGCATTAATTATGGGTGCCAACATTGGTACAACTATTACAAGTCAGTTAATTACCCTTGATATTATGGGGATTATTCCTATATTCATAGGGGGAGGAGCTATTACTGTTCTGTTTGCTAAGAAAGACAATGTTAAGCAAATAGGATCAATTATTCTAGGATTCGGTATTTTATTCTTTGGTATGGACATAATGAAGGATTCAATGGCACCACTTGAGCAATCTCCTGTATTTATAGATATGCTTAAGGCACTTGATGGAAATATGTTCCTTGGGTTATTAACAGGTATGGTAATGACTGCAATTCTTCAAAGTTCATCTGCAACAACAGGTATTCTGATTGCACTTGCAGGTACTGGTATTGTTAATATTACTATGATTATACCTATACTATTTGGATGCAATATAGGAACTTGTGTAACATCATTAATTTCAAGTATTGGTACTTCAAAAACAGCAAGAAAAGCAGCTGTTATTCACCTGCTATTTAACTCAATAGGTACGATTATATTCCTACCTTTATTCTCAGTTTTAGCATGGATGGTAACTGAACTTCCTGTTATAGGGTCAGACAATGTTGAAAGACAGATTGCAAATGCACATACTATATTTAATATAGTTAATACAGTAATTCTTATACCTTTCATTCCACTACTTGTTAAGTGGGCTAATAAAATAATTAAAGGTGAAGATGAAACTGAAAGATATGGAACTAAGTATATAGACGAAAGACTATTAGAAACTCCTTCAATTGCTATTGCCCAAACTGTTAAGGACATTGAGAGAATGGGTAACAAGGCTAAGGAAAATTTAGGAGTAGCTATGGAAGCCTTTAAAACAGGTAATGAAGACATTATTGAAAAGGCATATAAAAACGAAAGCTTAATTAATAAGCTTGAAGAGGATATAACTCAGTACCTTGTTGAAATATCTAAACTTGACCTATCTGAAAAGGATAGTACAAGGGTTGTAGATTTACTTCACATGGTTAATGATATAGAGAGAATTGCAGACCATGCAGATAATATTGCAGACTTTGCAACCCATAAGGCTAAGAAGAAGGTTGAAATGTCAGAGGGAGCTGCTAAGGAGCTTCAAGATATGGTTGATCTTGTTCAAAAGTCACTAGATATAAGTTTAGGTTTACTTGGAAAACTTGATGAAAAGAAACTTGAAGAAGTTATGTTTATTGAGAAGAAGGTTGATTACATGGAAAGAGACCTTAGAAAGTCACACATTGGCAGACTAAATGCAGGTGTATGTAATGCCTTAGTTGGAACAATGTATCTAGATATTATAAGTAATCTAGAAAGAATAAGTGACCTATCACTAAATGTGGCACAATATCAAATGACACATAAGAACTAAAATAAATTTGCTACTAAAGATAAATTCCTGAAAGTAGATTTTCATGGAATGATATTATAAAAGGCTGGCTACTAAATCGGTAGTCAGCTTTTTATACAAAATCAAAGATTAAAAAGGGGCTGAGAATAAGCAGTACTTAGCTGCAAATTCCTAGCCCCTTTATTTTTGTAGGTTTAATAATTTTTGAATGCCATATGTATTGGTAATAGTAGCAGGATAGGACTCCTGAATATCACCGTTATAGGTTACCTTAACATTATCACCAGCTTCAATAAGTTCAAGCTTAGCATTAATTTTTTGTTCGTTTTGTATAACTGTTAAGCCAGTTATATTAACCTCTATAATATCGCTAACCTGGCGTTCCTTAGAACCTTTTTCCGGCTCTATAGTTATA
>NZ_JAVWJB010000102.1:0-2252 GCF_036639235.1 Clostridium sp.
CCTGGTGTTGGTGGTACTGGTTCTGATGGAATTGATGTTATTATTCCATCTATTTTGTTTATTAGTTCATCCTTAGATGTATGTGATTGAAGCTGCTCTGCTAGTTTCTTCGCCTCTTCTAGCTTCTTCTTAGCTGCTTCCTTATTACTTCCTAGTAGCTTATTTGCTTCTTCTACTAGTGCTTCTACCTTCTTATAGCTATTTGTGTAATTTGTTTTGATTACTTCCATAGCTTCACTTCTTTGTGCTACCCTTTCAAGAAGTTCATTGTACTGAGCTTTAAATACTCCAAGGTCAACCTTTCCTAGGTCTTCCTTAGCAAGCTTAATGTACTGGCTCCATTGTGGAACATTCTTAATAGTATGTGCATTAACTTCCATTGATTGCTCAACCTTGTTAACCCTAGCAGCTGCATTAACTAGAGCTTCTGCCCTATCAATTCTAGCTTGATACTTATCTCTACTTGAACCCTTTGGAAGTTTAGCATTAAGAGATTTAGCTTCTTTAATATATGACTGCCACTGTCCTACATTTTTAAGCCCTAGATAATTCTTTTTAAGTGAATAAGTTATATGTTCGATTTTAGCATGAACATCATGTACTAGCTTGTTTACTGAGGCTTCACTAACCTTAATATCTTGAACCGCTCCTACAGCACCTGCTGCTGACGATACAGCCATAACACCTGCCAGTGATGCTCCTATGATTTTTTTCTTTTTCATTTTGTTTCCCCCTAACTAAATTAAATATAAAATAAATGCAATGGTTCCATTATATTACATGAGTTAGACACAAACTGTCATCTTGTTATAAATTTTCAAATATTTTTCATATTTATAGCTATTTTGTAAAAAACACAAGGAGCATGTAGACACTTTACTTCTACATACTCCTTGTATATTATTTATTACATCTTGGGATGATCCAATCACCTCTATGATTCATTATTCCTACATACCCATCTCCTACTACAGTTGCATAACCGTTATAGAACTCTGTACATTGGTCAAATGAAATACTACTTCTCTCCTTGCCAAGCTCGTCTATATATCCGAACTTACCATTAAGTTCTACTACTCCTCTTCCCTCTGAGAATAGGAATGCATCACTATATTTTATGTCACATATTCTATGTCCCTCATGGTCTAGGTATCCCCACAGGTGTCCCTTACATACTGGAACTAGCCCTTCTCTAAAGTCTCCTACCTCATCATACTCAGCAGGTATAACCTCTTCCCCCTTAAGATTCAGGAATCCAAGCTTATTCCCCTTTTCAAATGCGGCGAACCCTTCATGGAAATCCCTAATATCACTATACACAAAGTCAACAACAGTATTACCAAGTTCATCAATAACACCAAAGTGATTCCCAAGTCTTGCTGGTATTAACCCAAAGCTTAACTCTCCAAGATCATCATACTTAATATCTACAACAATACTTCCATGACTATCTATTACTCCAAACTTGTCCTCTATACAAACGACACCATGGCCTCTAAAGAAGTCATCAACATCATCAAATATAAAGTCACAAATAAGATTATAATCCTTATCTAAATATGACCACTTATCCCCAACACATACAGCTGCAAAGCCTTCAATATGCTGTCTTCCCTCATCGTACTCAATATCGTCTATCCTATTCCCCTCACTATCAACAAGGAAATACTTAGTACCATCAGATACCATAAAAGCCCCCTCTGAGAAGTCAAACCCCTCCTTAAATCTAGGCTCTATAACAATATCAAACTCCCTATTAATATACCCTATAGCATCACCTGTAGAAACCATAGCATAATCACCAGAAAACTCATAAACTTCCTTAAAAACCTCAGAAACCCTCTCGCCTTTAGTATTAATAAAAAACTGATGATTATTAAGGGTTACAACTGCATATCCATTTTCAAAGCCTCTAGCATCATTATAAACAATGGGAATAACAACATTCCCATTAACATCTATGTATCCAAACTTATCACCATTACAAACAACAGCAAGTCCCTCTCTAAACTCATCAATGCTACTATAGCACCAATCATAATACCTAACTACGCTACTATGACTATTCTCCATGCCATGATGATGGTGTGAACAACATGACTTCTTACCCTTCTTAGAACCTAGGACAAAAATAGATATTATAATAATAGCAACACCGAAAAACAAAGTGTAAATATGATCATTCATAACTTATACCTCCAAATATTTCCCCAAAAATTATATACTTCCTTAACACAATTATACAATTTTCA
>NZ_JAVWJB010000103.1:0-2223 GCF_036639235.1 Clostridium sp.
TATATTTTAGGTCTTCATTATTTCCTGAAGTTCCTCTAACGTTTATATTAGGTCTGTGACCAACTATAGCATCTCCCTCTTCACATGTTATTGATGATATTTTTACAACCTTAGATGGGCTTGTACCTATCTTAATAGTCCTCTTTTCAAAATCATCATATCCTCCAGCGTCTGAAGGTTTTTTGTCTGCTCTTTTTACCCATATACTTAAAACATTATCTCCTGGTTTAAGTGGCTTATTAATTTTAATAGCCTTAGGGCTTTTAGGGTCACATGCTGAGGAATATCCCCCTATAACATCTTCCCAGGTTGCTTTGCTTACAGAATACATATAAACAGCATACTGAACCTTAACAGAAGATTTCGCTGTTAAAGTTACTGTAGGGGTTCCCCCGAGCTTCTCTTGGCTCTTATCTATTGAAACTGTGTTAATATTTGCAGGTAAAGACTCTCCACCTGAGCCACCACCGCCATACTCCTTGGCTTTTACTTTATAACTTATGAACCCATCATAACCTTCCTTTTTAGAAGGTTTTTGGTTAGCTCTTTTAACCCATATACTAAAACTATTATCTCCTTTTTCTAGTGGAGCATTTATTCTTATGCTAGTATTAATCTTCGGGTCTACTGGCGCAGTATAACCATCTGTCATGTCTACCCACGACCTACTGTCCTTTGAGTATAAAAACACTCTGTATTGAACCTTAACCGTAGAGTTTGCACTAACCTTAATTGAAGGGTATTTACCTACAAACTGCTCATTATCTAGTATATAAGCCGACTTCATACTTGCAGGCTTAGATGATGCTTCACCTCCCGTTAAAGGCTCCTTAACATTTACGCTAAGACTTTTAAAGTGATCATATCCACCTCTACTCGCTGGAGGCTTTCCTGATCTTTTTACCCATACACTGAAACTATTGTTTCCACTATTAAGGGTCTTATTAATCTTAATACTATGTATTTGTCCCTGCTTAACAGGTTTTGAATACCCACCTGATACATTTTCCCAGTTTTTTTTTGTAGGTGAGTACATATATATACTGTACTGAACTAGTTCACTTCCCTTTGAACCTATTCTAAATGTAACACTATCTCCCTTTTTAGGCGAAGTTTCAAGTACTCTTAGGGATGTTATCTTAGGTAAAGTACTTGCAATGGCTTTTCCACTAATAACCCCGCTACAAACTATATTTGCAACTAAAATAAGGGTTAGAATTATAGCCATCTTCTTCTTGAAAATATTCATAGCTAAATTAACACCTCCTATTTAACTTCTTTTTCCTATATTTTCATATATAATACCATATATAGACAATATTTTCTATAAATTATTACTTATAGCATATTTTTATACAAATTCTAGACTCTATTTTCTTTCGAGTAATTTTCAATCATACTTAACACTTATATAAAATTAAATTAAAAAAGGACTATATTAGTGGAAAAATCCATTAATATAATCCTATTTAACATTCATTATTATTTGTTTTTTTCTTTGATTTTTGTTTTCATACATAAGCTTGTCTGCCCTTGCAAAAACACAATACATATCATCATCAAATTCTTTGCGGTAATATGCTCTTCCTGTAGACATTGCAAGGTATTTACAGGTTTTATTTCTAATCTCTTCAACTATGCGCCCACGGTTAAGTTCGCATTTATCTATGGTTAACTGATCCTGGTTAACACATATAACAACAAACTCATCTCCACCTATTCTATATACTGTTCCTACGTTAAAGAAACTTCTTTGAAGAATTGATGCGGTTTCGCATATAAGCCTATCCCCCTCAAGGTGACCCTCTGTGTCATTGGTCCTTTTTAAGTTGTCCACATCAACAACAATAATACATATAGAAGCATTTGTACCAAGTTTTTTATTAAGTCTATTCATATCCTCATCAAACTTAGTTCTATTAAATACTCCTGTTGAAATATCCCTATAAACCAAATGCTTAAGCTCTCTATTTCTAACCTTTTCAAAATTAAGCTTAATAATATACCTAGCCATTGAAAATGCTATTGCACATATGAAGGCAACTAGCCCAATTAAATAAATACCAATAGGGGTTTTTATATTAGTTGTAAAGAAAAGGACTATTTCAACTGATCCACATATAAGCATTGCTATAGACCCAAGTGCAAATATACGAATCTCCTTATTGCCTCTTCTGATCTCAACTGTAAGAACATATGTTACTAAAATAAATGCTGCAAGTA
>NZ_JAVWJB010000104.1:0-2194 GCF_036639235.1 Clostridium sp.
CCTCTTCTGATCTCAACTGTAAGAACATATGTTACTAAAATAAATGCTGCAAGTAAAATTATATTATATGCACCACTACACTGGTGAATCTTAAATATACCTAATGTGTGACAAACTATAACTGTAAACAGAAATGTTGTAAATGCCCCAATTAATCCTACAACTAATCTTTTTTCTCGGATATTATAGGTTGCAATTAGGAAAATAAGTATAGGAATTGGCATTGCATAATATGAGAAGCTTTCAATAATATACCCTATGTATGGGTTGTTATATACTATTTGATAAAGGCTAGTACTTCCTACTATCCAAAACCCAAATAGCAGTGCAAAAACCCCTATACAGGCTAGGTTAAAATATATTTTACTCTTATAGAATGTTACAAGATAAATCATAATACAAATAAGCCCTATAAAAATCATAGTTGCTGCAACTGCATTTTCAAAACCTGAATCCTTAACCATAGCAAGGAAGAATCCAGCTTTTTCTCCTAGAGCTATAGAATTAACCTCACCCTGCTTCTGTGTAAAAGGGGTGGATACTGCAATTTCAATTTCCTCCCCTGAGTATTTTCTTGGAATATCAACAAAATAAAGCCCTCTACCAATCGAGGATGCTGCTCCTATATCTCTATCCCAGGTACTATCAAATATAGTTTCTTCTAAAATACTAACCTTAATATTTTTCATATATGAATCTATAAGTAGACACTTATTATCTTCTATTATAGGTAATTTTGATTTCATAAATATTACACTATTAGGCCTTGTAATATTCGGTCTCCAAGGAAGTGTTGCACTTTGTGCAAAATCATTATAGTCAGTTGTATATGTCCAGGTATCCATTGATATAATCGAGTTATCATTTACTAATTTCTTAGGTTTAAATAAGGAGGTCTCTATTACAAGAAAACTAGTCATAATAATGGTTATAATAATCGTTATGCCAATATAAAAATAACTTTTTCTCATAATCATACCTCCCCCTAAAAAATAGTTTATAACTTATATTCTATAACAAATTGGAACATTTTTAAATAATTTCCAAAGTATATATTGAAACTTTTTTCCTTTATAAACAGACAAATTTTTTAAATAAATTTATAAATGTTCGGAATAAGAATTCCATATATAACTTATTATATACCATTTGTAAAACTATTACATAAAAATCAGTATGGATTTAAATTTTTAAAAAACTAACATGCACATTTTAACTCTTTACAAACCTTTTTCCACAATACATATTTGTAAACAACGTAACTTACTACTCCCTTAAGAATACTTGAAATAGCTATACTCCACCATATACCGTTAACTCCTATGAACTTAACTAATACCATAGCTATTGGAAGTCTAATAACAGTTAATCCAACACTTATTACAGCTGAGTACTTGGTTCTTGATAACCCCATAAAGGCTCCCCCTGTTACCATTTCAACAGCAGCAAAAACCTGTGATAACCCTATAATTCTAAGATAATCAGCTGTTATCTTAATTGTTCCAGGGTCACTTACGAATATTCCTGCAAGCTGCTCTGGAATAATTAGAAGTAGTGCCATTACAACAGATGCATATCCCATGCCAAGCTTTAGGGATACACTATACCCCTCGCTAATTCTCTCACATTTCTTACCACCATAGTTCTGTCCTACGTAACTTGCTATAGCTCCGTTGAACCCACCAATAATAACAAAGGTAATAGACTCAACCTGAAGCCCAATCTTATGTGCTGCAATTGCCTCTGCACCGTAAACAGCTATAATCTTAGCTAGGAAAATGTTTATCATAGTAAATATAATTCTCTGCATTGCATTAGGACTACCGATTTTAGCAATATCTTTAATCATACTAAACTGGAATAATTTAATAGGCTTAAGTGGATATAGTCCCCTTGAATAGATAATTGCCATAATTAGGGCAACTCCATTGGAAAGAACAGTTGCAAGAGCTGCACCATTTACCCCTAAATCTAAACCATATATGAAAATCGGATCAAGAATTATGTTAATAATAAGACCTACCGAATTAATAATTAAAGATATTTTATTATTACCAAAACTCGAAAAGAACCTAGTACATAAACTATTAAAGAAAATAATAACCATACCCCATCCGTTAATAAGAAGGTAGCTTAAAGCATCCCTTTCAACCTCAGGGTTATTAATTCCAAGGAATCCTATAAGATCCCTACT
>NZ_JAVWJB010000105.1:0-2147 GCF_036639235.1 Clostridium sp.
TATTAAGTGTATTAACATTTAACTATTTATTCTGTGAGCCAAGGTTTACATTCCATGCATACACCTTTGACTACCCAGTTACATTTGCAATAATGATAGTAGTTTCATTAATTACAAGTACATTAACTTCAAGAATAAGATACCAAGCAAGAATGGCAGCTATGAAGTCACATAGAACAGAGGTATTACTTGAGGCAACTAAGAAGCTTCAAGACGCTAAGACTATTGGTGAAATAATAGAAAGGACAGCCTTCCAGATTAATAAGCTTCTAGAAAGAGATGTTATTTTCTATGAGGTTAAGGGGGGAAGTCTTAAGCCTGCAATATTATATAAGGCTAAGGATAGTCAAATAAATGAAGAAGAATATTGTACCAACGACGAGGCGGCAGTTGCCCAGTGGGTACTTAGAAATAAAAGATCAGCAGGATATGGAACAGATACATTACCTGGTGCAAAATGTTTATATAAGCCACTTTACTCAGGGAATGAGGTTTATGCTGTTGTTGGTATTGCCATAAGTGGTAATGAGTTAGTTGGAACACTAGAAAAAAGCTTACTTGCAGCAATGCTTGCAGAAAGTGGTTCAGCTATGGAAAGATATTACCTTAACGAAAACCAAAAACAAATAGCTATGAAGGCTCAAAGGGAAAGTCTACGTTCTAATCTACTTAGAGCTATATCACATGATTTAAGAACCCCACTTACATGTATATCAGGGAATGCTAATGTTCTTATGGGAACAGGAGATAGCTTAAGCCAAGGAGAAAAACAAAGGCTTTATGAGGACATATATGACGATTCACTTTGGCTTATAAACCTAGTTGAAAACCTTCTATCAGTAACTAGAATAGATAATAGTGACATGGACCTTGATATGACACCAGAATTCTTTGAAGAGGTTATTTCAGAGGCACTTAAACATACTAGTAGAAAAAGAGATGAACATGAGATTATAATGGATATAGAAGACCCTATGATGATGGCTAAAATGGACCCAAGACTTATAATACAAGTTATAATAAATATAGTGGATAACGGCATAAAATATACAGAAAAGGGATCCAAAATAATTGTTTCAGTAAGAAAGTCAAAGGGACAAGCAGTTGTAGAAATTAGTGACAATGGAAATGGTATATCTCAAAAAGACAAGGAAAGGCTATTTGATATGTTCTTTACAGTTGATAAGAACAAGGGAGATAGTAGACGTGGACTTGGACTTGGATTATCACTGTGTAAGTCTATAATTAACGCTCATAACAGTGATATATATGTAAGAGACAACCTACCTAAGGGAACTATATTTGGATTTAAATTGCCACTTGAGGAGGTTAACGTAGATGAAAACACCTATTTTAATAGTGGAAGATGATAAGGCAATAAGAAACTTAATGGTAACAACACTTAACGCAAATGGCTATATGCCACATACAGCAACTAGTGTAGAGGAAGCCATAATAATGGCTACATCTGTACTACCTCAAATAATAATACTAGACCTTGGACTTCCAGACATGGACGGAATAGAATTTATTAAGAAATTTAGAACATGGTCAAATAGCCCAATAATAGTGGTAAGCGCAAGAAGTGAAGATAAGGATAAAATAGAAGCACTAGACATGGGTGCAGACGATTACCTAACTAAGCCATTTAGCGTAGACGAACTATTAGCAAGAATAAGAGTTGCATTAAGAAAAATTACATATGATAACAGCCCAGAGAAGAACAGCTCCATATTCATTAATGGAGGACTGAAAATAGACTATAGTGCAGGGTGTGTATTCCTAGAAGATAAGGAAATTCACCTAACTCCTATAGAATATAAACTAATCTGCCTACTATCTAAAAACGTAGGAAAAGTATTAACCCATAACTATATAATTAAGGAAATTTGGGTTAATCCACTGGATAGTGATGTGCCTTCACTAAGAGTATTTATGGCTACACTTAGAAAGAAAATAGAAAAGGATACATCACACCCAACATATATTCAAACTCACATAGGAGTTGGATATAGACTAATTAGAATACCATAAAAATTAAGCCTAGTAGTTAGATTTATCTAATTACTAGGCTTTTAAGCGTAGCTAGGGTATTAGGGAATTTTATCTTGCTATATCTAAGGGGATTTCTCCAAGAAGCTCTAAGT
>NZ_JAVWJB010000106.1:0-2076 GCF_036639235.1 Clostridium sp.
CTTATAAGCATTTACTATTGTTACATTGTTAACTGAAAGTTTTCCTGCAAGTGCCCTAATAGCTGGTAGCTTATCATTTGGCTTAAGTGTTCCATTTTCTATAAACTTCTTAATTTCATTATGAATTTGAATATATAATGGTTCACTACTATCCTTATCTAAACATATAAACTCATGAAGCTTCACAACTTTCACCTCTAATTTTGATAATTTATATCTCTTCTTTAGTATATATTACTTTCCAACAAAGCAAATAGTAAGCGTTGATGGACCAACATGGGATCCTATAACTGAACCTATTTCTGTTATTAGAACATCCTCTATATTTAACTTGTCCTTAAGATCCTTTGCAAGTTCTAATGCAAATTCCTTATCCTGTGCATAACTTAATCCAATTCTTGAGTTTTGAATATCTTCTCCTCTTTCTTCAAAAATCTGAATTAATTTTTTAAGGACACCCTTTTTACCTCTACATTTCTCTAATGGTAATATAGAACCCTCAACAACTTGAAGTATTGGCTTAACATTTAAAAGACTACCAATAGCCGCCTGTGAAGATGAAATTCTTCCTCCCAATTTAAGCATATCTAGTGATCCTACTGCAATTAGATGTTGCATTTTTGAAGCCATTTCCCTAACTACTTTACTTATTTCACTTTTTTCTGCTCCACCTTTTGCCATAAGTGCAGCCTTCTCTACTAAAAGCCCCTGACCAACAGATGCGCAAAGAGTATCAATTACTTCAATTCTATTATCATTATCAAGCATTTCCTTAGCTATTAATGCTGATTGATATGTACCACTAAGTTTTGAAGAAAATGCTATACAAAGTACATCCATATTATTATCCAATGCATCTTGAAATTGTTTCTTAAAAGATGCAGGTGAAGCCTGTGATGTTGTAGGAATCTTCTTTACGGTTTTAAGCTTATTATAAAACTCCTCCGGTCCCATTTCCACTCTATCTAAAAACTCTCCATCCTCTAAAATAGTTACAAGTGGACTCATATCTACAGATAATTCCCTTAGGTAATCTATTTCTAAATCACATGAACTATCTGTTATTATTTTTACTTTTTGCATATTCTACCTCCATATTTAAACGCTATAAACTAGCTCCTCAACTAAAAACTCTCCTGATTCAGTTTCGTACCTTCTAGTTGTTTCGTTAATGATTCCCTGCTTTGCCATTTCGTGAATAACAAGGCTCATATCCTTATTAATAAGGTTAAATCCTTTACCTTCTTGTATATCCATAATTGAGCAAAGGTTGTTGTTTTTTTGGATAAATTCAACTATTGGAAGTGTTATCCTTCCTATATTCTTCTCAATAAAACTCTCTACATGTTCTAGTACCCTATTTATTCTATAGTCTAAGCTTTCATTACCTACTAAAATACCAAATAATTCCTCAATGTTAGAATCAAGATTAACTGCAATAGATATAACATCCTTGTCAGTTACATACCCGCTCATGTTCATTTCAAGTCTTGCATAATTCTTGTAAACTAATAATGCAAGTTCATATGATGTTTCATATTTCTTCGTATAGTAAAACTTCTTAGCATAATGCATAAGATTAAATATCTCACAAAGTATATCTATATTTCTAATACATCTATCGCTATCTGAGTAAAATCTTGTTGCCTGATAAATAGACTTAACGTCCTTATCTATACAATAAGCAAGCTTTCCACTTGAAAATGCCTTATGGAAAGTACCCCCCTTGATTATGTTTTGATAATTCCTAATAAAAAGATCCTTTGACATATAATTTATGTGCATAAAAATACCATACTCTTTTGTGTAAAGGATATCCATTTTGTCTTCTTCACTTGTAACTACAATGAAATCTATATCAGATTCTTCCCAGATATCTCCAGTAACTATGCTGCCATATACGATTACAGCTAGTGTATTTGAATTGTTTTTTAAGTTTGTTAATGCTTTCTCATATGCTTGTTGATACTCTCTAACTCTAGACAAAACTTTCCTACCCCCTTATATAGTTACTTAGAATTATATCAAAGCATAGTATTATTTACAAACAATTAGATTATTAATTATTATTTGATT
>NZ_JAVWJB010000107.1:0-1828 GCF_036639235.1 Clostridium sp.
GATGCTATTCTAGAAAAGGGAGATGCTCTACTTATTCAAAATAATATGCAAAAGGCAATTGACGAATATGAAATTGGACTTAGGGAAAAGGGTTATGAAAAGGTATTTAAGGATAGAATTGAGTATGCTAAGGATATGAGGGTTCAATATAAATACTATATTAAGGGGGTAGACCTATTTAACACAGGTCAATATAAGCTTGCTTATTCAACCCTTAAAATGATAAAGCCAAATGAACTTGAGTTTTATATAGATGCTCAGATGAAAATAGCAACTATAACATATTTAGGAGAGGTTATAAATAGTGATATACTTTTAAGAATTAAGCCAGATATGACTAAAACACCATAAAAGGGCTAAAAAACCCAGTAATTTGTAGTAATAAGTTGGAAAATAGTATATAATCTAGATGTTAGGTTTAATTACAAAAGATAAATTAAATAAGATACTAGAGATAGCTATTTTTTTAGGGGGATGAGTCATAATGTTTTTTAACAAAGTAAATACTAAGAAACAAGAAGTAGAAGAACTTAAAAATAAGTACCTTGGTGAAAACAAGGATGAAAAAATAGAGCTGAAGCTTTCTTTAAAGCCTTCAGAGGAAATCAAAACATCTAAGGTTGTTAGGGATGTATATATGGAGGAGATTAGATCCTTTAATGATATTGAAGATGGAGATCTTAATATTAGCACATCATATGTATTCTCAGTGGATGAGGGGTATGAGGCTAGTGTATATCTTAGAAACGCAACTAAGTTTGAAATTAATCTAGATAACCCATGTCTTATAGTTGTTGATGAAAATGGAAAGATAATTCTTAAAAAGGTTTTCAAGGGAGAAGATCTTGGAACACTTCAGCCATATTCAGCAAGACCGTGGAAGTTATTATTTGATAAAACATATCTACCAGAGAGTGTTGACCTTACTAAGGCTAAGGTAAACTTCTGGGTTCAAAAACCATTTGCAGATGAAAGTGAAACATCAGTTGGATTTAGAGAAATTGAAGATGTAAATGATGAGAAGTCAATTGAGATAATTGACTATAATAATAGATTACCTTTACTAAAGGAAAATGAGGTTAACTTTAATCTATCATCACTTGAATTAGTAGATGGATTCTTATCTTTTAATTTAATTATTAGAAACTCAACGGAAAGCACATTAGTAGACCCAGACACATTAAAGCCGCTAGTTGAGAATTTACCAGTTGCTATTTATAAGGATGATGTTAAGGTATATAGTGAGGTTGTTAGGGTACCTGCTATAGTTGGTGCATACCAAGCTAAGTTTGTACCATTATCAACTGCTTACAAAACTGATTCTCTAGAGGGCATTACACTTAAGCTAAACGAAATATAGGCCCTTTAGTTATACTAAAGGAGGGAAAGAGTTGAAAAGCAAGGGAAAATACATTGTAGCCACATGTATAATGTTAAGTGTTATTTTTGCTGGAACTGTTTATGCTAGTAGTTACTATTCACAGGCAAATGCAAAGCTTAACCACTTAGAATCTTCGTTTATCAAGAACTACCTTGGAAGCAAGAACTTACCTGCATTTAGACAATATCTTGCAGATGCGAAGAATCTTACAAATAGGGTTACCAATACATCTGATAAGAGAAAGCTAAATAATAGAATAGTTCAATGTGAAAATGTTATAGTTACAACTGAACATGTTGTTAACATGGAAACATCTATGGATAAGAACTATAGGGGACCTAAAAACCTACCTGCATTTAAGGCATACTTAGATAGGGTTAATTCTGCACTTGGCACGGTTTCAAACAAAACAATTCATCAGAAATTATCTGAGAGAAGTTATGCAGG
>NZ_JAVWJB010000108.1:0-1500 GCF_036639235.1 Clostridium sp.
ATCACTTCTTGGAGCGCTATTAAGCTGGATTCTGCTTGCAGCAGAAATTCCATACTTAGCTGCTAAAGATAGGGTTATGCCAAAGTGGTTTGCTAAGGAAAATTCAGCAGGAGTTCCTATTAACTCACTGATTATTACTAATGGGGTAACCCAGTTATTGTTACTAGCCCTATTATCACCAGGGCTTCAGTCAGCATATTATTCTGTAACTTATATAGCAACTGCTGCGATACTTGTACCATACCTATTCTCAGCACTATTTGCTGTTAAAACATGTTATAGAGATGATACATGTACAGCAGGTAATAAGGCAGTTGCAATACTTGCTACACTTTATTCTATATACGTAATCTATGCAGTAGGTCTTGTATATCTAGGGCTTGCATTTATACTCTATGTAACAGGTCTTATACCATTCTACTTCGGTAAGAAGGAAAAGGGTGAGGCATTTACAAGTGGAGAAAAAATTGGTTCACTACTATTTATAATTATTGCAATTGTAATGATTGTACTTCTAGCAATGGGAGTTATCTCTCTTTAATGATTATATCTGGTATTAGCTTGTCTAATACCAGTTTATATAAAATTTATATATTCTAGGAGGAAACATTATGGCAAGAGTCGTTGTTGCACTAGGAGGAAATGCCCTACAATCTGATACAAAGGATACATCAGCACGTTCCCAAATGGTAGCCTGTGCTGAAACTGCTAAACCAATTGCAGACCTTATAGAAGATGGTCATGAGGTAATCATAGCCCACGGTAATGGACCACAGGTTGGTCAAATTGTTTCAACATATGAAGCATCACATGCAAACAATAATAACAACCCAGTTATGCCATTCCCAGAATGTGGAGCTATGAGCCAGGGATATATAGGATATCATTTACAGCAAGCTATTCGAGAAGAATTAGTTAAAAGAGGAATAACTAAGCAAGTTGCTTCTGTTGTAACTCAAGTTGTTGTTGATAAAGACGACCCAGGATTTAAAAATCCAACTAAGCCTATAGGTTCCTTTGTTACTGCTGAAGAAGCGAAGGCTCTTGAAGCTGAAAAAGGATATACAATGAAGGAAGACTCAGGTAGAGGATATAGAAGAGTAGTTGCTTCACCTATACCGATTTCTGTTGTTGAAGAGGGAATCGTAAGAACCCTAGTAGATGCTGGTCATATAGTTATAACTGTTGGTGGTGGAGGTATTCCGGTTATCAAGAAAGATGACGGAACACTTGAAGGTATTCCAGCTGTTATTGATAAGGACTTAGCTTCTGAGAAAATAGCAGAATTACTTGATGCTGACGAACTTGTTATTTTAACAGCTGTAGAGCAGGTAGCTATTAACTTTAACACTCCAGAGCAAAAAAACCTTGCACATATAACCGTTGCAGATGCAGAGAAATATACTGCGGAGGGTCATTTTGCACCAGGTTCAATGCTTCCAAAGGTTAAGGCAGCTGTTATGTTTGCTGAATCTAAACCAGGCCGTAAGGCTATAATTA
>NZ_JAVWJB010000109.1:0-1449 GCF_036639235.1 Clostridium sp.
CATCACCTGAACATGACTCACATCTTCCACCCTTAACATTAAAGCTAAATCTACCAGGCTTATACCCCTTCATCTTAGAGGCTTGAGTTGTTGAGAAAAGTTCACGTATAGCATCAAATACCCCTGTATATGTTGCAGGGTTAGACCTTGGTGTTCTTCCTATAGGAGATTGATCTATATCTACTACTTTATCAATATTCTCAAGTCCCTTAACTTCCTTACACTTACCTGGCATATCTTTAGCTCTATAAAGCTTACTTGCTGCTGTTTTGTATAAAACCTCATTAACAAGGGTACTTTTGCCTGACCCTGATACCCCAGTAACACAGGTAATAACACCTAGTGGGAATTTAGCATTAACATTTTTAAGGTTGTTTTCACTGGCACCTATTACCTCGATTACACCCTTATTAGATTCACGTCTAGTCTCTGGTACTTCTATCTTCCTTCTTCCCGATAAATATTCACCTGTTAGTGATTCCCTACACTGCATAACCTCACTAGGTGTACCCTGTGCAACTATATATCCACCATGAGCACCTGCACCTGGTCCTATATCAATAATATAATCAGCCTCAATCATTGTATCCTCATCATGTTCTACAACAATTAATGTATTACCTATATCACGAAGATTCTTAAGAGTCTTTAAAAGCTTATCATTATCTCTTTGATGAAGACCTATGCTTGGTTCATCTAGTATATATAAAACTCCGACTAAGCTAGAACCTATTTGGGTTGCAAGTCTTATTCTTTGTGACTCTCCACCTGATAGGGTTGAAGCACTTCTTGAAAGGGTTAAATAATCAAGACCTACGTCTACTAAAAAGCTAAGTCTTTCATTAATCTCCTTTAGAACCTGGGATGCTACTATAGCTTCCTTCTCTGTTAAGGTTAACTTCTTAAAGAACTCCATCTCTTCACGTATAGGCATACTACATACAGCGTCAATATTAAGCCCTCCAATCTTAACAGATAAACTTTCCTCACGAAGCCTTGCACCACTACATTTAGGGCAGCTCTTATCTGACATGTAGTTTTCAATTTCTCCCCTCATATAATCAGAGGATGTTTCCCTATAACGCCTTTGAAGGTTTGGAATAAGTCCTTCAAAGTGGTACATCATAGTTGCACCTTCACCATCTCTTATAAAATTAACCTCATACTTCTCTCCGTTGTTGCCATAAAGAATAAGGTTAATTACCTCTTCACCAAGCTCCTCAAGTGGTGTATCTAAATCAAAGTTATACTTTTTAGCAAGCCCCTCAACTAGTGCTTTACTCCAAGATTCTTCACGAAGGTTTTTCCACGCCTTAATAGCCCCATTATTAATAGAAAGCGTTTTATCAATTACAAGGGATGATTCAATTTCCATAAGTGTACCTAATCCATCGCATTTATGACACTTACCATATGGACTATTAAATGAAAACATTCTAGGAGATACTT